>CALWET010000116.1 GCA_944377385.1 uncultured Lachnospiraceae bacterium | reverse complement strand
ATTTTCTTCAAGATATTTGCCGAACGCCGTTAATCGTTCATACTCCATACTTGCGCGCCCGCAAATTTCAATTGAACGGCGGAATAATATGTGTAATATAATGATAAGCGCCGATCCGCGCCTGAATTACGCCGTGATATTACGCGACTATTTCAGCGGCGACAGGATTGTTCATCTGTTCGATTCGGGTAGAAGCGAGTATTCTTTTGCAGTACAATTCGAAACGGGCGGTCTTTTCACGCCGCGATATGCCGTTAAAGTATATTATACAGATGATAACGGTCAGTCCGTATTCAGAATTTATCCCATAGACCGGATATAAGCTATATATTTACCATAACTTGTAACAAAGCTAGGCAAGCTGTTTTCTCATTTTGCCTATTACTTTTGATTCTATCCTGGATATTTGCACCTGCGATACTCCCAATACTTTAGCCACTTCGCTTTGAGTCATATCCTTATAATATCGTAATTTTATGACGGTTTTTTCTCTCTCGGGCAATTCCGCAAGCAACTTTTTGAGTAAAATATTGTCAATAAGTTCATCCCCGCTGCCTTTTGCAGGCAAACGGTCTATTATACTGCCAGAGCTTTCATCATCGAATTTTTCATAGATGGAAAGCGGATACTTATTGCTGTCCATCGCAAACACTATCTCCTGCTTATCCACCCCGAAAACTTCCGATAGTTTATCCAATGAGGGAGATTCTCCGTTAGTCTGAATATATTCGTCGATATACGCATGCATTTTCACTGAAAGCGTTTTCAGCGCTCTGCTCACTTTAACAGCTCCGTCGTCGCGTATAAACCGCTTTATCTCCCCCGCTATCATAGGAACGGCGTAAGTGGAAAATTTAACGTTATAAGCGCTGTTAAAGTTGTTCACCGCCTTTATAAGCCCCATAGCGCCCAGCTGCATAAGGTCTTCATATTCCACATGAACGTTGCCGTATCTTTTGACTATGCTCTTTATCAGCGGCATATTCTCCGTTACCAGCGCTGTTTTGGCGGTTTCATCGCCGTCTTTGGCGCGTTCAATCAGTTGAAGAGTCTGTTCGTGAGTCAACATTTCGGGCACCTCTGAAATATTTAGTCATAGACACCTGCGTTCCTCTCCCTTTTTGAGATGTGACCAATAATTCGTCCATAAACGTTTTCATTATGGTAAATCCCATTCCGCTGCGCTCTTCGTCCGATTTTGTCGTATAGAACGGCTGTAAAGCCTGCTCCACGTCTTCTATGCCGCAACCGCTGTCCGATATGGTAACGGTAAGTCTGCCGCCTTCTTCCGCAGTTACGCTCATGTCTATGTATTTATCAGGCGCCCCATTGTACGCATGCACGATGCAATTGGTTACCGCCTCGGAAACAGCCGTTTTAACGTCGTTGATCTCATCTATGGACGGATCCAAAGGCAGACAAAACGCCGCCACGCAAGAGCGTGCAAAACTTTCATTTTCACTCAGCGCGCTCAACCGCATTTCAAATTTATTTATCTTGGTCATACGCTCACCTTTTGCATAATCGTATATATTCCCGTCGTGCGTAAAATTCTGTCCATCTGCGCATTTACGTTGCTTATAAACATATTTTTGCCGCGCTGTTTTAACAGCTTATACCTGCCGAGCAAAACGCCTATTCCCGTACTGTCCATAAATGACACCCCGCCCATATCGAATACTATATTCTTCTTCACATCGGGCAAAACAAGCGCCTCGTCGAGCTTACGCCTGAGTTCCGCCGCCGCGCACTCATCCAACTCTCCGCTCAGTCCCGCGACCGTATATATACCTGTGTTATATATTTTTACCTGCATATCCGCCTCACTTCATACATTATAAAAAAACCGCGATGTCGTATCGCGGTAAGTATTGTCGAAAAACCGAAAATTAAAACAAAATATGCGATTTTATCCGCATAAAAACTTATATAAATCCCGCATAGTCTTTCCTTCTTGCAAATTGAAGTAAAAAACTCTGCCTTGATATTTCCCTTCGTATTCGCGGATCAAATTATATCCGCAGTAATTTTCATCCACCTTAATAAGCAATGATTCAAACGGAATATCGCCGCGATAAACCCTTTCGGGATACATAAGGCGAACCCATACTCCGCTTTTAAGCTCTTCTCGCGTCAAAGAGTCAATGCTCACGCCGTATCCGGGCATTTCATATCCGCCCTCATTCATCTTCTCAAATACAGCTTTCAACGCGGCAAGTTCGTCTTTGCCAAGTTCTTTCTGCTTTCCGTCGACATAAACTTGCGCCGCCGTGCAATTATTTATAACATCATTCAAATCATACTCATACATAACGCAATATTCCATATTGATAGTATGCCCTTGCGGCAACCGTCAATACCTGCCGTCGTAATAAGGATAGGTACCTATACCCAACCTCGGTAGGACACATTTTAGCAGCGTAACGCTATACTCAAAGATTCTGCGAAGATAATCCGCTATGAATATATAATTCCTTCTGCATAGAATATACAGCTAAAATGCTCTGCTTTTAACGTAACTGATTTCGAGCAGATTTGTGCGAGATGATGCGAAGTTGTAGTAACCTACAACAAGTCGACAGATTGTGCAAATATGCCGAAAGCAGTACGATTAAAGTGTTCTATCGGGGTTGAGTATAGGTACTTCTATCTGCCTCCGTTATTTCGCGTATAACACGGCAAGGAACGCCGGCTGCAACCACTCCCGACGGAATAGTGCCTTTAACAACGCTCCCTGCACCTATAACGGTATTATCGCCTATGACCGTGCCCGCTAAAATTATCGCACCGGCACCTATCCAAACGTTATTGCCTATCGTGATTGGCTTGGCTATCTCTACGCCGTCTTTTCGCATTTGCGCGTCCAAGGCGTGTTCTGCCGTAGTGAGCAATACATTTGGCGCGATAAAGACATAATCGCCGAATTTTATGCCTCCGCCGTCTTGCATTATCACGTTGTGATTGGCGTAAAAATAATCGCCCGCCTCAATATGATATCCGTAATCGCACCAAAACGGAGGCACAACGGTGGCTTCTTTACCTACCTTACCGAACAGATTTCGAAGAATTTTGTCGTGCCCCGCGTCGTCATTCGGATGCAGGTTATTGTATTGCCAACACTTATCCTTGGCAATGCGTATGTCGTGATAATACGCAGGGTTATAACTGCCCTTAAAAAAGCAATTAAGCGGTATTTCCGGTCTTTGGATATCGTCCATCACTCCACTTCCTTCGAGTTACCTGTGCTTTCGTCAACGGGAGCGGAATTTTGCAATTGCTGCTGAACTTGTTCCTGCTGCATTTGTATAGCCATTTTTGCGACTCTGCTCATTTTGTCCGCAGTCATGCCTCTTGCAACAGCTGCCGGAACGCTGAAATACACAGCCGCTTCGCGCAGTGCTTCTTCTTCCGTGATCTCTATACCGTCTTTAACTATGAGTGCATCGGCAACGATATGATACCCCTTCAAATTACCGGTATCTATAAGTTTCTGAGCCGCCTCAACTCCGTTGGAAGCATATCCGAACACGTTTGTGATGGGAGTTTTATCCTGCATCTTTACCATATTTATCACATGGCACATTTGCATGCAAAATCCGTATTTTGACAAAACTATCATCGCGGGTATTGCAGGAATTATCAAAAAGAATAAGCACATCAATACTTTACGAATAGTGTTCAGCTTTTTACATCTGGCTTCAAGATCGGGAACAATTTCTTTCAAGTTGATTTGATACATATTTCCACCTCATATATGTTTTGTTCTGATATTATAATAGCATATGTATGCGCTTTTTGCAATATGTGCGGCAAAATTGTCCGACAAATATTTGATATGAAAAAAGACGAACACGCTTGGTGTTCGTCTTTTGGTGGGCAGGGGTGGATTCGAACCACCGAAAGCTGAGCTGGCAGATTTACAGTCTGCTCCCTTTGGCCACTCGGGAACCTACCCATATTTAGTTTTGGTGGAGCTGGTGAACGGAATCGAACCATCAACCTGCTGATTACAAATCAGCTGCTCTGCCAGTTGAGCTACACCAGCATATAATTTTAAGTGGTGCCTCGGGGCGGAATCGAACCACCGACACGGGGATTTTCAGTCCCCTGCTCTACCGACTGAGCTACCGAGGCATATTTATGAGCGATATTGCTATCGCTCATATATCAGTTTTGGCGACTCGGATGGGGCTCGAACCCACGACCTCTAGCGTGACAGGCTAGCGTTCTAACCAGCTGAACTACCGAGCCAAATATTATATGCAGTGTATTCTGGTGGGCCATCAAGGACTCGAACCTTGGACCGACCGGTTATGAGCCGGTTGCTCTAACCAACTGAGCTAATGGCCCACGACATATCGTGTTTGGCGTCGCCTCTCGATATTGTCGCGGTGACTTGCGACTGTTAAATAATACAATATATATATTAAAATGTCAAGAGTTTTTCGCCGCTTTTTTGACATTTTTTCGGGCGGCAGTGCCGCCCGAATTTGAATGCCCTTCAAAAGGTAACTCTACCCTTAGTCTTCCTTCTTGTCGTCCTTCTTTTCTTCCTCGAAATCGAAGTTCAGACCCTTGAAAAGATCGCCCAAAGTGGCGTTGGTGGAGTCGCCCGCCTTCCAAGAAGTGCTCTCCGCTTCGCCTTCTTCACGGGCAGCCTTCTTTTTCTTGGGAGCGGCGTGAGTTGCGGACCTGTCGAACTTGGAAGCGTTCTTGCTGGCGCGCTTCTCCTTTGCCTCCTGATATTCTTCTTCGGTGATTTCCACGTCTTCGGCTTCGGGCTTTTCGGCTTCAAGCGCCTTGACGGAAAGGGTTATCTTGTTATCGTCGAACTTGATAATCTTTGCGGTGACTTCATCGCCTACCTTATACACTTGGGTAGCGTCCTTGGTGTAAGAATGGGATATCTCCGCAACGGGGATAAGTCCGTCCACATCGCGATCGATAAGCACGAACGCGCCATAAGGGAATACGCTTCTCACGGGACCCGTGATCACGCTGCCGACGGGTAATTTTTCAGCGGCTATTTCATAAGGCTTCTTCTGAAGCTGCTTGTAGCCGAGGGAAACCCTGCCGTTTTCTCTGTCCACTTTGAGAATGACAAAGTCATAGGTCTTATCCTTTTCAAGCACCTCTTCGGGCTTGTCTATCTTATAGTAAGACAAGTCGGAGATATGCGCCAGGCAGTCGTAGCCGTGCACGTTTACGAACGCGCCGAATTCTGCAAAACGCTTGACCTTACCCTGAACAATCTTGCCGGGTTCCATAAACGCCCACAGCTCTTCTTCCTTCTTGGCTTTTTCTTCTTCGAGAATAACGCGCTGAGAAGCGACTATGCGCCTTCCGGATATCTTGATCTCGCTTTGATCAACGGGAGCGTCCTCGCCTTCTGCCGCTTCGCCCTTCTTCTTGGGGGGAACCATACGCAGGCGGAGAGTCTTGCCCAAATATTTTTCCAGGTCGTTCACATAGCCTATCCTTATCTGAGAGGCGGGAATGAAGATGGTATAGGGTTCCATTTTTGCTATAAGTCCGCCCTTGACAACTTCACTTACGGTAGCTTTGAACTCACTGCCACGGAGAGCTTTTTCGCTTTCTTCCTTTGCCTTCTTGCGCTCGTCTACGGCTTTCTTGGAGAACGCTATTGCGTCCTTGTTCGTCTTGCCGCTGTTGCTTATAACAATGGCGTCGATGGGATCGTTGGGATTATAATTTGCGGGATCATATTCCACACCGTCCAATTCGGCGTCCTTTTTATCGATAAATCCGTCCTTCTTGCCGCCGAAGTTTATATAGATGCCGTCCGCAGTAGCGTTGATGACTTTACAATTTCTGTAAAGCTTGCCTTCTTTAACACCGCTGGAAGAATGCTTTTCGCTCTTTTCCAAAAGCTCTGCAAAAGATTCTTTCTTGGGTGCGGCGCTTTCATCCTGCGCTTTGGGGGCTTCCGCCGCGGGAGCGGCTTCCTGCACTGCGGCTTCTTCCGCAGCTTTTACTTCGGTCGTTTCCTGCGCCACGGGTTCAACGGGCGTAGTTTCGGCGATGTTTTCCATTGCCTTGTTTTCCTGAGCTTCACTCATCTGTTGTTTTACCTCCTCAATCAACTCTTGCGGAGTTGATGCTCCGGCTGTTATTCCCAGCCTTGTTATATTTTTTGCTACCGCCGATAAATCGGCAATAT
>CALWET010000115.1 GCA_944377385.1 uncultured Lachnospiraceae bacterium | reverse complement strand
TTGGATGAGAAATACTCCTTGAGCTCTGCGTCCTCGGTATTCTTCATAAGCTCCATATAGTGATCATTGAGATGATAGTCCTCTATCCAATGATCATTGAGCTCAGCATGCATATCATTTGAATCATATCTTATGATTATATCGGGGATCATATAGTCAGTATCCTTGTCGTTAAAGCCGTTGGCAGGATGAGGCTCAAGCCCGGTAAGCTCTTCTATGGCTTTTCTGACCTCAGCAGTTGAGACAGAGAGTCCTCGGGAGATACGGCCTATATTGCCTGAGGCCAGCTCTGAAAGATAACGGTCGGCAATATTCCATGCCGTGCTTCCCATCCTTCCTTTTTTTCTGAGCTGCTGCAGGAGGCAGTCCCTAAGGTCATATGCGCATATTCCGCAGGGCTCAAGCTCTCTGAGCATGCAAAGAGCAGAAGCTATAGTCTCTTTGGCTATACCGCTTTCATTACTCAGCTCCGTGGCCGTATAGGGGAGATAACCGGAGCTTTCCATGTGGGATATAAGATAATCAAACAGCCGGAGCTCATCTTCACTGAGCCCGGCAGGAAGCTGATCCTTCAGAAACTCTCTGAGCTCATCTGTTTTTTTGACAGGGATGTCTTTATTATCTGATGCTCGTATGATGTCGTCATAGCTCTGGCCATAGGTGACTGTATGCCCTAAGCTCTGCAATGGAAGTGAGCCTGAACGCTCCGGAATATGGACATCTGTGCAGTCAAACAGAGGATTTTCCAGATACTCATTTTTAAGGAAGGTACTCAGGGATTGTACATCCATTGCCAAAAGCTCGAGGGACCTTATCTGGAGCATGGAGAGCTGCTGCCTCTGATCTATTTTATTGGAGAGTCTTATATCCATCATGTCATTATTATAAGGTAGCATGTCAAATTTTCACCTTGATTTTTGTACATATTCACGGTTTTATATTTTTTATCGGAAAAAGCTTTTTAAATTCGATCTCATCGTTTATAATCAACCTAAATCTTTAAAATACTTCTGTTCAAATCTACAGCATAATCTGTAAAGTCTGGCACCTCTATGATATAATCCAGGGAGGAAATAAGGCTATAGCGGTCATGATTACACTTTTTACAGCATATCCTGATATAATCCATAGAAAAGACAAAGAATGGCTATAACTATTATAATATGAGGGAAGATAGGGTGAATAAAACAGCTTTGATTACAGTGCAGGATGTTCCTGTCACAGTTATGCACATTGATAGAGGTGATTATATCAGCTTGACAGATATGGCAAAGGCTCGCACTGACAATGTGCGGGCTGCTGATGTGATCAAGAATTGGCTGCGAGCTCGTTCGACACTTGAATTTCTTGGAACCTGGGAGATGATGTATAACCATGATTTTAAAGTGGTCGAATTCGACCACTTTAAAAGATATGGAATGGCTGGCTTATGCGGATGAAGCCGACCTTTTGAACGTTGTTTTGTTTGGCTGTACGGCAAAAGAGTGGAGAGAAGTCAATCCAGAGCTGCTAAAAAACAGTAATATACGGGATTATGCTTCTATTCCGGAATTGACGGTCCTCTCCAATCTGGAAACACATAATGCAGAGCTCATCAAACAGGGTTATAGCAAGGAGAAACGTTTTAAAATGCTTCAGCAGATTGCACAATATCAGTTAAAGGTACTTGAAGAAGCAGAGCAGATTAAAAATCTTCCTAAGAAAATATAAAATCAGTAAGAACCAAGTGAGGTGATATGTTCTCCTTTTTGTGTATTTTCACGGTTTTGCATTATTTTCTGAAAAATGCTCCATCCTATAGAAGCATGACATCTGCTTGAGGTTCGGTTCAAAAATATGCTAAAATAAACAAGTTGCGATAATTAAAGATAAGGACTGATCGCAAATATTCAAAGCGCAGAGATCGTAAAGGGGCGGCCAGTGATCAGGCTTGCCTTCATACATATATAATAAAAGTGAAAGGGATATCTAAATGGCAGAGAGATTAAAAGCAACAGATACAAAGGAAGTTACTAAGCAGGACAAGGAGAGGGCCCTGGAGGCTGCTATAAAGCAGATAGAGAGAGAATACGGACAGGGTGCGGTCATGAAGCTTGGGGATGCCCAGCAGAAGATGAACATACAGACCATATCCACAGGCTCCCTGAGTCTTGATATGGCTCTTGGAGTAGGCGGCGTTCCCAGGGGCAGGATCATTGAGATATATGGACCTGAATCCTCAGGCAAGACGACCATAGCCCTTCATGTCATAGCTGAGGCCCAGAAGCAGGGAGGCATATGCGGATTTATAGATGCAGAGCATGCCCTGGATCCCACCTATGCCAAAAATATAGGCGTGGATGTGGACAACCTTTATATATCTCAGCCTGACAGTGGAGAACAGGCTCTGGAGATCTGCGATACCATGGTGCGCTCCGGGGCAATGGATGTGATCATCATAGACTCCGTGGCAGCCTTGGTGCCAAAAAAAGAGATCGAGGGCGAGATGGGGGATTCCGTGGTAGGCCTTCAGGCCAGGCTCATGTCCCAGGCCCTCAGAAAGCTGACGGCCCAGATATCCAAGTTCAACTGCGTGGTCATATTCATAAACCAGCTCCGTGAAAAGGTTGGAGTGCTTTATGGAAATCCCGAGACCACCACAGGAGGACGGGCGCTCAAGTTCTATTCCTCAGTGCGCATGGAGGTCAGAAAGTCCGGGGAGAGCATCAAGCAGGGCACGGAGATCATAGGCGGACATGTCAAGATAAAGATCTCCAAAAACAAAGTAGCGCCTCCCTTCAAGACCGTGGAGCTGGATATGATGTTTGGAAAGGGTATATCCAGGGAGGGTGATCTGCTGGATGTAGCCGCAAAGGAGGATATAATTGAAAAGAGCGGTGCCTGGTATGCCTATAAGGGCAGCAAGATAGGCCAGGGCCGTGATAATGCCAGACAGTATCTGGTGGATCATCCCGAGGTGTTTGAAGAGATCGATCATGCTGTACGTGTAAAGCACGGGCTGCTTCCCGATGAAAACGGTGAATACAGGGACACCTCAGAGGTAGAGCTGGCATCCTCCTCGGATGACGAACTGCTATGATCATAAGCTCGATCAAGGATCATGATAAAAAGCGTAAAAGGATAAGCCTCGATGACGGGAGGCTTATCTTTTTGCTGTATCAGGGAGAAGTATCAAGGCTCAGACTTAGGGAGGGGCAGGAGCTGACGGAGCAGGAGCTCACACATATATTTGAGGACATTCTGAAGCCAAGGGTCAGAAGGCGTGCTCTTTATTACCTTCGTTCCTCGGACAAGACAGAAAGACAGGTCAGGCAGAAGCTCAGGGAAGGCCTGTATCCTGAAGAACTGATAGATCATGCTCTGGATTTTTTGAAGGAGCATGGCTTTGTGGATGATGTCAGGTATGCCGACAGCTTTGTAGAGGCAAAGAGAGGCAAAGCTTCAAAGCGGGAGATAATCAGAAAGCTCAGGAGTCGAGGCCTCTGTACCTCGGAGATAGAGAGGGTCAGTGAAGCCATAGGAGACGAGGAGGAATATGAGGTGTGCAAAAGGACCTTCCTACGCTATACCAGGGGCAGGGATGTTTCTGATCCTAGGGAGAGGGCCAGGGCGTGGCGTTACCTTATGTCAAAGGGCTACGGCGCTGATGCCATAGAGCATGCTTTCAGGTCAGAGGGGGCCGATAGGGAAGAAGGCTGAGGGCTTTTTGAACGGAATCCTGGAAACGAGCCTCAGGGAAGGCTCTGTTTAATATATAATACAAAAAATTTACAAAATATTACGGAAAACCACTTGCAAACAGGCCCATAATATGTATAATGGGCTTGTTTGATTTTTTTAACTAAAAGTTTAGTATCAGTATACGAGCGGAGGCGATCTTTTGGATATAGGCAAGAACCTGAAGGAACTCAGGCTGAGGCAGGATCTTACACTTGAGGAGCTGGCGTCAAGGAGCGAGCTTACAAAGGGCTTTCTGTCCCAGGTGGAAAGAAATCTGACCAGCCCAAGCATATCTACCCTTGAGGACATATTGGAGGCTCTGGGCACCAGTCTCTCTGAATTTTTCAAGCCGGAAAAGGAGGAACAGCTCGTATTTGGGGCATCAGATTATTTTGTCGATGAACGGGACGATTACACTATAGAGTGGATAGTGCCCAATGCTCAGAAAAATGAGATGGAGCCCATATTGCTCACTCTCAGGCCAGGATGCCGCAGCGAGCTGATGGAGAGCCATGGGGGCGAGGAATTTGGCTATGTACTTAAAGGCAGCCTGTACCTGGTCATAGATGAGAAAAAATACAAGCTAAGGCCCAGGGAGACCTTTTACATAAACGGGAAAAAGTCCCATTATCTTTTGAACACGGGCAGTGCGGATGCAAAGATCCTTTGGATCACGACGCCGCCGATGTTCTGATCGGGAGGAAAGCAGTATGGAAGACAAGGCGCTTATACAGTTTCGCGGGCTCAGCATGGAGTTTGACGGACAGCTGGTATTAAAAAATGTTGACCTTGATATATATGAAAATGAATTTGTCACTCTTCTGGGGCCTTCGGGCTGTGGAAAGACCACCCTTTTGCGTATACTTGGAGGCTTCCTGAAGCCCATAGAGGGCAGGGTCTATTTTGACGGAGAGGACATAAGCGATGTGCCTCCTCATAAAAGGGAGCTCAACACCGTGTTCCAGAAATATGCCCTCTTCCCTCATATGGATGTTTATGAAAACATAGCCTTTGGCCTGAAGATAAAAAAAATGAGTCGGGACGTGATCGAGCAGAAGGTCATGAAGATGCTGAAGCTCATAGGCCTTGAGGGCTTTGAAAAGAAAAATGTCACCCTGCTTTCAGGAGGGCAGCAGCAGAGAGTAGCCATAGCCAGGGCTCTGGTAAATGAGCCCAAGGTTTTGCTCCTCGACGAGCCTCTGGGGGCTCTGGATCTTAAGCTGCGCAAGGAGATGCAGTATGAGCTGAAGCGCATACAGCAGGAGGTGGGCATAACCTTCATCTATGTGACCCATGACCAGGAAGAGGCCCTTACCATGTCTGATAAGATAGTGGTCATGAATGACGGCGAGATACAGCAGATAGGCACGCCTCAGGATATATACAATGAGCCTGTTAACCGCTATGTGGCTGATTTCGTAGGCGAGAGCAATATCATTCCGGGACATATGCTGAGGGACCGCCTTGTGCAGTTTGATGATACCGACTTTGAATGTGTGGACAGCGGCTTTGCTCCTAATGAGGCCGTAGACGTGGTGCTCAGGCCGGAGGACATAGATATAGTGCCTGAGGCTGAGGGCATGCTTACCGGAGAGGTGCTCAGTGTCCTTTTCAAGGGGATGCATTATGAGGTAGTGGTAGAGACGGCCCCCGGTACCAGCGTCACTGTCGATATGCGTGTCATAAAGAACAACGAGGTCACCTCGGGAGACGGCAGGGAAAAGATCTCGGCAAATGACTTTTTCGTGGATATAGAGGATGTGGAAAAGTTGGATGACAAGGAGATCATAGCTAGGGCAGATGCCCAGGCCTGGCTCCCAGAGACAGATGAGTTCATATCCATAAACAGGATAGAATATGATCTCAGGGCAGAGGAAGGGGAGTACCCGGTGACCTTCTTTACCTCGGCCGGCACCATGATACAGAGGACCATCTTTGTGGTAAACCAGCCCTTTGTCAAAAATCAGAGGGCAGGAGAGGCTGTCAGTGCCTTCAACTTTTTCAAGACCGTGGACGAGATCACGGAATCCCAGGCGCTGGACACAGATCTCAAGACCTGGGCCAATGCCCAGGGCTGGAAGCTCAGCGACGAGGAGCAGTCAGTGGACATAAGCG
>CALWET010000114.1 GCA_944377385.1 uncultured Lachnospiraceae bacterium | reverse complement strand
GGGTGTCCAGGAAATACCAGTGCCCGTCTATATCCTGAAGCCAGCCTGTTTTCATGGATCCCTGGGGACCTCCCACATTTGGCTGAAGATAATACCACTGTCCATCCAGGGGATCCTGATGCTAGCCAAGCTTCATAACTCCCTGGGCGTCAACATAGCAATAATAGCCCCCATCCTGGATCCAGATGTTTGCTGCATAATTTCCCGTGTCGTCCAGATAGCGCCAGTTTGTACCATCTGACTGCCAGCTCCCTGCAAAAGCGCTTCCGTGCATAAAGCAGCAAAACAGAAGAATCGAAATGAACATACCGCTCATTCGCGCCATTTTCTTCATGATAGATTCTCCTTTACATTTTCATACACGAAAGAGCATGAGTCCTCTGATAAAGAGGACGGATACCCCACGAGGTATATTTTTACTTTTCGTAGTATTTAAGTATGGACTGGGTGCCCTCTTCAGCATGTCCTGAAGCCTCAAGCTCTCTGCACATCCTGAGGACCTCTTCAAGTATGGGAAGCTTCTTTCCGTTCTTCAAAGCCTCCTCATCCGCAAGTCCCATGTCCTTTACAAAGTGCTTTACCATAAAGCCCGGTGCAAAATCTCCCTCCATGCCCTTCTTGGCCACATTGCTGAGCTGGAAGCTGCCGGCGGCTCCGGTGGCGATGGCATCGACCATGGCCCTCTCATCGAGGCCGGCTGCCCTGGCATAGCTTATGGCCTCGGCTGCACCGCTCAGGGCTCCTGCCAGTGCGATCTGATTGCACATCTTTAAGTGTTGCCCGTTTCCTGCCTTGCCGGCATAAACGATGTTTTTGCCCATGGCCTCAAAAAGGGGCCTGGCGGCAGTGAATGCATCCTGGTCTCCGCCTGCAAGTATGGTCAGTGTGCCGGCCTTTGCTCCGGAATCTCCTCCTGTAACAGGCGCATCTATGGAATAAAGCCCCTTTGACTTTGCAGCCTCATATATCTCCACTGCAAGGGAAGGCGCAGAGGTGGTCATGTCTATGATCACTGTACCCTGATCCGCAGAAGCTATCACTCCATCTTCTCCAAGATATACCTCTCTGACATCCTTGGGATAGCCCACGATACTTATGACAGCATCAACACCGGAGGCGCATTCAGAAACCGTAGCTGCAAGCTTTGCACCCTTTTCCGTAAGAGGTCTGGTCTTTTCAACGCTCCTGTTGTAGACCTTGAGCTCAAACCCATGCTCCATCAGATGCATGGCCATGCTTGCTCCCATGATGCCTGTGCCTATAAATCCTACCTTCCTTATCTCTTTCATCCTTGATTACTCCTTGACCTTTTTATCTGAAAGCCTTGTTATGCTTCCATCTTCATGCTTTATGCTGATGTTGTTCAGGTGGCCTCTCAGATTCTGCTTTACGGAATCTATATAAAGCCTCCTGAGCTTTTCCTGCTCCTCCTTTTCGGATGCAGTGAGCTCTCCCTCCTTTGACTTATGCCAAAGCTCATTTATGCGTGCGATCTCATCCTCGGTTATAAGCTTCATTTTTGATCCTCTCCATTATCTTGAATGCGGCCTTGATGCCGTCAACTGCAGAGCTGGTTATCCCGCCTGCATAGCCGGCGCCCTCTCCGGCAGGGTATATGCCCAAAGTTTCAGACTGCATGTCCTCCCCTCTTGATATGCGAAGGGGCGACGAGGTCCTTGATTCAATGCCGCTGATGATGCAGTCTCCCCGGGAAAATCCCCGGATCTGTCTTTCAAAGGCCTCCATGCCTTCTATTATATCAGCTTTTATGAATTGGGGAAGAATGCCTGCAACATCTGCAGCTCCAGTATAGCCCCTGGTCACATTTTCGACCTCTGTGACGCCCTTAGGGTCTGTGACGCCATTTTTGAATTCCTCATATGTCTCGTATGGTATCACGCCGGAAAGGAGATCATAAGCTTTTCTTTCAAGCTCCCTTTGAAATCCCATACCCTTCAGGGGAGACTCACCCTCCATATCCTCCGGCCTGACAGTGACGATGATGGCAGAATTTGCATTTGCAGAGCCACGGTCATGGTAGCTCATCCCATTTATGCAGAGCATGTCCTTTTCAGAGGAGCTGTTTACCACATATCCCCCAGGGCACATGCAAAAGCTGTATACTCCTCTGCCGTCACTGCACCTGTGAGTCAGCTTGTAGGCTGCAGGGCCAAGTATGCGCCTTTTTTCGGAAAGCCTGTCAGCCCCATAGAGCTCGGTATCGATCATGCTCTGAGGATGCTGTACCCTGACGCCGACGGCAAAGGCCTTTGGCTCAAGGGGTATGCCTCTCTTATAAAGCATCTCATAGGTATCTCTGGCGCTGTGTCCTATGGCAAGCAAAAGGCAGGAGGCGGAAAGATAAAAGCAGCCGTCTCCAAGGAGCTTTAGGCATGCAGGCTCTCCTGAGCAATGCCCATCCGCTTTGAAATGTTTACTATGATCTGCTTCTTTACCCTGCTTCAGGATCAGGCCCTTCAGTTTTCCATCCTGTATGTCCAGATCATAAAGCCTGGTATCAAACAGGACC
>CALWET010000113.1 GCA_944377385.1 uncultured Lachnospiraceae bacterium | reverse complement strand
GCTGTTTAGGGCCATACTTAGAAAAATGGGCTTTGACCGTGTGATGTTTGAAAAGGATACGAAGGACTTTTCTGCCGGGCAGAAGAAAAAGGTGCTGCTGGCAAAAAGCCTCTGTGAGAGCGCTCACCTTTATGTCTGGGATGAGCCCTTAAATTATATAGACATATATTCCCGCATACAGATAGAGGCGCTGATAAAAAAATACAGGCCTACCATGCTCCTTGTGGAGCATGATGCGGCCTTCAGGGAAGGTATAGCCACAAAGATCGTAAGCCTCAGGAATAAATCAGAAGGTCTTCAGCCTGTCTGAGGCTGTAAAAGCACCCCTGCATCCTTAGCCTTCTATCAGCTTTGATACATCCACCCATTCCGTATAGCCTGAGGTCTGCTCAAGCTCAGGTATGGTAAGCTCGATGGCAGAATTGTCGCTGCCTGCGGCAGGAAAGACCGTCTCAAAGCGCTTGAGGGATTCATCGAGATAGACCCTGACTCCCTCCTTTATGGCAAAGGGACAAACCCCTCCATGGGGATGGCCTACCAGCTCCAAAAGCTGATCTCCGGTCAGCATCTTGGCCTTTGTATGGAAGGTGTCCTTGAACTTGCGGTTATCTACCTTTACGTCCCCTGCCAGGAGTATAAGTATGGGAGCTCCGTCCACCATAAAGGACATGGTCTTTGCTATGCGGCAGGGCTCCGTGCCCGCCGCCCGGGCAGCCAGCTCTACAGTTTCACTGGAAAGCTCAAACTCCAGGACCCTGTCTTCCATGCCATACTGTTTAAAATATTCCCTCACCGTTTCTACCGACATAGTTTTTCCTCCTCTTTTATGCGAATTAAAATATTAAGCTTTATAGCGCTCTCATATCCTGCATCCTGCGTTTACTATACAGGTTTTGTGATAAGGAGCTAAAGCATCAAGAAATCTGTTTCATGAGGATCTGTTTTGATCTCCTCCATATCCATATGCTCAACGGCTATGACATAATTGCCTCTGTAAATATCCGCAATACTAAGCTCTATATCCTTTTTTCTGCCCTGAAGCTCCAAGCTAACGCTTTCGTCCCACTCATTTCGGGCAAAGCCCGTCAATCCTCTGTCCTGCGCCAGTCTGTATACGAACCACCGAAAGCCCACGCCTTGAACTCTTCCATAGGCTCTGAGCCTGTATCTTACAAAATCCTCCATATGGCCACTGTCAGTTGAGCTCATAGGCTATTCCTGTGCCTCCAAGTATCTATCATCGCATATCCAGCCCATGCCAGGCTCTATATACTTCTCTTTTCTGTATTCCAAGCTGAATGGCCGTCTTTTTCATGGCTTCCTTTTCATCCATACCCTGCTGTATATAGTACTCTACCAGCTTCGCAGGCTCCAATATCTCCTCAGCTTTTTTCTGGACAGACATACATGCTTCCGCAGCAGCTCCCCCTACTGAATGTCCAATATCTTTGCCTGAAGCGCCCTCTATGATCAGTACATACTCGCCTCTTGGTGAAAGAAGGCAGGCCTCACCGAGACTGGTCCTTATGATCTCTTCATGCTTCTTTGTCATCTCACGGCAAAGGCATACTCTCCTGTCCTCACCCAACACCCCACAAAGCTCATGCATGGTTTCCATCAGATGATGGGGTGCCTCATAAAGTATCATAGTAGCGGTCTCCAGCCTTAGCCTTTCCAGTTCTGCCCGTCTGTCTTTTTTCTGTTTTTTGGAGGGAAGAAAGCCGACAAACAGGAAATGCCTGGAGGACAACCCAGAAATCGCCAGGGCATTTATGGCAGCGCAGGCTCCGGGGACACCTGTGATCTCTATCCCCTCCTCTGCACAGCGCCTTGCCAATACCTCTCCCGGATCTGATATGCAGGGTGTACCTGCATCTGTTATGACAGCGATATCCTCTCCGGATCTCAGCCTTTTTATAAGCTCCTCAGCCTTTTCATATTTATTATGTTCATGATAGCTGGTCATGGGAGTCTTTATTTCAAAATGGTTAAGTAGCTTTATGGAATTTCTGGTATCCTCTGCGGCGATAAGAGACACTGATCTCAGTGTCTCTATGGCTCTGTAGCTCATATCCCCAAGATTGCCTATGGGAGTCGCTACGATATATAGCTTTCCTGTAGTCTTGTTTTCAGTCATTTACTTACAAGTCTTTCCTTTTTACGGCTTCTGCGTTTAATTACTCAGCCATTCCCTTATATCCTGTTCCGGCATGTCCACCATGTCTGAGATCTCCTGAAGTCCCATACCTGCCCTATACATACGCAGGGCTATGATCTTTTTCTCCTCTGTCTTGCCTTCAGCTTTACCTTCTTCTCGGCCCTCGGCTATTCCCTCTATACGCCCTTCTCTCTGCCCCTCTATGAGTCCTTCTGTATAACCTTCCTCTCTTAATTCCTCTGATCTTAACTTCAATATATTTCCTCCCATGATCTCATCCATCCTTTCTCTTAATCCGCTCTCTTCAGGTATCATATAGTCCGTTATCTTCTTCATCAGCCCCAGCATGTCCGCAAGAAGCTCTGGCCTTCCCTTTTCTTCACTCAATAGCTCAAGCTTCTTTATCAGATCCTCATAGTCTTTTACGATCTTGTCCTCTTTTGGACTTTCTTTCGCCTTCAGCGTACTTTCATACCTCATTATAAAATACGGAAGCAGGCTGATCAGCTCCTTTTCAAATATCTCCTCTACTCCGTAGCTCCTGGCCT
>CALWET010000112.1 GCA_944377385.1 uncultured Lachnospiraceae bacterium | reverse complement strand
TATCCCAGAGCCCTGAAAGATCGAGCCACCTCTCCTCGCCGTAGGTGACTGTCTTTACGATGGAGCGATAGCCTATGCGCTGGTGCCCTGTTATAAGAAACCAGTGCCATATATAGTCATCAAAGACCGGATCAATATGATCCAGTATGAGCATGGGGATCGGATAGCGTAAGGCAAGCCTGTCCCTTATTGCCGCCTCAGCTTTATGAAAGCTCTCGCTCCCGGAAAATGAGCTCATGCTGAGATGCTTCCTATCTCTTGACGCAGGTTCCTCAAAGGTACCCTCCGCCATAGCTATATATCTTTCAAATCCATCGATAAAAAGCTCTGTGCTGCATATGCCGCGGGAACGGGGCCTCAGGTAGTGCTTCATCATCCTCGAAAAATCTATATAATCATCCCTGTTTATATCTTTTCTAAGCAGGAAGCTGCCCTCATCTGAAAAAAGATTGAGGGGACAAAGCCTTGTTCCAAAATACAGGTCAAAATATATACAGCTCTCCATGGCCGTTACTGCTCCGCAGCCCCCACGCTTCATCCATTTATCTGTAAATTCATATTGGTCAAAGCCTGGCCTTCCGGAAACAGTAAAATACGGGAGCTCAAGCTTCCTGAAATCATCTGACATATATCATCATCCTTCGTAAGCCTTAATAAAGAGTGTGTGAAATCAATATATCAGATTGTACCATAAAACAAAAGGAAGTATCGCCCCCTATCAGCTGTTTGATAAGAGAGCGATACTTTCATACCTTAAAATGCAGTATTCAGTAGGGCATCATTTAGGCTTCAAGATTGTTGCCGTCTTTGGAAAACATATGTATGACATTGCCTCCAAAGGTAAATGAAATGGGGCTGCCTATGGCAAAGCTTCCCGGCAGCTTACCCTCAAAGCTCATGGTCTGAGCTATGATTATGCTTTCCCTTCCGCAGGCATTGACGTGAAGGTGCACAGCGCTTCCCATCATCTCAGCCACCTCTACCGTACCATGAAGCATGTCCTTGCCGTCACCCAGAAGGGCTATGTGCTCAGGGCGTACTCCCAGGACTATATCCTGTGCCTCTGCATCGTTTTTCCTGAGTGCTTCCTGTTTTTCTTCAGAAGGAACTATATACGTGCCTTGAAGCTCCACCTTATAGCTCCCGTCAGCAGCTCTAAGCAGCCTAGCATCATAAAAATTCATTTGAGGAACACCTATAAAACCTGCCACGAACTGGTTCTTCGGATGATCGAACACCTCCTGGGGAGTACCTATCTGCTGGATGACACCGTCCTTCATAATGACGATGCGGTCTCCAAGGGTCATAGCCTCGGTCTGGTCGTGGGTAACATAGATGAAGGTGGTATCTATGCGCTGCCTCAGCTTTATGATCTCGGCCCTCATCTGATTCCTCAGCTTCGCATCAAGATTTGAAAGGGGCTCATCCATGAGCAGCACCTTTGGCTCTCTGACTATGGCCCTTCCTATAGCCACACGCTGCCGCTGCCCTCCTGAAAGAGCCTTTGGCTTGCGATCAAGATATTCCGTGATGCCAAGTATGGATGCAGCCTGCTCGACACGCTTTTTTATCTCATCCTTAGGCACCTTGTGCAGCTTAAGCGGAAATTCCATATTGCCCCTGACAGTCATGTGTGGATAAAGCGCATAGCTCTGAAATACCATTGCTATGTCCCTGTCCTTTGGAGGAACATCATTTACGAGCCTGTCATCTATATATATCTCTCCTCTGGTGATCTCCTCAAGGCCTGCCACCATACGGAGAGTCGTAGACTTTCCGCAGCCCGATGGGCCTACTAGTACGATAAATTCCCTGTCCTTTATCTCAAGGTTAAAATCCTCAACAGCAAGCACGCCTTCCTTGGTCACCTTGAGGTTGCTCTTTTTTTCTCCATGCCTGTGCTTTCCGTCTGTACTTGGATAAACCTTTTCAACATGCTTTAAGCTGACAAATGCCATCTCATTCTCCTTTCAAAGTCTTTCATACAGATACATCTGTCTGTGTATACGCTGTGCAAGCTCGTCCCTAAAATCACCCTTCAATGCTCTCCACTGCCAGTTTCCTCCAAGCACCGAGGGAGTATTCATACGCCCCTCTGTACCCTTGTCAAGGAGATCCTGCATCTGCACTATGGCAAGCTTTGAAGGGCTGGCCCATATGGCTCTCATCATGCCCCAGTTTTCACCCTCGTTCTTGTCCAGATGGAGGTATTCCCTTGCAAGTGCGGCATCTCCCTGATATGCTGTTTCCAGCCAGCCGAGGGCCGTATCATTGTCATGGGTCCCTACATATGCAACTGAATTGCGTGGATAATTATGGGGCTGGTATAGACGGCCTCCCCCGTCTCTGCTGTCAAAAGCAAACTGCAGTACCTTCATTCCAGGATAGCCTGTCTCCTTAAGGAGGTCTCGTACCTCATCGGTGATAAAGCCAAGATCCTCGGCTATTATTTCCTTTTTACCAAGCTCCCGTTCAAAGCATTTAAAAAGCTCTGCGCCGGGCCCAGGCTCCCACCTTCCGTTTCTGGCATCCTTGTCGCCGCTTGGTATGGAATAGTAGGATTCAAAGCCCCGAAAATGGTCTATCCTCAGTACATCGTAAAGGCGGAACTGGAACCTGATGCGTCTTATCCACCAGGCATAGCCCTCGGCTTTCATACGCTGCCAGTCAAACAGGGGATTCCCCCATAGCTGACCGGCTTCAGAAAAGCCATCTGGAGGACATCCGGCCACACGTACCGGCCTTAGTTCTTCATCCATCTGAAACTGTTCCGGATGGGTCCATATATCGGCACTATCCTCGGCCACATATATAGGCATGTCTCCTATGATGGAGATATTCCTTTCTGCTGCATAGCTTTTGACCTGTGACCACTGCCTGTAAAAAAGGTACTGCGTACATTTCCAGAAATAAATTTCTTCGGAAAGCTCATTTTGTGCCCTGTCTAAAGCGGCCTTCTCCCTGAGCCTCAGCTCCTCCGGCCAAAGGCTCCAGGGTCTGCCCTGATGCCTGTCCTTAATTGCCATGAAAAGAGCATAATCTGAAAGCCAGTCGGCTTCATCATTACAAAAATCAAAGAAATCCTTACGACACTGCTCCTTCAGTCTTTTTGCAGCTATGTGCAGCAGGCCAAAGCGCTCTTTGTACAGCTTTCCATAGTCTACACGCTCAGGCGCACCTCCCCAGTCTATATGCTCATACTCCTCATATTTAAGGAGCCCCTCATCCCTTAGCAGGTCAAGGTCTATGTAATACGGGTTGCCTGCAAATGCAGAAAATGACTGATATGGAGAATCTCCATATCCTGTAGGCCCTATAGGAAGCACCTGCCAATAGGACTGACCCGCTTTTTTCAGGAAATCCAGGAAGCTGAAGGCAGAGCTGCCAAGCGTACCTATCCCCCAATCTGAGGGAAGCGACGATATAGGCATCAGTACTCCCGCTTTTCTCATCTGTTTAAGCCCCCTTGTAAAAATCTATAAAGCCTTTACGCTCTCGCGTTTTATAAGCTCAAAGCCTACGTACTCATGTACAGGCGGAAGCTCATAGCTTATGCTTTCAAGCAGAGTTCTTACTCCCTTGTCTGCAAGTTGTTCTGTGTCCTGCCTGATGGTGGTGAGCCTAGGTATGCTGTACTGTGTAGAGGCGATCCCGTCAAAGCCCATGACAGATATGTCATAAGGCACAGAAAGCCCCATATCTGTGATAGCCCGCATGGCTCCGAGGGCAATAACGTCTCCGAGAGCAAATATGGCTGTAAGTCCTGAATTTTTATCTATCAGCCTTTTTGCCGCCTCATAGCCCTCCTCCATGGAATATCTGCAGGGCTCATACTGCAGCATGCGATCGAATTCCATACCGTTTTTCTGCACGGACCTGTATATGCCCTTAAGCCTTCTGAAGCTTATCTGGTCTACAGAAAGATTGCCTCCTATGATGCCCAGCTGCCTGTGGCCATTTTCATAAAGATAATCTATGGCCTCCTCGGCCGCTCTTTCATCGTCAGTTGCAAAGCTTGAGAGGTTGCCAAACCCAAGCTCAGCTGCATTGTTCGTAAGCAGTACGCTTGGCACGGAAAGCTCCGAAAAATATCTTCTGAAGAACTCAAGGTCCCCGCCAAGGAACATAAAGCCCTTTGGACGGCGCTGCCTGTATATCCTTACTGCCTGTTCTACCTCGTTGCTGTCCTCATCGAGATAATCTACGAAAAGCTCCTCTCCGCTCTGCGACACCTTTGCCTGGACACGCTCAAGTATGTCTGAAAACAGCATATTCTGGGAGCCCTTGACCAGTACTGCTATAGCCCTTGGCTGTCTCATCTTCAGGTGGCGGGCATTGGCATTTGGCTCAAACCCCTGCTCCTTTACGACCTGCATGATGTGCTTCCTTGCAGCCTCACTGACATCGGGATGGTTATTGAGCACCCTTGATACTGTCCCGAGACTGTAGCCTGACAGCCTTGCTATATCCTTTATAGTCATATACTCTTATCCCCCCAGGCTCTAAACTGAATATGCCAAAAAATCCCTTTATCATTCGATAAAGCTCAGGTCCCATACGGAGCTTAGCCCTTTACCGCTCCTGCCACCACGCCTTTTATGATATATTTCTGGCCTATCAGGTAAATAATGATTATGGGCAGTATTGCAAGCATGATACATGCCATCATCGGCCCCATCTCTACCCTTCCATAGCTTCCTCTGAAGAACTGTATCAGCATCGATATGGTGCGGTACTTGTTTATATCAAGTATCAGAGTAGGGAGCAGGTAGTCATTCCATATCCACATGGCTTCAAGTATGGCCACGGAGACCATTGTCGGGCGGAGCAGCGGAACCACTATATGAAAATAGGTCTGTAAAGGATTGCATCCGTCTATCATGGAGGCCTCCTCGATATCTATGGGCACGCTGCGCATGAAGCCGCAGAACATGAATACCGCAAGTCCTGCTCCAAAGCCAAGATAGATGATCCACAGCACCCAGGGCGTATTCAGGTTCAGGCTGTCCGCCATGGAAGAAAGTGTAAACATGACCATCTGAAAGGGAACTACCATGGAAAATGCACAAAGCAGATAAAGGGCCCTCGTGACCTTTGTGTTTACCCTTGTAATGTACCAGGCAAACATGGAGCAGAAAAGCAGTATGGCTATGACCGAGGTCACGGTTATGAAGGTGGTAAAGAAAAGACTTGACAGGAAGCCCTGTGTACTTATGGCATTTTCATAATTTGCAAGACCCGCAAAGGTCTCTTCCGTAGGCAGCTCAAAGGCTGTTCCCGTGCTTATGGCGCTTTCCTGCTTTAAGGAATTTATCAGCACCATGAATATGGGATACATATAAAGCACAGATATGATAGTCATCACTATGCTCCACAGTCTGTTGTAGCTCTGAGATTCCCTTGTCATTGCTGGACCTCCTTCCTTCTCGTTGCCCTGAGCTGTATAAGAGATATGGCCACAACTATGAGGCAGAAGATGACTGCCTTGGCCTGGCCTATGCCTCTCCACTGGGGTCCTGACCTGCCATAGAAGGTATAGTATATATTATATGCCAAAAGCTCGCTCTGATGAGCAGGCTGTCCGGCCGTCAGCGCCATGTTCTGATCGAACAGCTTGAAGCTGTTTGTTATGGTCAGGAAGAGGCATATGGTTATTGAGGGCATGAGCATGGGCAGCTTAACTTTTATGAAGGTCTGCCAGTGGCTTGCCCCATCTATCTCCGATGCCTCTACAAGGGAATCAGGTATGCTCTGAAGTCCCGCTATATATATTATCATCATATAGCCGATCTGCTGCCAGCACATAAGTATGACCAGGCCCCAGAAGCCAGCTGTGGCGTCTAGAGCGAGCAGTGGCCTCTCAAGTATGGTCAGCACGCAATTAAGCAGTATCTGCCATATATATCCAAGCACTATGCCTCCAATGAGGTTCGGCATGAAGAAAACTGTCCTGAAGGCATTGCGGCCCTTTATGGATCTTGTCACCACCAAAGCCACTGCAAGACCTCCAAGGTTTATGGCAATAGTGCTGACTATAACAAAGGCGCAGTTGTACCAGAAGGCATGGCTGAAGGTAGTATCGCCTATGGCCCTTTTGAAATTTGAAAGGCCTATGAATGCAGCATCCCTTACCGTGGTGAACTGGCAGAACGACAGGTATACTCCCTGTATAAAGGGTATGATAAAGCCTATCAGAAATGCAAACAATGTAGGCAAAAGGAATATAGGCCAGTATTTTTTTATGGCTTTTTCCAAAACTAAACCTCCTTTCCCTCTGAAATGATCAGGTATATACACTTTGGGCAGGCAACCATGCTCAGGAGGCCTGCCCGAAAGTCCTTATATATATTTTACTGTCCCTGTAAAGGAGCTTTCCGCTTGTTTATATCCAGTCCTGTATCAGCCATTTGCAAGCGCATACTCTGCTGCCCAGTTGTCCACGAATGCGGAAACGACGCCTGCCCAGTTGGCATCAGTCTGATCTGCTGCATATACTGAAAGAGCTGATCCAAGCATGTTCTTCCACTCCTCAGAAGGCATGGTGGTGAAGTTCCAGCTTACAGGCGTTTTTCCCTCTGCAGTCATAGCGGCATCAAGGGCTACGAAAAGGTTCGTTGACTCCGGCGCCTGCTTGAAGGGTATGGCAAATGCCATACCGGCTCCGCCGGAAGGCATGGCACCCTCTCCGCCTGTCATGTCTTTAAGTGCAGCCTCATCAGTTACGCACCACTCCATGAAATCAAGTGTAGCCTGTATATCCTCAGGGCTTGCATTTTTATTTACACACCAGTAATTCTCACTTCCTGTGCAAAGTCCCTGATTAGCCTCATCTCCAACTCCGATATAAATGGGTATCATTGTAACATCGTCGTCAGTAAACTTTCCCTCGCCAACTACATTTGCATACTCCCAGGAGCCATTCTGATAGAATACAGCCTCTCCGTTTACAAACTCATTAAGAGAGTCATTTGCTGTCTTTGCTGTCAGCTCTGCAGGTGAGCATGTGGAATTATTGATATAAAGATCCCATATGTTCCTGTAATTATCAAGGTAGGTGCCTTCTATGGCATCCGTTGAGCTGATGCCTCTGTCCTTATATTCAAAATATATGGGAAGGTTTGCAAGGTGGGTCTTAAATCTCCAGTCCGAGGAGCTGTCCAT
>CALWET010000111.1 GCA_944377385.1 uncultured Lachnospiraceae bacterium | reverse complement strand
GGAAGAGTATCCGTATGCGGTACGGATCAGGATATGATAGACCGCGCCATCGAGATCATCGAGAGCATAGTCACGGATGTGGAGCTTGGCATGATCATGTCCGGAAAGGTCATCAACATACTGAGCTTTGGCGCTCAGGTAGAGCTTGCACCCAACAAGAAGGGACTCATCCATATCTCCAAGCTTGCTGACCGCAGAGTTGGAAAGGTCGAGGATGTGGTCAGACTTGGTGACGAAGTAACGGTCAAGGTCATAAAGATAGACCAGAGAGATGGAAAGATAGACCTTTCCATGCGTCCCTCTGACATAAACAGCACCAGGATCCCCGTAGAGAGGGAGGAGCGCAGAGAGCGCAGTGACCGCGGCGATGGCAGAAGAGGCAGAAGCCACGGCTATGGCAGAGGTGCTGACAGGAGAGAGGAAAGAAGAGACGACAGGGAAAGGGACTTTGATTATACGGACGAGTTTTGATCCGTAAAAGCAAGTGCTTATGAACAAAACCTTAAAAAGCTTTTTAAATACAGCGCTTATCTTAGCCATGGGTATCGTGCCCATGGCTAATGCTTATGTGACGGCCTATGCCCAGAGCCCGGGCTATGTGAATTCAGGTCCGGGAGTAGGCCTTGGGTCTTCTGGCAGCTCATCCACACAGAAGAATAGCTGGGATGTGTCAGACATCGGTGAGTATCCGGTGGATTCGGGAGTCTCCCTGGATGCCTGGGCCTATGCCGATACAGGAGGAGTAGCCGTGACGGCCATGACGGTAAGCGACGAGGTACCGGAGGGCTGTGTGCAGTCCACTGCCATGGAGGTGGAGGATCCCATCGTCGCTGACGAGGCCATGTATACTTATGCGGCCTTGAAGTCCGACATAGCTGAGCTGCAAAAAAGATATTCCGGCAAGCTGAAGGTCAGGAGCCTTGTAAAGACCCCTGACGGAAGGGATGTATATGAGCTGATCCTGGGCAATGAAAAGGCGCCCACCCACATACTCATAGAAGCCTCCATCCATGCCAGGGAGTATATAACAACAAATCTTTGCATGAAGCAGATAGAATATCTGCTGTATTTCTATGACGATGGCTGCTATGACGGAAAGCCCTTAAAGACCTGGTTCAATGACGTATGTGTGCACTTTGTGCCCATGGCAAATCCTGACGGGGTCAGCATCAGTCAGTATGGGCTTTCTGGACTTCAGAGCACTGCTCTCAGGTCCACCGTTGAAAAGGCCTATCTGGATGATGTGGCATCCGGCTATACGACACTTGATATGGGCACCTATCTGCAGAGATGGAAGGCAAATGCCAGGGGAGTCAATCTGAATCAGAATTTTGATGCCATGTTTGAGTTTGCCTCGGGTATGGCTACTGTACCTTCTTCTGAGGATTACAGAGGACCCTATGCAGAATCAGAGCCTGAGACCAAGGCCCTGGCAGATCTTTATGACAGCAGGGTATGGAGGGCGGTCCTGCATTATCATGCCCAGGGACAGATACTTTACTGGGATATCGAAAACAACAAGATGAGAGAGCACAGCCGTGACCTTTCAAATAACATCATGCTGGTCACAGGCTACCAAAAGGCCGTTGCCGGAGGAGGCGGAGGCTTCAAGGAATATGTGCAGCTCTGCGATCGCCCTGCAGCATCTGTCACGGTAGAGATGGGAGCAGGCACCTGCCCGCTGCCGGGCTCACAGATGCCGACTATCTGGGCGCAGAACAAGTTTGTGGTACTGACGGCCATGAAATGGGCACATGATAAATTTGCCGGGACATGATTTATATAACCAGAACCATGTAACACCGGGCTTTTGTACATGTAAAACATATGCGGGAATCTGAGGCCTCGTTTGTCCTTACAGGTTCAAATATATTTTGGGAGATAATATCAATGAAGATTCGTACACGATTTGCACCGAGCCCCACCGGTCGTATGCATGTGGGAAATTTGAGGACGGCTCTCTATGCCTACCTGATAGCAAAGCATGAGGGCGGGGATTTTATACTGCGCATAGAGGACACAGACAGAGAGCGTGAGCTTGAGGGTGCGGTGGACATCATTTACCGTACGATCAGAGAGGCTGGTCTGATACATGATGAGGGCCCGGATATCGGTGGACCCGTGGGGCCCTATGTACAGTCAGAAAGGCAGGAAAAGGGCATATACCTTGAGTATGCCAAGCAGCTTGTGGAAAAGGGCGAGGCCTATTACTGCTTCTGCACCCAGGAGCGTCTCAAATCACTTACAAAGGTGGTGAACGGAGAAGAAATCATGCAGTATGACAAGCATTGCCTCTCTCTTTCAAAGGAAGAGGTGGAGGAAAAGCTTGCCGCCGGCATGCCCTATGTCATAAGGCAGAACAATCCCAGGGAGGGTGTGACCACCTTCCATGACGAGCTATACGGCGACATAAGCGTGGACAACGCCGAGCTGGATGATATGGTACTGATAAAGTCCGATGGCTATCCCACCTATAATTTTGCAAATGTAGTTGATGATCACCTGATGGGTATAACTCATGTGGTCAGGGGAAATGAATATCTGTCCTCAGCTCCCAAATACAACAGGCTGTATGAGGCCTTTGGATGGGAGGTCCCTGTATATGTGCACTGCCCGCTGATCACTGACGAAAATCATAAAAAGCTTTCAAAGCGCAGCGGACATTCCTCCTTTGAGGATCTGATAGAGCAGGGGCTCATACCCGAGGCAGTGGTCAACTATGTAGCGCTGCTTGGCTGGTCTCCTGAGTCGGATCAGGAGATATTCAGCCTTCCGGAGCTGGTAAAGGAGTTTGATTCTCACAGGATATCCAAATCTCCGGCTGTATTTGACATGGTGAAGCTCCGCTGGATGAACGGTGAGTATTTCAAGGCCATGGATCCCGAACGCTTCTACAGTCTGGCTGAGCCCTATCTGAAAAAGGTCATCACAAAGCCCCTGGACCTGCA
>CALWET010000110.1 GCA_944377385.1 uncultured Lachnospiraceae bacterium | reverse complement strand
CATAGGGAAATACCTCAGATGGGCTGACCGCCTACCGTTTATTCAGTAGCCATGAATATTATATAGATGGATCTATAGTGGATCAATAAAATAATATATCACCAGATAAAGAAAACATCACAGTCAGCGTTGATATTAAGATATCCATTAGAATTATAGGACAAAACGTGTTGGTAAAAACCCACTGAGAGCCAATTATATAAGGCTCACAGTGGGTTATATCTTTATGAAAATCAGAAAGTGATTTTATAATTTGTTAAATAAAGTAGCCATCCCGCCAGTATGGAAAAAAACAATATTTTGTCCCGGTGAGAAATAGCCCTGCTCATTCAGATCAAGCAATTCGGCAAAGGCTTTCCCTGTATAGATTGGGTCAAAGAGAATGCCCTCTGTCTGCGCCGCATGTTTGATCGCGCTCCAGCCTTTTGGTATGGGATCGCTTGCCCCTTTTCCACTGCAAAAATGGATATGTATATCATCTTCGCAAATATCCGTATTGCAGCCAAGCAGCTCTTCCGTCTCTTTTACCATCCGGCACAGCGTTTGCTTATGAGTAAAGCGCCGCGCAATAGAGATAGTGGTTGCTTTTGTGCCAGGGCTATATAGCTTTGTGCCCAGTACGATGCCTGCATAGGTGTTTCCTGTAGCCCCGCAGCAAAGTACATGGTCGATCGGAATGTCTGTCATCTGTTCATGCAGCTCCAGCATTGCGTCGGCATATCCGAGAACGCCCTGTACCACAGACGCACCGGGTGGAATGATGTATGGCCGGTGTCCTGCGGCCTGAAGCTCTTTTGCCGTTTGCCGGATACACTTTTGCACAGTTTCGCTCTTTTCGGTAAAAAGTAGTTTTGCGCCAAATAGGGTGCAGGCATTTTGCAGCATCGTGCCGGTGGTTTCCGGCAGGACAAGGTACGCTTTCAGCTTGGCCTTTGCCGCACAGATCATCCCGCTTTAGAAACAGCCGCTTTCCGTCACCAAGCAGATCGTTGAAGCTGTGCAGTTCCTGAATTGGTGTGGGCCAGATGCCAAGCTTCATCTTGTCGATTTGATTTATAGTACTGTCCTCTTTATATGGTTATTGTTTTTGCATAGACTTTGTAGCGACAATTTTATAGATTCGTTCCGCTTATCTCTTTTTCGCCACAATTTGTTTTTTCGGGGCATAGTCTTTCATGCCGGGTATTGCGCCTCCGGCCACAGCCCAGAGATATAAGCTTGCTACGCTGCAGTAGGGACTGAAGCGGCGGCGGTATTTCTCAAATAGCCTGCGGTCGATCTTTCTGTGATGGTACACCATCCTTAGACCGCGCAGGATAGCAAGATCACCAAAGCTGAAAATGTTCGGCCTTTGCAGGCAGAATAATAAGATCATTTCTGCTGTCCATACGCCGATCCCCTTGAGCGAGGACAAAGCTGTGATTGCATCGTCATCCGGCATTTGAGCAACGGCGTCCAAATCAAATTGGCCGCAAATGATCTTATCTGCAAAATCCGTGATGTACTCAGCTTTCTTAAAGGTCATACCCAGGGATTGCAGTAAAGGGACGCCTGCTGCTGCAATGGTCTGAGCATTTACCTCCCCCAAGGTTTCCCGCATCCGCTTCCATATCGTCTGCTGTGCCTTTGTTGAGATCTGCTGTCCAATAATATGGTGGATAACAGAAGAAAACAGGTCATCATCTGCAAGCCGGTCAACGTGTCCAACCTGCTCGATCACCATTGCCAAACGAGCATCCTTTGACTTTAGATATTCAATTTCTTTGTCTCCATAAATAAAGTACAGTTTGTCCGCCTCCCTTCTTGATTTCTTTCATTCCCGATGCTGTGATCATATAACACGATCAGACAATTACATTTTCAAAATACCCTCTTGATCATCAGGATGTTCAGGATATACATCCTCCCCCATTAGCTCCTTTCTGAGCCTCCAGAGCACAAACATCGACAGAAAAGCAGCAAGCACCGAGGTACCTGCAAAATTCAGCCATATGCCGGTAAGGCCCAGGGGCCAAAGCAGCAGTATAAGCAGTATTGGAAATACCAGTGCAGTGGATACGGATATCACTGAGGCCTCCCTGGGCTTTTCTATGGCCAGCATAAAGCTTTGAGTGGCAAAGGAGAACCATCTGGTCACATAGGTAAGGGCAAACAGCCTCAGAGCTCCGACAGTCATGGACACTGCCGCACTGTCTGCATCAGGAATGAAAAGCAGCGTGATCTGAGCGGGTACAAGAGTCATTATAAGGGCTGACAGCAGCGATACTACTGCACTGGCGATAAAGCAGCATTTTTCTATGGCCCTGACTCTGGAAAGCCTGCCGGCCCCAAGATTGTAGCCAACAGCAGGCTGAAGGGAATCACACATCCCGTACAAAAGAGGCTGGATAAAGCCCTCTGTATACATGAGCACTCCATAAACGGAGACAGCCAGCTCTCCTCCTATGCGGACAAGTATGGCGTTCAGCAATATGGAGGTGATACGTCCAGCTATATTATTAAGAAAATTTGGGCTTCCGCAGGCCACTATCTGACGTGCCATGGATATATGGAAGCGAGGATGTACAAATCTAAGCAGAGCTCTTCCCCTTATGAAGGGTACCATGGCTAAGACTGCACATATCATCATGCCCATGCAGGTGGCAAGTGCTGCGCCCCAGACATCAAAGTCCAGTACCCCGAGGAACAGAAATTCAAGCACACCGCTGAGCACGGACATGAGTATGTTAAGGAACATGCTTCCGCGTATAAACCCGCATATGCGCAGGAAATTATCCATGGCATAGACTATGGTGGTAAGGGGTGAACAGATGGCATATACTCTAAGATAAGAGACCGCAAGCTCAGCGAATGTTCCGCTGGCACCCATAAGGCTTATGAGTGCCGGTGCGGAGGCATAAAGCAGGACTCCTATGAGTATGCCTGCAATAATGATCATTATACATGCACAGGTAAAGATGTTGCTGGCTTCCTTTTCATTCTTCCTTCCAAGATTTATGGAAATGGGAACGGATGCCCCGACACCGATAAGGTCTGCCAGGGAAAAATTGATGATGACAAAGGGCATGGCTAGATTGACTGCCGCAAAGGCTGTGGAGCCCAGGAACCGGCCTACGAAAACTCCGTCGATCGTCTGATATAACGCTGAAGCCAACATACTTATGGCGCCGGGTATGGATGCAAGAAAGAAAAGCTTCAGCGGAGACGTCACGGAAAATAGCTTATGTGAATCCATAGCTTCTTCCTCCTTATTATTCCTTTCCTTTATTCATATCCTGCAAGACAGGTGTATAACCTACTTTGAGCTTAAAGTCAAGCCCGGTCCTCAACTTTCGGTGAAATGCAGATCATCGGCATTGATGTGGAGCCAATAAGACGGATATTTTATATATTTTTAATAAATTATCAGCACTCAACGCTTGACAGTGCTAATAATCAGTGATATAACATAATCGCAAGGAAAAAAGAAAGGGCTTCAGAATAAGATGAGCGAAAGCAGTTATCTTACCTGAGCCGGTTTTATAGAGGAGGTTAGCATTATGTTAGTACCCAGCATTTTTGGAAGCAATCTTTTTGATGATTTTATGGATTTTTCATTTCCCGATATCGATAAGGAGCTTTATGGCAAGAGAGCTCACAATATCATGAAGACTGATGTAAAGGAGCTTGAGGATGCCTATGAGGTCATGGTGGATCTGCCGGGCTTCAATAAGGAGGACATAAAGCTTGAGCTCAATGATGGCACGCTTACCATCAGCGCAGTAAAGTCCCTGGATAAGGAAAACGAAAAGAAGGGCAACTATATAAGGCGTGAGCGTGTGGTAGGAAACATGCAGAGAAGCTTTTATGTAGGCGAGGGCCTGACAGAGGAGGATATCCATGCAAAGTATGAAAATGGCATACTGACCCTGGATATACCCAAGAAGGAAGTAAAAAAGATCCCTGAAAAGAAGTATATCTCCATAGATTGAGAAGCATAAGGCTGATATGCAAAGGGAGGCACCGCAAAGGAGCCTCCCTTTTAGATTCCATTTTCAATTTTGGTGTCAGGATCTGAAATGAGATCAGAACCTGAAATAGATAAAGGGGTTGAAATCCGTTCCCATCATATAGCATACACTGTAGAAAAACAGCCCAAGGAGCAGGATGTCAGATACGAGGCCAAGGGCCTGGCTCTGACTGATCCTTTTTTTGACTGCCGGTATAATGGGACAGCTGCCGATGACAGAGATAATGAAAAGCGAAAGGAACTCCCTGTTGAAGCAGCGCAGTATAGGCATTATGTTGAAATGCCCAAAGTCAAAGGAAAACATGGAGGCTATGTAAATGCCTGCATCGCCCAGTGTCTCGCAGCGGAAGAATACCCAGCCTATGAGCACAACTGCCAGTGTGTATAAATGCTGTATCGGTGAGGGGAGCTTTCTTAGCAGAGGATCTAAAAAGGCTCTCTCAAGCACCAGGAATACTCCGTAGTACAGGCCCCAGATCAGGAAATTCCAGGAGGCGCCATGCCAGAATCCTGTCAGGACAAAAATGATGAACAGGTTGCGATAGGTCCTTGCCTTTCCGTGCCGGCTTCCGCCAAGGGGTATGTATACATAGTCACGGAACCAGGTGGAGAGGCTAATGTGCCAGCGTCTCCAGAATTCCTTGATGCTTTTTGAGATATATGGATAGTCAAAGTTTTCAAGGAAGCGGAATCCGAACATCTTGCCCATGCCTATGGCCATGTCTGAATAAGAGGAGAAATCCATGTAGATCTGGAGGGCATAGCAGATGACTCCAAGCCACGCATATGCCATATTGAGCTCTCCGACATAGCCGAATATGGTATCCGCCACATAGCCCATGCCATTTGCAAGCAGTATCTTTTTGGCAAAGCCCACGATAAATCTGGTGATGCCGTCATGGATCATCTGGAGGTCGGAATGTCTTTCGTTTATCTCACGCTCTACATCGATGTAACGGACTATGGGACCTGCAATGAGCTGAGGGAAGAGCATGATGTAAAGAGCCAGGTTGGCCAGGCTTTTCTGTACGGGGACCTTGCGCCAGTATACATCTATCACATAGGACATTATCTGAAAGGTAAAAAAGGATATGCCTATGGGCAGCTCTATATAAGGAAGCTCAAGGCCAGTGCCTATGCCGGCAGATCCCAGTATGGAAAGTATGGTGCCTGTAAAGAAATTGAAGTATTTAAAGATAAAGAGTATGCCTATGTTCCATACTACCGAGGCTATGAGCACGAGCCTGCGGCGCTTTTCATCCTCTCCCTCAAGGAGCCTGCCGAACAGATAGTTCATGACCGTGGAGATCATGAGCAGGATAAAATACTTCAGCCCTCCCCAGGCATAAAATATCAGTGAGCAGAGCAGAAGAGCCAGATTTTTAGGTCTCATCCTGCCGCTGAGGCCTGCCAGCAGATAAAGCAGGAATGTAAATGGAAGAAATAAAAATACAAAAACCGGTGATACAAAAACCATATATGTCTCCGTCTGCAATGGAACGCCCTTAGTCAAGCACCTCGGGATTGTCCATGATATATTCTATGATACCAAAGCCCATGGTCGGGATGTGGGCTTCATTGACCTCAAAGATCACAATGTCTGCCTTTTCAAGCTCGGCTTTGAGGTCCATCTGAGCGTAGTCAGAAAAGGTCTCAAAGGAGGTCAGGCTGTTGCGGAATATGTTGGTATTTTCAACATAGGTATATTCGTTGAAATATCCGCTGTTTATAAGTGTGGTAAGGGACTGCCCCATAAAGCTTCCGCCGCGGCAGAAAAGATTGGGGCGCTGGCCCTCATGAGGCTCGCAGGTGAACAGGGCCTGATAATAGGGGGCATCATAGGGAGCCTCAAACAGGTTCAGGCTGTCAAATATATCAGCATCCGGATACATGGGCTCAGGGACCTCTGAAAATTCGGCGCTGCCCTTTGCAAAGCTGAAGCTGCTTTCGGCATCCAGCCAGGAGGCAAGATCCGTGACCACAGTGATGGCCAGAGGCCAGCTCCAGTGGGTGCCGGTCCTTTGATATAGCCTGTACGGGAAGCCTTCCTTTATGGTGTCTATATAGCTTATCGAATCGTAGACCTTCAGATCATACTCGGAAAGCACGTCCCTGAATATCTCATAATTCCCAGGCATGTCAGAAAATGCTGCGCCCTTTCTGTATTTATCGGGCACATCCTCTTCGTAATATCTGACCTTGGTGGGGGTGATGAAAACATAGAATTCCTTGCCCTTTTCGGAAAGCCTGTCTCTTATATATGTAAGATCGTCGCAGAGCTCCCTGACATAGGCCTCCTCAGCGGGAGGATAGACCTTTTCCCATTTGGAAATATATTCATCCTCAAACAGGTCCTTGTTTTTACCTATGACTATATTTTCGTTCGGGGATACATTGAATATGGAAAAGATGGCCTGATTCCTGAGCTTTATCATAAGGTCTCTGCCCCAAAGCTCCTGGCTTACATAGGAATCCAGGCTGGATTGAAGGCTGCCGTCCATCAGTCCCTGGGTACTGAGCTTTGGAGGCTCCGTGGACTCCGTGACCCCTGAAAGACTGATGCCAAGTACCGAACTGAGCTTTCCAAGGACCGGAGGCATGCAGAGGATGGCTGCAAAGCCAAGTATGATGATCAAATTTCTGAATTTATTCATTACAGCAGTATGCTCCATATCTTGCGCAAAAATACATGATAAATATATAGTGAAGCTTATGAAAATGCAACTCTTTTTACGACTTGGAGAAAACAAGCGGTTGAGTATAATCCTGTAAAAATGTATAATAACTTCAAATGGGCTTTTATTTTGTGAGTAGCTTTCAGTTCACTCATATGCCTGGCCCGGGGCGTGACAGTAAATACAGGAGCTTGACCGGAAATAATGAAGATAAAACTTGCAAAATATATAGCGAAGCTTTTGGTGGCGAACGGCATAACCCAGTGCTTTTCCGTGGTGGGTGGAGGCGCCATGCACCTAAATGACGGCTTTGGACATGATCCCGGCATGAATGTGCTTTACATGCATCATGAACAGGCCTGTGCAATGGCTGCGGAAAGCTATGCCAGGATATATAACAGGCCTGCCTGTCTTTGTGTTACCACGGGACCGGGGGGAACGAATGCCATTACGGGAGTCGTTGGAGCCTGGCTGGATTCCATACCCATGATCGTCATATCCGGACAGGTGAGATATGACAATACAGCCAGATGGTCAGGTGTGGGCATAAGATCCATGGGAGATCAGGAGTTTGACATCACCAGGAGCATAGATTGTATGACCAAATACAGCAAGATGGTCCTGGATCCCCTGAGCATAAGGGCAGAGCTGGAGAAGTGTATCTATCTGTCACAGACCGGACGTCCCGGCCCCTGCTGGCTGGATATACCCGTGGACATACAGGGCATGATGATAGATGAAAAGGAGCTTGAGCCCTTTGATGTGGCTGCCTATGAGACCGAGCGCAATTACAGGCTCCATGACATAGAGGACATGGAAGAGGCCGAGAGCGAGAAAAGCAGAGGCAGCTTTGCGGCTTCTGATATGGAGGACGGGCTCCTTGGCATCTCCTTCCTTAAACAGAGATGGCAGAATCCCTATGAGCACATAACCGCAGATTCACCTGTGGTCATGGATATAATAAACAGGATAGAAGCCTCTGAAAGACCTGTATTCTATACCGGAAACGGCCTCAGGATAGCGGGAGCCCAGGATCTTTTTCTGAAGGTGGCTGACAGGCTTGGCATACCTGTGGTGGTAGGCTGGAATGGGATAGACATCATTCCGAGCCTTCATCCTTTGCAGGCAGGACAGCCGGGAGGAAGAGGAGACAGGCCCGGCAATTTTGCCGTACAGAATGCAGACTTTATCCTGTCAGTGGGTTCAAGGCTGAATATACGACAGGTGGGATATAACTTCCCCACCTGGGCCAGAGAGGCCTATACCATGGTATGTGACATAGATGAGGAGGAGCTTAAAAAACCCTCCGTGCATGTGGATGTACCTATCCATGCTGATGCCAGGGAGCTGCTTTCAGCCCTGCTTGAAAAGCTTGAGGAGCTTGGATATTCAGGCCATGGCGGGGATTATGATGATTGTGAAAAGCTCAGAAAGAGGGGCTATCTGCCCTCTGATAAAATAGTATTCAAAGGAGGCAAGGGACTTCCGGGCATGAGCTGGTGGGAGACCTGTGCCTATTGGAAGACAAAGTACGGAGTCTATCGTGACGAGTTTGCGGCTCATGGATCAGATGAGCCGGTGAATGTATATGAATTTTACAATGTGCTCAGCCGTGCGCTGTCAGAGGATCAGATAACCGTGGTGGGAAACGGCACTCCCTGTGTAGCCGGAGCCCAGGCCTATGTGGTAAAGGACGGTACCAGATTCATATCTCAGGATGCCATAGCCAGCATGGGATATGATCTGCCGGCAGCCATTGGAGCCTACTGTGCCTGTCACGAGGTGACTGGCAGGGTCAGCGCTCCAGACTACAGTGCAAATGTCTTTGCCGAGAGCCATGAGGACAGGGAGGAGCGCAGCATAGCGGACAAGGCCTATGCCCTGGGACAGCTTGAGGCGGCAAAGCGAGATCCCTACTGGAAGGGAGCAGGCGAGCATTATCCGGCATATTATGAGCATGATATCATCTGCCATACCGGCGACGGCTCCATCATGATGAACCTCCAGGAGCTGGAGACCATAGTGAGCCACCGCATGCCTATAAAAATGTTCCTTATAAATAACGGAGGCTATCACAGCATCCGCCAGACTCAGCAGAATCTGTTTTCTGACGAGCCCCTGGTAGGGATAGGTGATGACAGCTATGACCTGGCCTTCCCTGATTTCAGGAGGATAGCTGAGGCCTTTGGCATAGGCTATGTGGCTGCAAGACATAATACTGAGCTTGCAGATGCCATAGGGACGACCCTCAGATCAAAGGGGCCGGTGCTTTGCGAGGTCTTTGTATCAATAGATCAGAGCTTTGAGCCAAGGTCGGCTGCCAGAAAGAACCCGGATGGAAGCATATCAAGTCCTCCCCTTGAGGACATGGCTCCCTTCCTTTCAGATGAAGAGATGGATGCCAATATGATAGTAAAGAGGGTCGAAAAATGACGAGAGCTGTGGTGACCGGAGCCCGCAGCTTTATAGGCAGCCATGTGGTAAGGGAGCTCAGAGAGCTTGGCATGGAGGTGACAGAGCTCAGACACAGCTTTGAGGAGCATGAGGGCAGTCTGCCTGAGAGGGCAGAGCTCTGGCTGCACTTTGCCTGGGCTGGCAGGGGCCCCGAGGGAAGGGCGGACAGGAGCATTCAGGACTATAATATCAGCATGTCCATGTCTGCCTTAAAAAAAGCAAGAGAGCTTTGTGTGAACAGATTTGTATTTGCAGGCTCTCAGGCCGAGTATGGGAAAACACTGTCGCTGCCTGTCAGGGAGGACAGCCCCTGTGAGCCGGTCAGCGAATATGGAAAGGCAAAAAAGGCCTTTTCAGCCATGGCCAGGGAATATCTTTTAAGAGAGCATGAAAGCATGAAGCCAGGGGATATCCTGCCTGAGTTCCAGCACCTGAGGATATTCTCAGTCTATGGGCCAGGAGACAGGCCGGATTCTCTCATCAGCTCAGCCATGGAGCATTTTATGAGGAATGAGTCCATGGAGCTTTCAGACTGTGGACAGCTCTGGGATTATATGTATGTAAAGGATGCTGCAAGAGCCATAGCCATGGCTGCGGTCAGGACGGGGCAAAAAACCCCCGGAGGCTATGAGGCAATAAATATAGCAGGCAGGGATATCAGGCCCCTCAGATCATATGTACTAGAACTGAGAGAGATCCTTGGCAGCAGCTCAGAGCTATGCTTTGGAAAGAGGCCTTCAAATATAGAAGGAAGCGTTGATCTGGCACCGGATATCTCAAAGCTGACGTCCCTTGGCTTCAGTGAGGCTTACAGCTTTGAAGACGGCATCAGGGAGATGCTTTCATATGGTAGGAATGATGGAGATCAATGAAAGGTTCAGGAGCTTCCCCGGGATGAGGATACTGATCACAGGCATATCAGGCTTCATAGGCAGCTATACGGCAGCGGCCCTGCTTCGTGACGGAGCCGAGATATATGGCCTGGTACGGCCTTCTTCAATTAAAAAGGCAGAGGAGAGGCTTAGTTTCCTCCTTGGAGATACTGAAGTAAAAAAAATAAGGCTCATTCCCGGAGACATGAAGGACATCCTGCATGTAGGAGGGATGCCGGAGCGGCTTGATGCAGTCCTGCATTTTGCCTGGGACGGGGTGAACAGGCAGGAGATAGATGATGAGGACATACACAGCAAAAATGCAGCCTGTTCGTTGGAGCTTATCAGGCTGGCATCGCAGCACGGCGCAGAGCTTTTTATGGATGCGGGCTCCAGGGTAGAGTATGGGATAAAAGAGGATGGGCGTATGGAGGAGGGGATGGATTGTCACCCCGTAAACGCCTATGGAAGGAACAAGCTCAGATTTTATGAGGAAGCACGCAGGCTCTGTAAAAGCCTGGACATGAGCTATCTGCATCTCAGGTTTTTCAGTGTATATGGCATAGGAGACCACCCCTGGTCCATCATATCAACCTTGACCAGAGAGCTGCCCCTTGGACATGATGTAGAGCTTTCTGCATGCATGCACAGGTGGAATTTCATGGACGTGAGGGATGCCTCGGCAGCTGTGATGCTCCTTATAAGGCACAGAGATCTCATAGATGAGGCTCATGATATAGTGAACATAGCCTCCGTTGATACCAGAGTGCTCAGAGAGTTTACTGAAGAGATATATGAGCTTGCAGGACGCAGGGGAAGCCTCAGCTATGGGAAATTTATACAGGCAAAGGAGGGAGCCCTTTCCATCTGTCCGGTGACGGAAAGGCTTGAAATGCTGACAGACCATGAATTCAGGGAAGAGATTGGCTTTTCAGAAGGGATAAAGGAGCTTATCAGCTTTAATGAGTATCAGGGAGGCCCTGGATCTAAGGCTGAGCAGAGATAGGAACATATGAAAAAGATCAGTGTATTGATTCCGTGTTATAACGAAAAAGACAATGTGGAGCCCATAAGCAGGGCAGTACTGGATATCATCCAGAGGGAGCTGCCCGAATATGATTATGAGCTCGTATTCATAGATAACGATTCAAGGGACGGCACCAGAGACATCATCAGGAGGCTCTGTGCAGAAAATAAAAGGATAAAGGCCATATTCAATGCAAAGAATTTCGGACAGTTCAATTCTCCGTTTTATGGCATGCTGCAGGTGAGCGGCGACTGCGTGATAGAGATGGTTGCGGATTTTCAGGACCCGGTGGAGCTGATCCCGAGATATGTCAGGGAATGGGAAAAGGGATATAAGATAGTCATAGGTGTCAAGACCGGCAGCAGGGAAAACCCTTTGATGTATGGCCTCAGAAGATGCTATTATAAGCTTATAAAAAAGTTCTCTGATGTGGATCAGATAGAAAACTTTACTGGTTCCGGGCTTTACGACAGGGATTTCATAGAGGTGCTGAGGCGGCTGGACGATCCCACACCCTTCCTTCGGGGCATGGTGGCTGAGTTTGGCTACAAGCGCAAGGAGATACCCTATGAGCAGCCCAAAAGGCGTGCGGGCAGGACTCATAACAATTTTTACACTCTGTATGATGCGGCCATGCTTGGCTTTACCTCCTATACAAAGGTGGGACTTCGCATTGCCACCTTTGGAGGGGCTGCCTGTGCTCTGATATGCATGGCTGTGGCTCTTATATATCTGATCATGAAGCTGATATGGTGGGACAGGTTTTCAGCAGGCATGGCACCAATACTGATAGGCATGCTTTTTATAGGCAGTGTACAGATATTTTTCCTTGGACTTCTCGGGGAATACATACTCAGCATAAATCAGAGGGTCATGCACAGGCCCTTGGTAGTAGAAGAGGAAAGGCTTAATTTTGATGAAGTCAGCAAGGATGGGAACTGAAAAGTTTAGGGGACATTGTCTTATGTGCAAAGCTCCCCTTCCAAAGGAGCCTGTACTGAGCTTCAGCGGCATGCCTGCCTCGGCCCAGGACATACCATCAGCGGAGGAGCTTGCTTCGGATAGTGGCATGGATCTGTCTCTTTATGTATGCGGGAGCTGCGGGCTGTGTCAGTTTGACTGTGAGCCGGTCCCCTATTACAGAGAGGTCATAAGGGCAGTTGGGCTTTCTGAGACCATGAAGGAGCTCAGGCGAAGGGATTATCGCCATATGATCGAGGACTATGGGCTTTCGGGAGGCAAATTTATCGAGTGCGGCTGCGGCAGGGGAGAATTCCTGAAGGTCCTCAAGGAGTTTCCGGTAAGGATCTTTGGCATAGAGGCAGATGAACTCAGCGCAGGCATAGCATTTTCCTCATTGAATGTCTGCGAGACCTGTGGAAGCCTGGGGCCAAGGAGCTTTGATGACAGGGAGCCCATTCCCCAAAACATAGGCATATGCGATATAAAAAATGTTTTTCCTGAGCATGGAGACGAGGAGCTTTTTGGAGCCCCCTTCGATTGCTTTTTAAGCTTTAACTTCCTTGAGCATCAGCCGGATCCGGTAAGCATGCTGAGCTGCATGTATAAAAATCTCAGGCCCGGGGGCTATGGGCTGATAACGGTCCCAGCCCTGGAATACATACTTGAAAAAGGAAGCTACTACGAATTCATAAGGGACCATATTGCAAATTATGACAGAGGCTCTCTGGAAAAACTGCTTCGGATCTGTGGCTTTGAGATACTGGAAATGGAACTCATCGGCATAGGCGATACCCTGAGGGCTGTGGTCAGAAAGCCAGAGACGGACAGCAGACTTGTAGAAAACGGCAGCGTACAAAGAGACACGCAGAGGGGCGGAATTGGCTGTAGGGACAGTGCAAATGATTGGGCATCGGCTGAAAAGCATGAAAATATTTTTAGTAAATTTGAAAACATTTCAAATAATCAAAAAAATATAGGATATAACATAAATAAATTTGTGGATAAACTGTCGAAGGAAGGGAAAAAGCTTGCTCTTTGGGGCGCCGGACATCAGGGCTTTACCATAGCTTCCACTACGGCACTTTCGGGTTATGCCAGCTTTTTCATTGATTCCGCTGCCTTTAAGCAGGGCAGGTTTGCACCGGCAAGCCATATACCCATAGTTTCTCCGGAGCATTTTGCGGAGCACAGGACGGATGTGGTCATGATCACGGCTCCGGGGTATATCAGGGAGATTCGGGAGGCAATAGAGGAGCTGTGCAGGGAGAAGGGGATCGAAGCTCCGGAGATCACAGACATCCTGAGCCTTTAGATCGCAGATATCCCGAGCCTTTGGATCCCGGACATCCTGAGCCTTTAAAGCAGGGCGGGGTATATGACAGGAGATACTAAGTGCAGCAGATATAAAGACGATGCATATATCAAGTTTATTTTTTAGGAGGTAGGTATGGAAAAGTATAATCTTCTTGTGGGACAGTCAGGGGGACCTACGGCAGTCATAAACTGCTCTCTTTACGGGGTCATCAAGGAAGCCATGGAATCCGAGGCCATAGACAAGGTCTACGGCATGATAAACGGCATCGAAGGCTTTCTCAGGGGTGAGATCATGGATCTTGGAGAGTTTTTCAGTGATCCGGACAAGCTGGAGCTCCTTAAACAGACGCCGGCAGCCTTTCTGGGCTCATGCAGATACAAGCTTCCTCCCATTGATGAGACTGATGTCTATGAGGATATGTTTGAAAAGTTTGCAGACTATAATATAGGCGCCTTTCTCTATATAGGAGGGAATGATTCCATGGACACGGCAGGAAAGCTTTCAGCCTATGCCAAAAGACATGGCTCAGATATCAAATTCCTGGGGGTTCCAAAGACCATAGACAATGATCTTGTGGGGACCGATCATACCCCCGGATATGGATCTGCAGCAAAATATATAGCCTCCACCATCAGGGACATTGCGATAGATGCCGGAACCTATGATCTCAAGTCGGTGACCATAGTGGAGATCATGGGCAGACACGCAGGATGGCTCTGTGCAGCCTCGGCCCTGGCCAGAAATGAGCATGTTAAAAACCCCATGCTTATATACCTGCCTGAGACGCCGTTTTCAATGGACAAATTCGTGGAGAACGTAAAGGATGCGCTCAAGACTGAGAGGAACGTTGTCGTATGTGTCAGCGAGGGTATCAGGGATTCAGAGCACAGGCTCATATGCGAGTACAAGGGCAAGGCCGATATAGACAATTTCGGGCATAAAAAGCTTACTGGCGCTGCAAAGCTTTTGGAGGCGGAGATCATGGACAAGATCCCCGGAGTCAAGTGCCGTGCCATAGAATTCAGCCTGATACAGAGGAGCTCTTCGGTCCTGGCCTCCGGCAGAGACAAGGAGGAGGCAGAGGCGGTAGGACGCTTTGCCGTCAAGTCAGCAGTTGCCGGGGAAAGTCATCAGATGGTCTGCATGGAGAGGGCAGAATGCGATGGCTATAAGATCAACTACGTCCTTAAAGAGGTGGCTGACATAGGCAACAAGGAGAAGATGATCCCCTCCTGGTGGATCACCAAGGATGGAACGGACGTGACTGATGAGTTCATCGAATACGTCAAGCCTCTCATAGAAGGAGAAAGCGAGATCATCTATGAGGCAGGAATGCCCAAGTACGTATACAGAGACTGAGATCAGAGGCCTCATGTACTGAGGCCGACGCAGCCCGAAAACCGATAAAAATGCTATGAACGTATAAGGGGAAGCCGCATGGTATTTGCGTCGATGCAGTTCATCTGGATATTCCTTCCGATGACACTGGTGCTTTACTATATACTGAAACTGACCGGGAAGCAGGTGCTATTAAATCTCCTGCTTCTTTTGGCGAGCATCCTTTTTTATGCCTGGGGAGAGCCGAGATACATAATACTGCTTTTTGTATCAGTCATGATAAATTATCTCGGAGGCCTTTTTATCGAAGCGGCAGGAGAGAGACCGGGGCTCAAAAGGGCTGCTCTGTCCGTGACTGTAGCATTGAATCTGTTGCTCCTTGGCTATTTCAAATACTATAATTTTGCGGCGGAAAATATAAATGCACTATTTGGTGCCTTGGGAGCAGGGGCTGTGATGCCTGTAAGGAACATAGTCCTGCCGATAGGCATATCGTTTTATACCTTCCAGGCCATGTCCTATGTGATAGATCTTTATAGAGGAAAATGCAGGCTGCAGCGCTCCTTCTGGAAGCTGCTGCTATATATCATGTTTTTCCCTCAGCTTATAGCCGGCCCTATAGTAAGGTACAGGGACGTGGCGGAGCAGATAGATAAAAGGAGCGTGGACCTGGATGGCTTTGCCCTGGGTGTGACACGCTTTATAACAGGGCTCGGAAAAAAGGTGCTGCTGGCAAACACCTTTGGAGAGGCTGTGGATCGTGTCTTTGGGCTTCAGATGAATGAGCTTTCGACAGCCATGGCCTGGTATGCCATGGTCCTTTATGCCATGCAGATATATTTTGATTTCAGCGGATATTCCGATATGGCCATAGGCCTTGGAAGGATGTTCGGCTTTGAATTTCTGGAAAATTTTGACTTTCCCTACAGAGCCTCTTCCATCAGAGAATTTTGGAGACGCTGGCATATTAGCCTTTCCACCTGGTTCAAGGAATATCTTTACATACCCCTTGGAGGAAATAAAAAGGGCAGGCTGAGGACCTATATAAATCTGATCATAGTCTTTTTTGCCACCGGTTTTTGGCATGGGGCAGGCTGGGCATTTGTGCTATGGGGCCTTTTGCATGGAGCCTTCAGCATCATGGAAAGGCTTTTTCTTGGAAAGCTCCTGGACAAAAACCCCTTAAAATTTATAAATCATATCTACTGCCTGCTGGTAGTGCTTTTGAGCTGGGTGCTTTTCAGGGCAGGAGACATGGAGCTGGCCTCTGATATGTTCAGTTCCATGTTCACATTCAGGGACAGCCTGAGCCTGAGCTTTTTTGAGGTATTCGACAGGGAGTGCATCGTTTTCTCACTGATCGGAGTACTGCTTTGCGGGATCCTGCCTCCAGGGCTTCAGCTCAGATTGAGGGAAAGCTGCCTCTTTCGTACCGCAGCACTGCCTCTGATATTTTTCTTCAGCCTGTGCTTCCTTATATCGGGAAGCTATAATCCTTTTATTTATTTCAGGTTTTAAAGCTTATGGAAAAGAGATCAAGGCTTGTAAATATCATAGTTTGCGCAGGCTTCCTGGCCCTCTGCCTGCTGCTCCCTCTTTTGGGAGCAGTTTTGGGGCTTTTGGGATTTCCTGTCTTTTCTGATGAGAACAGGCAGTTTAAGGAGCCTCCAAGGATCGAGGGACCGGGGGACATTTTTACCTTTCCCTCGGAGTTTGATGCCTGGTTTTCGGATCATATATTTTTCAAATCCGCCTTTGTGGAGGCAAAGACCATGACAGAGCTCAGTCTGTTTGATGAGCTTGATACCGGCACGGTGATCCTTGGCAGCGAAAGGCCCTGGCTTTTTTACAGGAGCAAAAGCGACGGACAGGCCCTTGAGACCTATAAAAGGACAAATCTCTTTACGGAGGGAGAGCTCTCGGATATAGCTGCTGTGCTTTCAGGGCTTGAGGCTGAGCTTTCTGCCCATGACATCGAGTTTATTTTTTATATCGCCCCGGACAAGGAAAGCATATATGGCGAAAGCTACATGCCCTCATATATCAGGCGGCTTCCTGGGCCAGGCTCTACGGAACAGCTCATCTCATACCTTCATGAGGCATGTCCGGATATGAACATAGTCTATCCCGCAGAGAGACTTAAAGGTGCAGATGGCTCCATGGAGGGCGTGGAATACTTTTATTACGAAACAGATACCCACTGGAATCTGGCCGGGGCCCTGCTTGGCACAAGGGAGCTTTTGGACAGCATCGAATCAATATACGGAGAAAGCTATAGCTTTGAAGGGCTTGACCTTGGCAGGGACGGTAGCCTTACCGGGGACCTTCAGAGGCTGGCCCTGCTTTCTGAAAGCTTTGACAGTACCTATTACAGCCTGAAAAGGCCTCTGAGCTATGAAAATGAAGAGGTCCTGAAGGAGCCGGTCACTGGAGAGGAGCTATATATAAGGAGCCGCAGTACCGCTTCAGAGCCACTGGAGCTGAGCCTTTATTTCTGCGGAGACTCCTTTAGGGATCATGCCTGGGGCTATATGGCCGAAGCCTTTTCCGAGAGCGTGACAGTAAGCAGGTACTATATGGACATGGAGGATATACTGTCTTCAGGGGCCGATGTGCTGGTTTATGAGATCGCAGAACGCTATCTTCATGACCTTCCGGGTATACCAGGGTTCAACATAGAGGCGCTTTATATGGACTGACACGTTTTAATCTGCTATAATCCATATGTTAAACCTTAAAGGGGGATCATATATATGAAGGGAATCATACTCGCCGGAGGATCCGGTACAAGGCTTTATCCGCTGACCAAGGTCACATCAAAGCAGCTTCTGCCGATATATGACAAGCCGATGATATATTATCCGCTGTCCGTACTCATGAATGCAGGGATAAAGGATATACTCATCATATCCACACCCCTTGATACACCGAGGTTTGAAGAGCTTTTGGGGGACGGCTCGCAGTTTGGGATCAGTCTGAGCTACAGGGTACAGCCTTCACCGGATGGCCTGGCCCAGGCATTCATAATAGGAGCCGAGTTCATAGGCTCAGACGATGTGGCCATGATACTTGGAGACAATATCTTCCATGGCCATGGCTTTACAAAGCGCCTGCGCAGGGCTGCGGCAAAAAAGAGCGGAGCCACGGTATTCGGATATTATGTGGATGATCCGGAAAGGTTCGGCATAGTTGAATTCGATGACGATGGCAGGGCTATATCCATAGAGGAAAAGCCGGAGCACCCCAAGTCAAATTACTGTGTGACAGGCCTTTATTTCTATGACAACAGAGTGGTTGACTATGCCAAAAGCCTGAAGCCCTCAAAAAGGGGCGAGCTGGAGATCACGGATCTGAACCGTATCTATCTGGAACAGGGTGAGCTGGAGGTGGAGCTTTTGGGACAGGGCTTTACCTGGCTTGATACGGGCACACATGAATCCCTGATGGATGCAGGCAATTTTGTCCGTACGGTAGAGACCCATCAGCACAGAAAGATCGCCTGCCTGGAAGAGATCGCATACCTGAACGGCTGGATCAGCAGAGAACAGGTCATGGCCTCCTATGAGATACTGAAGAAGAACCAGTACGGAAAATATCTCAAGGACGTACTGGATGGAAAATATGTGGACAAGCTTTCCGAGAAAAAGGAGAGAGGCTGAGGAATGAAGCTGCCTTCTGACATAAACATACTGGTAAGCATGTTGAACATGAGACTGAGAGATGAGGGACTGGATCTTTGCGAGCTTTGTGCAAGGGAAGATCTGGACAGGGAAGAGCTTATGGACAGGCTCAGGCACGGAGGTTTTTGCTACGACGAAAAGCATCATTGTTTTTATAGTGTAGACGAAACATGAGTGTGAATAATATATAGATCACATTGAATCGTAAATAATATACGATCGAATCGCAAATAATAATTGAAAGGATAGCCCCAAGGGGCGCAGAGGCTTGGAAATGAAGATCATAGTTACCGGTGGAGCCGGATTTATAGGGAGCGTGATGGTGCAGTATCTGGTCAGGAACTATCCTGAGGATATGATCATAAACCTGGACAAGCTTACCTATGCCGGAAATCTTGAAAATCTGAGATCCGTTGAAAACGAAAAGAATTACAGGTTCATAAAAGGGGATATAGCTGACAGAGACTTTATATTCAGGCTTTTTGAAGAGGAAAAGCCCGATGTGGTCATAAACTTTGCGGCGGAATCCCATGTGGATCGTTCGGTGGAGCATCCTGAGGAGTTCGTCAGGACAAATGTAACGGGAACCACCACACTGCTGGATGCCTGCAAGGCCTACGGCATCGGACGCTTTCATCAGGTGTCTACGGACGAGGTATATGGAGATCTGCCGTTGGACAGGCCGGATCTGTTCTTTACGGAGACCACGCCCCTTCATGCCTCCAGCCCATATTCTGCGGCAAAGGCTTCGGCAGACATGTTTGTAATGGCTTATCACAGAACCTTTTCACTGCCGGTGACCATTTCCAGATGCTCAAACAACTACGGTCAGTATCAGTTCCCGGAAAAGCTCATCCCGCTTATGATCAGCAGGGCACTGAGTGATTCTGAGCTTCCCGTATATGGAGATGGTGCAAATGTCAGAGACTGGCTCCATGTGGAGGATCACTGCAAGGCCATCGATCTGATAGTAAGACATGGCAGGGAGGGAGAGATCTACAACATAGGAGGACATAACGAGAGATCGAACCTTCAGGTGGTAAAGACTATCCTCCAGGCCCTCGGAAAGCCTGAGTCCTTGATAAAATACGTTAAGGACAGGCCGGGACATGACAGAAGATATGCCATAGATCCTGCAAAAATAGAGAGGGAGCTGGGCTGGAAGCCTCAGTATACCTTTGATACTGGTATAAAGCAGACCATAGACTGGTATCTTTGCAATCAGGACTGGTGGGAGCGCATCATCTCCGGAGAATACCAGAACTATTTCAGGGAAATGTACAAGGACAGGGTGGATGACTGATGTCAAATTCGGATAAGGATCAGATGAAGATATTTGTGACCGGAGCCAGGGGACAGCTGGGCCATGACATCATGCTGGAGCTTGAAAAAAGAGACATGGCTGCCATTGGCGTGGACAAGGAGGAAATGGACATAACCGACAGGGAGGCCGTGCTGAAATATATAAAAGAGGCTGCCCCCACTGCGCTGATACACTGTGCAGCCTGGACTGCCGTGGATGCGGCCGAGGATCAGGAGGAGGCCTGCAGGCTGGTAAACGCCGTGGGAACGGGCTATATAGCCGAGGCCTGCAAAGACCTTGGCATCCCCATGATGTATTTTTCCACGGATTATGTGTTCAATGGACAGGGCCAGAGGCCCTGGCAGCCGGATGATGAGCCGGAGCCCCTTGGAGCATATGGACGTACCAAATACGAGGGGGAGCTAAGGCTCAGAGAGCAGATACCGGACAGCTTTTTCATACTTCGCATACAGTGGATCTATGGGATAAACGGCAAAAATTTCGTAAAGACCATGCTCAGGCTTTCTGAGGACCATGACAGTTTCAGGGTGGTGGATGATCAGATAGGGAGCCCTACCTATACACCGGATGTGGCTAGGCTTGCCGTGGACATGATACAGACCGATCGCTACGGCATATACCATGTGGCAAACACGGGCTACTGCTCCTGGTATGATTTTGCCGTAAAGATATTTGAGCTATGTGAAAAGAATGTAAAGGTCCAGCCTGTAAGCACGGAGGAATACGGAGCGAAAGCAGTAAGGCCTCAGAATTCCAGGATGGATACATCAAAAATAGTTAAAAACGGCTTTTGTGCCCTGCCTTCATGGGAGGACGCATTGTCGAGGTTTTTAGAGGAGATAGATTATGGGAAAATACTTCGGAACTGATGGATTCAGAGGCGAGGCAAATGTGGATCTCAAGGTCATGCATGCCTTCAAGGTGGGACGCTTTCTTGGATGGTATTATAAAAATCAGCATCCTGACAGGCGCTGCCGCATCGTCATAGGCAAGGATACCAGGAGATCCTCATATATGTTTGAGGATGCGCTGTCCTCAGGGATTACGGCCTCAGGTGCGGATGCATATCTGATGCATGTCACCACCACTCCTTCAGTGGCATACATAGTCAGGGTGGACGGCTTTGACTGCGGTATCATGATATCCGCCTCCCACAACCCTTATTATGACAATGGCATTAAGGTCATAAGCGGCAGCGGGGAAAAGATAGACGATGAGACCATAGACAGGATAGAAGAATATCTTGACGGCAGGATAGGTGAGATACCCCTTGCCCTCAGGGATGACATAGGCAGGACCGTTGATTATGCGGCGGGCCGAAACAGATACATAGGCTATCTTATCTCCACAGTAAACAGGGCCTTCAAGGACAAGGACGTGGCCCTTGACTGTGCGAACGGCTCAGCCTCATCCATAGCAAAGCCGGTATTCGACGCTCTTGGGGCACGTACTCATGTGATGGCCTGCGAGCCCAACGGCACGAACATAAATGAGGGCGTGGGCTCTACCCATATAGACAGGCTCAGGGAATTTGTCGTAAAAGAGGGCTGTGACATAGGCTTTGCCTATGATGGAGATGCTGACAGATGTCTCTGTGTGGATGAAAAGGGACAGGTCATAAACGGAGATCAGATCATGTATGCCTGCGGAAAGCTCATGAAGGAGGAAGGAGAGCTTTCTGATGATATGATAGTCGTGACTGTCATGTCGAACTTTGGACTATTCAAGGCCCTTGACCGTGAGGGGCTTAAATATGAAAAGACCCAGGTGGGAGACCGCTATGTCTATGAATGCATGTCCAAAAACGGCTATTCTCTGGGAGGAGAGCAGTCAGGACATATAATCTTTTCAAAGCTTGCCACCACAGGAGACGGCATCCTGACCTCCCTGAAGCTTATGGAGGTCATGCTGGAACGCAAGTGCAGCGCCTCGGCTCTGGCAGAGGACTGTCCCATGTATCCCCAGTGCCTGAAGAATGTCAGGGTAAAGGACAAGAGGACTGCCCTTGACAACAAGGCCGTGCAGGAGGCTGTGGACAGGGCTGCGGCTGAGCTGTCTGACAGTGGGCGCATACTGGTCAGGGAATCCGGAACGGAGCCGGTGATCAGAGTCATGGTGGAGGCTCCTTCGGAGGAGCAGTGTGAGCAGCTTGTTGACAGTGTGATAGCTGTCATTGAAAGAGAGGGGCTCACGGCATAGGCCTTGATGTGGCACAGCCTTTGTGCGATAAAAGGATATTATAGGGTCGATGATCGCGCGGACCGGGCTTAAAAGCCCCGTCTGCGCCTTGGTTTACATATGAGTTTTTCTTTAGGATGGGGTTTTTATACCAGTAGTTTCGGGGCCGGTGATCGCGGATGTTGAATTATGAAAGATATAGGCCCCAGGAGGCGTTTGCATATAATGAACGCACCTGGGTGCAAAAAAGCATAAAAAAGGCGCCCAGATGGTGTTCTGTGGATCTGAGGGACGGAAATCAGGCACTCATCAAGCCCATGAATGTGGAGGAAAAGATAGAGTTCTTCCTCATGCTGTGCAGGCTGGGCTTCAAGGAGATAGAGGTGGGCTTTCCCGCAGCCTCCAGAGTCGAGTTCGATTTTGTCAGGCAGCTGTCTGACAGGAAGCTGATACCTGATGATGTATACATTCAGGTCATAACTCAGTGCCGCAGGGAGCAGATCATAAAGACCTTTGAGGCCATAGAGGACATGCCAAGGGTCATTTTCAACGTATATAACCCGGTGTCCAGGCTTCAGCGGGATGTGGTATATCACAAGGATTCCGGAGAGGTCAAATATATAGCCACAAGCGCTGCAAAGCTTGTAAAGGAGCTCAGGTGGGACAGGGAATTTGAAGGAGAGTTCGTGTTTGAATATACGGCGGAATCCTTCAGCGGAGCTGACATGGACTTTGCCCTGGATGTATGCGAATCCGTAAAATCGATATGGGGCCCTACAGAGTTCAATCCTATGATCATAAACCTGCCTGCTACGGTGGAGGACCATATGCCCCATGTATATGCGGATATGATTGAATGGATAGGGGCAAACCTGTCTGACAGAAGCTCCTACTGTCTGAGCATACACCCTCACAATGACAGGGGCACCGGTGTTGCCGCTGCGGAGCTTGGACTCCTGGCAGGGGCTGACAGAGTCGAGGGGACCCTCTTTGGCAACGGTGAAAGATCCGGCAATGTGGATATCATGACCCTTGCCTACAATATGTTTTCCCAGGGAGTGGATCCAGGACTTGATCTGTCAGATGAGCCCTCGATACAGGAGGTATATGAGAGATGTACCTCCATGAAGGTGGACGACCGTCATCCCTATGCGGGCAAGCTTGTCTTTACGGCATTTTCGGGCTCCCATCAGGATGCCATAAACAAGGGGATCCATATGATGGAAAAAACAGGCTCCGATATATGGAGGGTGCCCTATCTCCCCATAGATCCCTCTGACATAGGCAGGACCTATGAGCCCATAGTCAGGATCAATTCCCAGTCAGGAAAGGGAGGGGTCGCCTTTGTGCTGGAGAGCTATTATGGCTACAAGCTGCCGAAGAGCATGCACAAGGAATTTGCCCGGGTCATACAGGATATAAGCGAAAAAAGAGGAGAGATACAGCCCGCCGAGGTATATAAGGCCTTTGACGAGCATTATATAAAGGTAAAGGGGCCTGTGGATTTTCTTGGTATAGGCATAGCTGATACAGCCTTTGACCATGGAGAGAGACAGACGCTCATAAAGCTTCGTTTCAGCGTATACGGAGAGGAAAGGGAGCTTTCGGGACTTGGAAACGGACCTCTTGATGCTGCGCAGCAGGCCCTGGAGGAGGAGCTGCATGTCAGGATGCGTATACTGGATTATTCCGAGCATGCCCTGTCCGCAGGCTCGACGGCAGAGGCCGTGGCCTATATACAGCTTTTGGATCAGGAAAGCGGAAGGATAGCCTTTGGTGTGGGCAGATCCAGCAATACGATGAGGGCTTCCATCAGAGGATTGTTTTCTGCGGTGAACAGACTTTTTTATCCGGGGGAGTTGATGAAGGATGATAAGAGACAGATATGATTACCTGCTTGTAGGAGCAGGGCTGTTTAACGGAGTTTTTGCCTGGCATGCGGCCAGGAAGGGAAAGAGCTGCCTGGTGGTGGAAAAGAGGGATCATATAGGCGGCAATGTATACTGTGAGGATATCAGCGGCATACATGTACACAAGTACGGAGCCCATATCTTCCATACCAGTGACAAGAGAGTATGGGATTTTGTAAACTCACTGTGCAGCTTCAACAGATTTACCAATTCTCCCATAGCAAATTACAGGGGCGAGATATATAATCTCCCCTTCAATATGAATACCTTCAACAGGATGTGGGGAGTGATAACTCCTGCCGAGGCCAGGGAGATGATAGAGTCTCAGCGTGCTGAGGCAGTGCAGGATCCGAAAAATCTTGAGGAGCAGGCCATAAGCCTGGTGGGCAGGGACATCTATCAAAAGCTTATAAAGGGCTATACGGAAAAGCAGTGGGGCAGGGACTGCAGGGAGCTGCCTGCGTTTATCATAAAAAGGATACCTGTGCGCTATACCTATGACAACAATTATTTCAATGACAGCTATCAGGGCATACCCATTGGAGGCTATACTCCCCTTATGGAAAAGCTTTTTTCAGGCTGCGATATCATGTGCGGCTGTGATTTCCTTAAAAACAGGGAGGAGCTGAAAAAGACTGCGGATACCATCATATATACCGGTGCCATAGATGAATACTTTGATTACAGCGAGGGAGAGCTGGGCTACAGATCCCTGAGATTTGAGACGGAAAAGCTGGATGTAAGGGACTACCAGGGAAATGCAGTGGTCAATTACACGGACCGGGAGACTCCCTATACCAGGATCATCGAGCACAAGCACTTTGAATTCGGCACCCAGGAGAGTACGGTCATAACCAGGGAATATCCGGCAGAATACAAAAAGGGCATGGAGCGCTATTATCCGGTCAATGACGAGAAAAATCAGAAGCTTTATGAAAGATACAGGGAAAAGGCCCAGGAGCTTTCCGTGGGAAATGCAGACGAGCCACGAGTGATATTCGGAGGCAGACTGGGAGAATATAAGTATTATGATATGGACAAGGTCATAGCTTCGGCCCTCAGGCTTTGTGATACTGAGCTGTCAGATGAACATAGTTTATAACTGCGATGAAAATTATATTAAATATGCATCCGTGAGCATAGTTTCCCTGCTTGAAAATAACAGGGACTGTATGGAACTGCGCATATACATGCTGGATAACGGCATCCATGAGGAAAGCAGGAAAAGGCTCAGGCAGACCGTGCTTTCCTACGGTCCTGGCAGGGATATAGTCTATATAGACATAAGTGATATCGAAGGCAGGATCCTTGAAAGGTCCGGAAAAGACCTGGAGCCTGGCAGGTTTGGCTTTACTGCTTTTGGGAGGCTGTTTGCTCCTGAGCTTATTGACGAGGACAGGCTCCTTTACATAGACAGTGATACCGTCATAAACGGGGAGCTGAGCCCTGTATTCGAGCTTGAGCTTAGCTCGCCATATATAGCAGCCATGGCTCCCGAGCCTACCATATATCCTCAGGTAAGGAAAAGGCTTGGCATCCCGGAAAAGGAGCCCTATTTCAATTCCGGGGTCATACTTATGGATGCAGCTGCCTGGAGACGGGAGGAAATACTCAGCTTGGCTCTTGACTATATGAAAAGCTGCGGCGGGGAGCTGGAATTTCCGGATCAGGATATATTGAATGTGATCCTGAGAGGCAGGACAAGGCCGCTGTCCCAGACCTATGACTTTTTTTCGGGATATTATTACAGAAGCTATAATGATCTGTGCAGGCTTTATCCCGGCTATGGAGAAAACGAGAGCAGGGAAGGCTTTGAAGCTGCCAAAAGGCAGCCTGTGCTCGTGCATTTCGCCGGGGATGAACGTCCATGGATAGCTGGCAGCAGGAGCCCTTATCTTGAGCTGTACAGAAGGTACAGGGAGCTTAGTCCCTGGAAGGATGAGCCCGATGTGGAGGGGCATAGGCTGTATATGCTTTTTTACCATGTGGTGAATCTGGTGACTCGTATGGCTCCTGGGCTCAGAAGGTTCATATCTGAGATATATTACAGAAAAAGGTTTTCAAAGGACAAGGACTGATATGCGAACGGCTGCCGTGATACTTAATTATAACGATCCAAAAGCCACCATGGATGCAGTGCGTCGAATCTCAGGCTTTGGCTGTATCGATAATATCGTGGTCGTGGACAATGCCTCTACCGATGACAGCAGGGAGCTTATAGGAGGCTTCCTGGATGGGCTCAATCATAGGGAAACTGATACGGAACGAGAGGATGATATATATCACAGATATATGCTGGTCCTTTCAGACAGGAACGGAGGCTATGGCTATGGCAACAATATCGGGGTCAGATATGCCTACGAGATGCTGGAGTCAAAGCTGTGTCTGATAGCAAACCCTGACTCCGTATTTGGAGAAGAGCTTATAAAAAGGATGCAGGACTGCTTTGAGGATGAGGATGTCGCCGTGGCGGGGGCTGTCATGAATACAGGGGGGATCTGTTCTTCGGAAAAGGACACAGACAATGTCTGGCATCAGCCTGCCTCGGCTGCATTCATGCTTTCGGCCTGGCCCCTCAGAGGCTATGTGGGAGAGCTTCTGAACTCGGGACCTGTGTTAAAAAAGTTGTTCAGAAGCAGGCTGAATTATCCGCCGGAGCATTTCAGCAGGGGAGACAGTGCAGAGGTTGACTGCGTTCATGGTTCTCTTTTGATGGTGGATTGCGAAAGATTCCTGGCAGCAGGCGGCTATGATGAGGGGATATTCCTTTACTGCGAGGAGACCGTACTTGGAAGCAGGATGAAGAAAAACGGATTTCGGACCGTCCTGACACTGGGAACCGGATATCTTCACGGGGGCGGGGGCTCCATAAAGCATTCAGGTATGGGGGCAGTTAAGAGGCAGCTGTGCCGTCAGAGGTCGGAGCGCTATTATTACAGGAACTATCTTGGAGTAGGTCGTTTTGGTATGCTGCCGGCCTTGCTGCTTCAGAAGATAGTGTTATTGGAGACCGGGATCTATGAGCTTTGTATGAAGCTCAGGGGCAGATCCGTAAACTGATCTGCGGGAGTTGGAGTATGGAAGAAAAAAAGCTTGGTCATACTGATATAAGTATAATCAGATATGCTGGCGGGGCCGAAGAGGATCTGAAGCTCAGCTATGATTACTGTGCTGATATGAGCTGCCGGATCCAGCGGATAGAGGTATCCGGTGAGGACAGGATCCAGTCCCTCAATAAAGGGATAAAAAGCTCGGAGGGGCAGTGGATACTGATCCTTGATGAGGGAGAGAGCATGGATAAAAGGATGATGCTTTCCATGCTTGAGACGGTGAAGCTTCAGGAAACTGAGCTTTGCATCTGCGGCTTTCTGGAAGAGGAGGCTTCGGGGCGTGTTGAAAAACACTGTCTGGAGATCGAGCTCAGTGCTGACAGGGAATCCTTTATAAACGCCGTTTTTTCAGAGCTCATGAAAAAAGGCCTGCTCTCATGCCTGGGCAACAAGCTTTTTAAGGGATCGCTCCTGAGGAGCATGGAAACCCTTTTCAGAGAGGACATGCTGGAAAATAATGAGCTTGAATCCTGCCTTAGATATATCGGAGGCTGTGAAAGCATCAGCCTGATAAGGCAGCCTTTTATGAGGAAGGAGCACATGGCGGATGAGACGGTCTTGGCGGATCCCATGGCCTTTCCCTATCTGCTTAAAGCCTATAATGAGCTCTTTGACAGTCTGGATATAGACGATGATGTCATAAATGAGATAAATAATGATATGGTAGGGCTTTTGATGGCTTCTCTGAAAAAGGCCTATCAGGCTGAGGAGATCAGTGAGACAGAAAAGCATGAGCTGCTGACAGAGCTGCTAAACTGTGAGGACGTACAGGAGCTGTTTGTACAGACCACTCCGGAGGGACTTGCCGCTTCAGCACTTCGCTTTATGGCAAGACATGGAAAGACAGAGCTGATTCACAGGCTGCTCATGAGGGAAAAACCGAGGCCGGGTATAAGTCTTGGACACAGGCAGCCCCTTAGCAACATGGCATCAGCAGAAGAACCAAAAGCAGAGACAGTGGAAACAGAGACAGCAGAACTAAAAGAAGAGACAGCAGATGAGCAAAGCCGGATAAGCGATAAGGAGCTTGATGAGATAGGAAGGCAGCTTGAGGAAGGACTTGAGGATTTTTAAGGCTCACGTGTCAGGAGCCTGCGGCAGGCGGGATAAGCCTGCAGGAGGGGAAATATGCCAGAGGAAAAACAGATTTTTGTGACCAGGGCCTCACTGCCGGGATTTGAGGAGTACGAGGAGCTGATCAGGGATATATGGGACACCCATTTTCTGACGAATATGGGCAAATATCATGAGGAGCTCAAGGAAAGGCTAAGGTCCTACCTCGCAGTCTCCGGACTGGAGCTTTTTGTAAATGGACACCTGTCCCTGGAAATGGTGCTTCAGGCCTTTGATCTCAAAGGAGAGGTCATTACCACGCCCTTTACCTTTGCCTCCACCACCCATGCAATAGTGCGCTGCGGCCTGACACCGGTCATGTGCGATATCAGGGAGGAGGACTGCACTATGGATCCGGAGAGGATAGAGGAGCTGATCACGGATCGCACCTGCGCCATAGTTCCCGTACACGTCTACGGACATATATGCGACCATGAGAGGATAGCAGACATAGCCCGCAGACACGGGCTCAGGGTCATATACGATGCAGCCCATGCCTTTGGGGAATATGTGGGAGAAAGGAGCGTTGCTGCCCTTGGAGATGCATCTATATTCAGCTTCCATGCCACAAAGGTATTCAATACCATCGAGGGCGGAGCCGTGACCTGGAATGAGGGACCGGAGCTCTCCTGGCTTGCTGAAAAGCTGTACAAGCTGAAGAATTTCGGCATCACGGGAAAGGAAAGCGTGGAGTATGTGGGCGGAAACGCAAAGATGAACGAATTCTGCGCCGCAATGGGCATATGCAACCTCAGGCATGTGGATGAATGGATAGGTATGAGAAAAAGCGTATGCGAGCTCTATGAGAGAGAGCTTTGCAATGTTCCCGGAATAAGGCTCCTTGAAAGGAGAAGGGATGTAAGGTACAACTACGCCTACATGCCTGTGATATTTGAAGGAGGGGCAGGGGTCAGAGATCGTGTTTATGACAGGCTCTGCGAAAGGAATATAAATCCGAGGAAGTATTTTTATCCCTGCATTACTGATTTTGAGTGTTATGAAGGCCGCTTTGAGTTTTCTAATGTCCCCGTGGCAGAAAGGATGTCAGAAAGCGTACTTACACTGCCCCTTTATCCTGAGCTTACAGAGTCTGAGGTATGCCGGATCTGTGACCTTATAAAGTCCTTCATATGATATGTGAGCAGCTGCTTTTTGGGCCCTTAATCAGGATATTAAGATTTCTTAATAATTGCGGGAAATTTTCAAATTTGTGTAAGATAATATTCAAAACTTATGGGCGGAAACGTGTTATAGTTTGTAGTGTAAAAAGAAGACTAAGCAGAAACTGCTTGAATATGTGGGATACGATATAGGAGGAGATCGATATGAAATCAAGTTCAAAGAAGCTCTTGACCGTATGTATGACAGCCGGACTTGCTATCGGGGCTATGCTTACGGTAAATGCGGCTTCCATGGCAGACGGACAGTGGTGCACAGGCACAGGTGCTGATGCCAACAGATACTGGTTCACTCTTGAGCCCGACGGATCACGCTGCATAGCAAATACCTGGGAGTGGGTAAAGGATTCCGACGGAGTCGTAAGATGCTATTACTTCGATGCCAATGGCTGGCTGGTCACAGATACCACCGTTGATGGCAACACAGTAGATGCTGACGGACATTGGGTAGTTGACGGAGTCGTTCAGACTGCTCCTGCCGACAAGGATTACTACACACACAATGCTAATTTCATAAATTCAGCAAGCTCCAAGGAGCAGACAGAGCAGCCTGCAGGCAGCCAGACCCAGACTCCTGTAAATACTGCAGGCGGCGGCCCCGTAAAGGGCTCCGGAAAGGGTGACAACCCTGCATCAGCAGAAGCAGCAGCACTTGGATATACCGTATCCACAGTGGCAGGCAAGACAGTTTCCAATTCCTGGGCAAACTTTACGATGACCTTCCCTGCAGCTTCAGCCACCATCAATGTGGGCGGCGCTGACGAGGGCTTTGATATCCAGAACATCGATGACGGCGCTCTGCTGACCATCAAATACATGCCCATCAATTATTATGGCGGCTCTACGGTCGACAGTTTCGTACAGGGCTTCATAAAGGACGGACATGAGATGATGGGAGCTACTGTAGCAGCAGATGTTACCTTTGGAGACTTCACCTTCAAGCAGGTCACCATCAAGATGCCCAACCCGTCCTCAACACCCTTCTATGACAGAGGATACATCAGAGCAGTGGAAGGAACAGGCTATGTTCAGGTCATCACCGTTGAGCAGAACGGATCCACAGAGACTTTCCAGTCAGTGCTCAACACCATGCGCAAGATGGCATAAGCTTTAACAGCTTGTGGATATAAAGTAGGATAGGATAAAGGATGAAGCATGCGGGATGCCAGAGGGCATCCCGCTGTTTTTTTGTTATGGAGGACAGAGGCGAAGCCTGACTCAGAGCTATAGTTTTATAGGAGAGCTACAGGACAAAACATGTCGGCAAAAGCTCATTTTAACAGGATTTTTTATAAGAAAATGACAGGCGATATATAAAAATCCGGATTTTTATGATAGTATATAGTTTGTTTTTTCGGGTCAAAGGGAAAGGAAGCTATTTATGCCATATACATTCAGCTCCAAGGTAAGATATTCAGAATGCGACAGCGAAGGCAGGCTTACGCCTTTTTCAGTCATAAATTATCTCCAGGACTGCTCTACCTTTCAGTCAGAGGGGCTTGGAGTCGGCCTTGAGTATCTCAGGCACAGGAACAGGGCCTGGTTTTTAAGCTCCTGGTCCATCATATTCGATCGCTATCCCAGGCTTTCCGAGGATATAGAGATAGGGACCTTTGCCCATGGCTTCAGATCCTTTTATGGATACAGACATTTTTATATAAAGGGTGCAGACGGCAGGCCTGCTGTCAGAGCTGACTCCATATGGTTTTTCTATGATACAGAGCATAAGTGCCCTCAGAGGCCTCTCCCCGAGGATGTGGAGGCCTATGAGGAGGAGGGATGGCAGCAGCTTTCAGAGGCCATGGACATGCCCAGGATGGAGAGGAAGATACGGTCGGCAGAGGGCATGAAGCCCACAGGCAGTATAGAGGTAACAAGACATTTCCTTGATTCAAATCAGCATGTCAACAATGCCTGGTATGTGGATATGGCTGTAAACGCTGCCGGCATAAACAGGCCCAGGGCCCTCAGGGCAGAATACAGGAAGGCGGCAGTGCTTGGGGATATCATTTATCCTTATACAGGCCTGTCAGATGGAAAGCATATAGTGGATCTCAGAGAAAAGGATGGGACCTCCTTTGCTTTGGTGGAATTTATGACGGAGGGATGAAATGGGACTTTGGGACAATATTTTCATGAACAAGGGATCAGGGAAGAAAAGCAGTCTTAAAATACTTCCTGAGGGGATGCACATACCTTTTTGGACAGTGGTGAGCATTACCCTTGGGGTGCTGCTGTTTGCTGTCGATCAGAGGTTCAAGGACAGGATAGAAGAGGATGAGGGAAGCTTTCCCAGAGATATGGAGGGCAAGGCTGGCAGATACCTGCGCTTTGACAGGTATCATAACAGCGGCTTTTCCCTGGGCTGGCTAAAGGAAAGGCCTGATGTGGTCATTCACAGCACTCTTGTCGGAATGTCGGCCGTGCTGGCTGCATTTATCAGATCCGCCCTTGATAAAAAAAGTATTTCTGAGCAGCTGGGCCTTGGACTGATCTTTTCAGGGGCAGCATCAAATCTTTACGACAGGCTGAGCAGGGGATATGTAGTAGACTTTCTGACGCTTAAATTCGGAGCCTTAAAAAGGCTGATCATAAACCTTGGAGATGCTGCGATAGCTCTGGGATCGATGCTCTATGTTTTCGGAGTGATCTTTTCCAGGAAGGACAGGTAAGGCTTGTGCAGCTGACGCCTTAATGAGAGATCCGGTCAGAGGGGGGATATTATTGAACGAGTTGAAAGGTGATTTAAGATGAATTGGTTCATTTTATCAATGATAACGGTATTTTTCTGGTCCGGATCGGACTTTTTCTCAAAGCTGGGATCTCCGGCCAGAGACAGCTACAGCCACTGGAAGATGGTCATTGCAGTGGGATTGGTCATGGGACTTCACGCAGCATACATGCTGATATTTGGTGGGGAAAGCGTAACGCCGAGGGATTTCATAGTATATCTTCCGGCCACCTTCTGCTACATCCTTTCGATGATCATAGGATATGCAGGGCTCAGATATATAGAGCTTTCCATCTCATCTCCCGTATGTAATTCCTCAGGCGCCGTGACAGCTGTGCTCTGCGCCATCTTTCTCGGACAGCGCATGCTGGGATATCAGCTGATAGGAGTGGTCCTGATCACGGCAGGCATTATAGCTCTTCAGGGAGTGGACATGAGCCTGGACGATGAGAGAAAGAGATCGGATCCCAAGTATGTAAGATCCGCAAAGGCCATAATATATCCGCTGCTTTACTGTGCAATAGACGGCATAGGGACCTTTGCAGATGCCTGGCTGCTGGACGGACATATAGAGGAGGGGCCTGCAAATATAGCCTACGAGCTTACATTCCTGGGGATGGCAGTCTTTGCAGTCATATATTTGAAGGCGATAAAGAAGCAGAAGCTGTATAATGGGCCAACAGAGCTCAGGAGACTGGAGCTCCCCAAGCTCCTGGCAGCTGTTTCTGAGACGGCAGGACAGTTTGCCTATATATATGCCCTGTCATCAAATGCCATACTTTCAGCGCCGCTTATATCTGCCTACTGCGTGCTTTCCATGGTATGGAGCCGCATCTTCCTCAAGGAAAGGCTGACAAGGGGACAGTATGCTGCAATAGGAGCAGCCGTTGCAGGCATCATATTGCTGGGCTTTGGGGATGCCTAAGATTTGGAGGTCAAGCGTTGAGATATGAGATAGTTGCTGAGGAGGGCAGAGCCAAATCAGCGCATATGGAAACGGTACATGGGGTCATAGAGACCCCTGTATTTATGAATGTCGGAACGGTAGGAGCCATAAAGGGAGCCGTATCCACCAGGGATCTGGAGGATATAGGCTGTCAGGTGGAGCTGTCAAATACCTATCATCTGCATGTAAGAACGGGAGATGAGCTTATACGGGAGCTTGGAGGACTGCACCGTTTTATGGACTGGCACAGGCCAATACTGACGGATTCCGGAGGCTTTCAGGTATTTTCCCTGACCTCGCTAAGAAAGATCAAAGAGGAGGGAGTGTATTTCAGCTCCCATATAGATGGCAGAAAGATATTCATGGGGCCGGAGGAGAGCATGCGTATTCAGTCCAATCTGGGCTCCACCATAGCCATGGCCTTTGATGAATGTCCGCCGGCCCTTGCGGAAAGAAGCTATATAGAGCAGTCCGTGGCCAGGACTGCCAGATGGCTGAAACGATGTAAGACGGAGCTTGAGAGGCTGAATGGACTCCCTGATACGCTTAACAGGGAGCAGCTACTTTTCGGCATAAATCAGGGAGGCATACTGCACGACGTAAGGATAGGCCATGCAGAGCTCATTTCGGAAATGGAGCTGGACGGATACGCCATAGGAGGGCTGGCCGTAGGAGAGAGCCATGAAGAGATGTACAGCGTGTTGGATGAGGTGGTGCCTCATCTTCCCAGAAAAAAGCCCACATACCTGATGGGAGTGGGGACTCCCCAGAATATAATCGAGGGCGTGTACAGAGGGGTGGATTTCTTTGACTGCGTATATCCGAGCAGGAACGGCAGACATGGGCATGTATATACTAAATATGGAAAGCTAAATCTTCTGAACAAGAAATATGAAAAGGACATGCGTCCGATAGAGGAGGGCTGTGACTGTCCTGCGTGCAGGTATTATTCCAGAGCCTATATCAGACATCTGATGAAGGCTGGTGAAATGCTGGGCATGAGACTTTGTACCTTGCATAATTTGTATTTTTATAATAAAATGATGCTTGATATCCGTACGGCCATAAGAGAGGGCAGGTTTGAAGCCTATCGTGCGGAAATGACAGAAACGCTGAACAGCGGAGGAGAGCGGTGAGCACCGCTATCCTGAAAAGATTTTGGAGGAATTTTTAAATGGGCAGTCAGGAACTCATTACCATCGTCATTTATTTTGTATTTATCTTTGGTATCTTCTATTTCATCGGTGTAAGGCCTCAGAAAAAGGAGCAGAAGAAGCGTGATGAAATGCTTGGAAAGATGGCCATAGGGGATTACTGTGTGACCACCAGCGGATTTTACGGCCAGATAATAGATATAACCAACGATATGGTCATCGTTGAATTCGGCAACAAAAACTGCCGTATCCCCATGCTCAAGACCAGCATCCAGAGCCTTGAAAAGGCAGATGCCCTGCTGAACGGCACTTCTGAGGAAAGCAAGGAAACAAAGTAACAGGGCTCTATTCATAAATTCATAAGAATTTATTCAATCTTAATTCAAACTATTTTTGTGGGTCTATGCTATACTTTGAGCATAGAAAAGAATTCACTTTCATCCTTTAAATCCTACAAATAATAAGTTTCAGAAAGGGGAGCTCTGAGAGCTTCCCTTTTTATCGTTTATGGAGGTATTTATGAAACGCAATATAGCTGTCATATTTGGTGGAAGGAGCTCAGAGCATGAGGTCTCCTGCATGTCAGCGGCAAACATCATCTCGTGGATAGACAAGAGCAGGTGGAACATCATCCCCATAGGCATAACAAAGGAGGGCAGATGGCTCAATACGGAAAAGCTTGAAAGCATCAGAGACGGCAGCTGGGTAGATTCAAAGGTCACTGCGGAGCTGAGCCCTGATGCCTCAAGGAAGAGTGTGATCATGACTGAGCCCTCAGGAGAGGTCACGGATGTGCCGGTAGATGTCATATTCCCCGCACTTCATGGAAAATATGGAGAGGACGGCACCATACAGGGACTTTTTGAGATAGCGGACATACCCTATGTGGGCTGCGGAGTTTTGTCCTCGGCCGTATGCATGGACAAATTCTATACAAAGCTGATAGTTGACAGCATAGCCGGTGAGGCGGGAGTAAGACAGGCTGAATATGTGGGCATCAGAGAGTACGAGGCCAGAGATATGGATGCCGTGGTGCGCAAGGTAGAGGAAAGGCTCAGCTATCCTGTATTCATAAAGCCCTCCAGATCAGGCTCCTCCTGCGGAGTGACAAAGGCTCTGGACCGCTTCCAGCTGATGGAGGGTATAGAGAGGGCTCTGGAATATGATTCAAAGGTCCTGGTGGAGGAGTTCATACTGGGACATGAAGTGGAGTGCGCCGTCTTTGGAGGAGGCTTCCAGAAGCCCGTTGCTTCAGGAGTAGGAGAGATCCTGGCTGCAGCCGAGTTTTATGATTATGACGCAAAATATAATAATCCGAATTCCGTGACTGTCACGGATCCAGTGCTTCCCGGCAATGCCACAGAGGTGATAAGAAGGGCGGCAGTGCGCATATTCAATGCCCTGGACTGCTATGGCCTGGCCCGTGTGGATTTCTTTGTAAAGGAAAGCGGAGAGGTCATCTTCAACGAGATCAACACCCTGCCTGGCTTTACTGCCATTTCCATGTATCCAAAGCTTTGGGAGGCAGCAGGAGTGCCGCCGACTGAGCTTGTTGAAAGACTGATAGACAATGCCTTTGAGAGGTATAAGGAGACAGAGAGGTAAGAGGGGTCTTTAAATTCCAAATGCAGTAAAAAACATCCGGGATCGATCCCCGGATGTTTTGATTGAAGTCTATTCAGTTGATCTGCGGTGCGGACTTAAGCTTTTTCAGCCTTCCTTGCTTCCTTTTCGGCCTTCTTTGCAGCCTTGGCATTTGCCTTCTGACGCTTCTGCAGAGTCTTTTCATCAAGCACGGCACCCTTTATGATCTCGGTGATGTAAAGGCCGCTCAGCTTTATCTTACATTCTGCCTTTACAGGGAGCTGAGAATAGACTCTTCCGTCACATATCAGGTTCACGACCTTGGGTCCGATCTTTGCCTTTACCACGCCTATCTTTGCAAGCTTTGCATAGAAGGGAGTATTTTCATATACCTGCTTTGGAAGGGGAGCGTCCTTTATGCGCATCCTTTTTTTGTCTATGACCAGGATCGATACGACCTGTGAGACCTGCTCTATGAGCTTTTGGGATTCCAGCTGATTGGACTGGATGCGGCGTCCGGCAAACCAGAAGCCGATAAGGACTGCGGCTACGATGACCGCTATGACCAGAAGTACGGTCATTATCATACTGCTATTCATTTGGGGCTACCTCCAAAGACAATTCAAATAATTATAGCATCAGACAGATAAAAATGCAAGATATATACTTGACAGCTTGACAAGCCTATGTTATCTTTAAGGTTGCATTATTATGCCATCATGGGTTCAAATGCCTATATATTTTATTACATATCATCAAAAAATGCAACTTGATCTTTTATATTCACAGTGCTGCATTTTCATAAATGAAAGATAAGAGGTGGGGAATGTCAATGCAAAAAAGCAGGATGCATCCGGTCACGGCCGGAAAGGGCATCAGGATGAGCTTTTCCGAACAGAAGCAGGTCCTGGAGATGCCCAACTTGATCGAGGTTCAGAAGAATTCCTACAACTGGTTCCTTACGGACGGCCTCAAGGAGGTCTTTGAGGATATCTCGCCCATAGCAGACTTTGCTGGCCATCTGAGCCTTGAGTTTGTGGATTTCAAGCTTTGCAGAGATGAAAGAAAGTACACCATAGAGGAGTGCAAGGAAAGGGACGCGACCTATGCGGCTCCCCTTAAAGTAAAGGTACGCCTCATCAACAATGACAAGGACGAGATCAAGGAGCATGAGATCTTTATGGGAGATCTCCCTCTTATGACAGATACCGGCTCCTTCGTCATAAACGGCGCAGAGCGTGTCATCGTTTCTCAGCTCGTCAGAAGCCCAGGCATATATTATGAAGTAGGTCACGACAAGCTCGGAAAGGAGCTTTATTCCTGTACCGTCATTCCCAACAGAGGAGCCTGGCTGGAATATGAGACCGATTCCAACAATGTATTCTGGGCCAGAGTGGACAGGACCAGAAAGGTGCCTGTAACGGTGCTTATCAGGGCCCTTGGCATAGGCACGAACAGAGAGATGACAGAGCTTTTCGGCGAGGAGCCCAAGCTTCTGGACACTTTATCAAAGGACACCACCGACAATTATCAGGATGGACTGCTGGAGCTTTACAAAAAGATAAGGCCCGGAGAGCCCCTTTCAGTGGATTCGGCTCAGAGCCTGCTGAACAGCATGTTCTTTGATCCCCGCAGGTATGACCTGGCCAAGGTGGGACGCTATAAATTCAATAAGAAGCTGCTGCTGCGCAACCGTATAGACGGCAAGATACTTGCCGAGGATATAGTTGACATGAGCACCGGAGAGATCATTGCCGAGGCCGGCACCACTCTCAACAAGGAGCTCTGTGACAGGATCCAGGATACGGGTGTGGTTTCTGTGACCGTAAAGGGCAGGCCTGATGCAGAGTATGCCGAGGGCAGGGACGTAAAGGTACTTTCAAACCGCATGGTCCAGCTCTCATCCTATGTGGATTTTGACCCCAGGGAGATAGGCGTGCACGAGCTTGTTTATTATCCCGTGCTCATGGATCTGCTTTCAGAGGCTGAAGGCAAGGATGCTGACGAGCTCAGGCTCATCCTTAAAAAGAACATCCACAACCTGATACCCAAGCATATCACCAGGGATGACATACTTGCTTCCATAAATTACAACATGCATCTGGAGGAGGGCATCGGTACCTCCGACGATATAGACCATCTGGGCAATCGTAGGATCAGGGCCGTTGGAGAGCTCCTTCAGAATCAGTATCGCATCGGCCTTTCCCGTATGGAAAGAGTCGTAAGGGAGCGTATGTCCACTAAGGACATAGAGGAGATAACCCCTCAGTCCCTGATCAACATAAAGCCTGTGACGGCTGCAGTAAAGGAGTTCTTTGGCTCCTCCCAGCTTTCACAGTTCATGGACCAGAACAACCCTCTGGCTGAGCTGACTCACAAGAGACGTCTGTCTGCCCTTGGCCCCGGAGGACTGTCCAGAGACAGGGCAGGCTTTGAGGTCCGAGACGTACACTATACCCACTATGGACGCATGTGTCCCATAGAGACGCCCGAGGGACCCAACATAGGACTGATCAACTCACTGGCTTCCTATGCCCGTATAAATGAGTACGGCTTTATAGAGGCGCCTTACAGGATAGTAGACAAGACAAAGGATCCCAAAAATCCCATCGTTACTGAGCAGATCGTTTATCTGACAGCCGATGAGGAGGACAACTTCAGGGTGGCTCAGGCAAATGAGCCCCTGGACGAAGAGGGACACTTCATACACAACAATGTTTCCGGACGTCATCGTGAGGAGACCACCAGCTTCAGCAAGGCTGACGTGGATCTGATGGATGTGTCTCCCAAGATGCTGCTTTCAGTGGCTACGTCCATGATACCCTTCCTGGAGAACGATGACCCCACCCGTGCTCTGATGGGATCAAACATGCAGAGACAGGCAGTGCCCCTGCTCAAGACTGAGGCTGCCGTCATAGGTACAGGTATCGACGACAAGGTCGCAAGGGACTCCGGCGTATGCATGGTCGCAAAGAGCGACGGAATAGTAAAGACCGTTTCATCAGACAGGATAGAGGTAGAGACAAAGAACGGGCTTGAGGTATACAAACTCACGAAGTTCATGCGCTCCAACCAGTCAAACTGCTACAACCAGAGGCCCATCGTTTTTACCGGGGACAGCATAAAAGCCGGAGACATCATAGCAGACGGTCCTTCCACCTCACAGGGTGAGATAGCCCTTGGAAAGAACCCTCTGATAGGCTTCATGACCTGGGAGGGCTACAACTACGAGGATGCCGTTCTCCTGTCAGAGAGGCTGGTACAGGATGATGTATATACCTCCGTGCACATAGAGGAGTATGAGTGCGAGGCCAGGGATACAAAGCTTGGACCCGAGGAGATAACCAGAGATGTTCCCGGTGTCGGTGATGATGCCCTGAAGGATCTGGATGACAGAGGCATCATACGCATAGGCGCCGAGGTCAGAGCCGGTGACATACTGGTGGGCAAGGTCACTCCCAAGGGAGAGACAGAGCTCACGCCTGAGGAGAGACTGCTCCGTGCCATCTTCGGCGAAAAGGCAAGAGAGGTCAGAGACACCTCCCTGAAGGTGCCCCATGGCTCCTATGGCATCGTCGTAAATGCAAAGGTATTTACAAGAGAAAATTCTGATGAGCTTTCTCCCGGAGTCAGCGAATCGGTAAGGATATACATAGCTCAGAAGCGTAAGATCGGCGTTGGAGACAAGATGGCCGGCCGTCATGGAAACAAGGGTGTCGTATCAAGGGTACTGCCCGTGGAGGACATGCCCTACCTGCCCAATGGCCGTCCTCTGGACATAGTCCTCAATCCTTTGGGAGTTCCTTCACGTATGAATATAGGACAGGTGCTGGAGATGCACCTGAGCCTGGCTGCAAGGGCACTTGGCTTCAATATATCCACTCCTATATTCGAGGGAGCAAAGGAGAATGACATCCAGGACTGCCTCGAGATGGCAAACGACTATGTGAACGGCTCCTGGGAGGATTTTGAAAAGAAATACAAGGACGTGCTCAAGCCCGAGGTCATGGAGTACCTTGGTACTCATCTTGAGCACAGAGCCCTTTGGAAGGGCGTGCCCATAAGCAGAGATGGAAAGATCCGCCTCCGTGACGGACGTACCGGTGAGTTCTTTGACTCACCTGTTACCGTGGGACACATGCACTACCTGAAGCTTCATCACCTTGTAGACGACAAGATCCATGCTCGTTCCACTGGCCCCTACTCTCTGGTTACTCAGCAGCCTCTTGGAGGCAAGGCTCAGTTTGGAGGACAGCGTTTTGGAGAGATGGAGGTCTGGGCTCTGGAGGCCTATGGTGCTTCCTACACGCTGCAGGAGATCCTGACAGTCAAGTCCGACGATGTAGTAGGACGTGTCAAGACCTATGAAGCCATCATAAAGGGAGAGAACATTCCAAAGACCGGTACTCCCGAATCCTTCAAGGTGCTCATAAAGGAGCTTCAGTCACTGGCGCTGGATGTCAGGGTACTCAAGGACGACGGTACCGAGGTAGAGCTCAAGGAAAATCTGGACGATACCGACATGAACCTGCACAGGCTCCTGGAGGGAGACCGCAGATACCGCGACTCTGACAGAAAGAGCCTTGGAAATTACGGTTATACGGAACAGGAATTCAACCAGGAAGGCGAGCTGGAGGATGTTTCCGACAGTGAGGCCGAGGATGCGGATGATCTCATAGGCGAATCGGTGTACGAAGAAAACGAAGGCTATGATGACTCATCCATGGATGAAGAATAAACGGAGGTAGAGGGATAATGGCACAAGTGCAGGACACATATGAGCCAATGACATTCGATGCTATAAGGATCGGGCTTGCATCTCCGGAAAAGATACTTGAGTGGTCCCATGGAGAGGTAAAAAAGCCTGAGACCATCAACTACAGGACCCTGAAGCCGGAAAAGGACGGTCTTTACTGCGAGCGAATCTTCGGGCCTACAAAGGACTGGGAATGTCACTGCGGCAAATATAAAAAGATCAGATTCAAGGGCGTGGTCTGCGACAGGTGCGGTGTAGAAGTCACCAAATCCTCTGTCAGACGTGAAAGGCTGGGACATATAGCCCTGGCTGCCCCTGTATCTCATATATGGTACTTCAAGGGAATACCTTCCAGGATGGGACTCATACTGGACATATCCCCCAGAGTGCTTGAAAAGGTGCTTTATTTTGCTTCCTATATAGTATTGGATCCGGGCGATACCAGATTCCAGTATAAGGAAGTCCTTTCAGAAAAGGAATACAGGGACGCAATAGACGAATACGGCTCAGCTGCCTTCAGGGCAGGCATGGGAGCAGAGGCTGTGCTGGAGCTCCTCAAGGCCATAGATCTTGAAAAGGAATCAGAGGAGCTTAAAAAGGAGCTCAAGGATTCCTCCGGTCAGAAGAGAGCCAGGATAGTCAAGAGGCTGGAGGTCGTCGAGGCTTTCCGCAGCTCAGGCAACAAGCCTGAGTGGATGGTGCTGACGGTAATCCCCGTCATACCTCCCGATCTCAGGCCCATGGTCCAGCTGGATGGAGGCAGGTTTGCCACCTCGGATCTCAACGATCTTTACCGCAGGATCATAAACAGGAATAACAGACTGGCCAGGCTTTTGGAGCTGGGAGCCCCCGAGATCATAGTCAGGAACGAAAAGCGTATGCTTCAGGAGGCAGTGGATGCGCTGATAGATAATGGACGCCGCGGCCGCCCTGTAACTGGTCCCGGAAATCGTGCGCTGAAATCCCTGTCGGATCTCCTCAAGGGAAAGCAGGGACGTTTCCGTCAGAACCTGCTCGGAAAACGTGTCGATTATTCTGGACGTTCGGTTATAGTCGTAGGACCTGAACTAAAAATATACCAGTGCGGACTTCCCAAGGAGATGGCCATAGAGCTGTTCAAGCCCTTTGTCATGAAGGAGCTTGTGCAGAACGGAACCGCTCACAACATAAAATCAGCCAAGAAGATGGTGGAACGCATGGAACCCGCAGTTTGGGATGTGCTGGAGGATGTCATAAAGGAGCATCCCGTTATGCTGAACCGTGCTCCTACCCTTCACAGGCTTGGAATACAGGCCTTTGAGCCCATACTTGTAGAGGGCAAGGCCATAAAGCTTCATCCCCTGGTATGTACGGCCTTCAATGCAGACTTTGACGGTGACCAGATGGCAGTGCATCTTCCCCTGTCAGTGGAGGCTCAGGCAGAGTGCAGATTCATGCTGCTTTCACCCAATAACCTGCTGAAGCCCTCCGATGGCGGAGTTGTGGCGGTACCCTCACAGGATATGGTCCTTGGTATATACTACCTGACCCAGGAAAGGCCCGGCTCAAAGGGCGAGGGCAAGGTATTCAAGTCCATAAATGAAGCCATACTTGCCTACGAAAACGGAGAGGTCACCCTTCATTCCAAAGTAAAGACCAGGGTACATAAAGAGTTTGAGGACGGTACTGAAAGGACCGGTATAGTCGAGACCACTGTCGGCCGCCTCATATTCAATGAGATCATCCCTCAGGATCTTGGCTTTGTGGACAGGACCAAGGATGAAAACCTCCTGCTTCCGGAGATAGACTTCCTGGTAAAGAAGGGCGGATTGAAGGAGATCCTTGAGAGGATCATGAGGATACACGGGGCTACGGAGACTGCCGTGGCACTGGACAACATAAAGGCCATAGGCTACAAGTACTCCACAAGGGCAGCCATGACGGTATCCATTTCTGACATGGTAGTTCCCGAAGGAAAGCAGAAGCTGCTGGATGATACACAGAAGATCGTTGACAGCTTTGCCCTGGACAAGGAAATGGGTCTCCTTACCGAGGAAGAGCGCTATAAGCAGGTCATCAATGCCTGGAAGGAGGCAGATGATGAGCTTACGAAGGAGCTGCTGGCAGGCCTCAGCGATTATAACAACCTGAAGATGATGGCTGATTCCGGAGCCCGTGGTTCTGATAAGCAGATCAAGCAGCTTGCGGGCATGCGAGGACTGATGGCTGATACCACAGGACATACGATAGAGCTGCCAATCAAGTCAAACTTCCGTGAGGGACTGGATATACTGGAGTACTTCATATCAGCCCACGGAGCCAGAAAGGGACTTTCCGATACGGCTCTTCGTACCGCAGACTCTGGCTATCTGACCAGGAGGCTGGTAGATGTTTCCCAGGATATGATCATCAGGGAGACCGACTGCTGCAAGGACAGGGACGAGATCCCCTACATGGAGATCAGGACCTTCAAGGACGGCAGCGAGACCATAGAGGAGCTGACGGAGAGGCTTACCGGCAGATACATAGCCGAGACCATCATAGATCCCGATACAAAGGAGATCGTGATCAAGGCCAACCATATGTGCAATTCCGAAAAGGCAAAGCAGGTGGTGGCCGTTTTAGACAGGCTTGGCAGGGACAGCGTAAAGATACGTTCAGTCCTTACCTGCAGATCCAAGTCTGGAGTATGTGCAAAGTGCTATGGAGCAAATATGGCTACCAGCCAGCCGGTACAGGTAGGAGAGGCAGTCGGCATCATAGCGGCTCAGTCCATAGGAGAGCCTGGTACACAGCTGACCATGAGAAACTTCCACACCGGAGGCGTTGCAACGAACCAGGATATCACCCAGGGTCTGCCCCGTGTCGAGGAGCTGTTTGAGGCACGTAAGCCAAAGGGACTTGCCATCATCTCAGAGATAGCAGGAACTGTAAGCTTCAAGGATACAAAGAAGAAGAGAGAGGTCACAGTAACGGACAACGAGTCCGGAGCATCAAAGACCTATCTGATACCCTATGGCTCCAGGATAAAGGTCATGGACGGAGATGTCATAGAGGCCGGTGATGAGATCACCGAGGGTTCAGTAAATCCTCACGACCTCCTCAGGATAAAGGGCCTTCGTGCCGTACAGGACTACATGCTCCGTGAGGTGCAGAGAGTCTACAGGCTGCAGGGTGTTGAGATAAACGACAAGCATATCGAGATGATCGTTCGTCAGATGCTGAAGAAGGTCAAGATCGAGGAGGAGGGCGATTCCGAGTTCCTGCCTGGAGTGACAGTCAACGTACTGGAGTTCAATGAGGAGAATGAAAAGCTCATAGCCGAGGGCAAAAAGCCCGCAGAGGGTCACCCGGTAATGCTGGGTATCACCAAGGCTTCCCTGGCTACGGATTCTTTCCTGTCAGCAGCCTCCTTCCAGGAGACCACAAAGGTGCTCACCGAGGCGGCCATCAACGGCAAGGTGGATCATCTCAGCGGACTCAAGGAGAATGTGCTCATAGGAAAGCTGATACCTGCCGGAACAGGCATGAAGGAGTATCAGGAGATCAGGCTTTCGACAGACGGCATGGACAGGATGGCTGAGGACGAGGAGCTGGTCATGATAGATGACATGGCCGAGAACGAGGTCCCCGAGCCCGTAGGCTGAAGCTTTGAAGGGATTTTATGTTCCAAGTCATAGCCAGCCCAGGACCTGTATTAAAGCAGGTACCAGGCCTGAAAAAGCTTGACAAGCAAGGCTTAAAATAATAAAATAATATGGCGCGTGCTCAGGCATGCGTCATATTTTGTAATTCAGACCAATCAATATCATAAGGAGGTGAAAAAAGAATGCCTACATTTAACCAGCTGGTCAGGAAGGGAAGGCAGACTTCCGCAAAGAAGTCAGGTGCTCCTGCTCTTCAGAGGGGTTTCAACTCACTGAAGAAGAGACCTATAAGCGAGTCATCGCCGCAGAAGAGAGGTGTGTGCACAGCTGTAAAGACAGCTACACCTAAGAAGCCTAATTCTGCACTTCGTAAGATCGCCAGGGTCCGTCTTTCCAACGGCATCGAGGTTACGAGCTACATTCCCGGAGAGGGACACAATCTCCAGGAGCACAGCGTAGTCCTTATCCGTGGCGGCCGTGTAAAGGATCTTCCCGGAACACGTTACCACATCATAAGGGGTACTCTGGATACGGCAGGTGTTGCCAATCGTAAGCAGGCCCGTTCCAAGTACGGCGCCAAGAGGCCCAAGGATAAGAAGTAAAAAGCTTACTTCCGAATCAAAGTATTCAAATTCGGATTTGTGATATTGATATGGTCAAAGACATATTAGTCTCACATTCTGAGAGTACCGATGATCTAATGTAAAATAATTAAGGAGGGAAGTATTGTGCCGCGTAAAGGACATACTCAAAAGAGAGACGTACTGGCGGATCCCATTTATGGCAACAAGATAGTTACCAAGCTTATCAACCAGATCATGCTGGATGGCAAGCGTGGGGTCGCACAGAAGATAGTTTACGGCGCTTTCGATGAGGTTGCCGAAAAGACAGGCAAGCCTGCCATGGAGGTATTCGAGCAGGCAATGAACAACATCATGCCTGTACTTGAGGTCAAGGCAAAGCGAATCGGCGGTGCCACATATCAGGTACCTATCGAGGTAAAGCCTGAGAGGAGACAGGCTCTGGGACTTCGCTGGCTCACCACCTTTTCACGCAAGAGGGGTGAAAAGACCCAGGTCGACAGACTTGCAAACGAGATCATGGATGCTGCCAACAATACAGGCGCAGCCGTGAAGAGAAAAGAGGAAATGCATAAGATGGCCGAGGCTAACAAGGCATTTGCTCACTATCGTTTCTAAGGTACCTGTAGGAGGAAAAGATGGGAAGAGAATATCCGTTAGAGAGAACTCGAAATATCGGTATCATGGCTCACATAGATGCCGGTAAGAC
>CALWET010000109.1 GCA_944377385.1 uncultured Lachnospiraceae bacterium | reverse complement strand
AAAGGCCCTGGCAAAGAGGCTTGGATATACATACATAGATACGGGCGCGATGTATCGCGCCCTTTCCGTGTATTTTATAAGGAAGGGAGTCGATATCGGGGACGAGGCTGCGGTGACGGCTTTGCTGCCCGAATGTGAGGTGGATATGAGCCATGAGGAAGGGCAGCAGCATATGTATCTCAATGGAGAGGACGTGACGGGCCTGATCAGGACGGAGGAGGTCTCAAGAGCTGCCTCCGTAAGCTCCCAGTACGGGGCTGTCAGGCAAAAGCTCCTTTCCATGCAAAGGCAGCTTGCAGCCACCCGAAATGCCATCATGGATGGAAGGGACATAGGCACGGTGGTGCTGCCCGATGCACAGCTCAAGCTTTTTGTGACAGCAAGGCCTGAGGTCAGGGCAAAAAGGCGTTTTTTGCAGCTCAAGGAGCAGGGAAAGCTTTGTGGTGCAAGCCTGGAAAGCATACTTGCCGACATAGAGGAGAGGGACTACAGAGACAGCCACAGGGAAAATGCTCCCCTCAGCAAAGCGGAGGATGCCGTAGTGATAGACAACTCGGACATGGGACTTGAGGAGACAGAGGGGCTGATACTCAGGCTTCTTGGGGAGAGGGGCTTATGCAGGTAAAGGTGGCAGAGACTGCCGGCTTCTGCTATGGAGTGAAGCGGGCTGTAGACATGGTGCAAAAGGCCCTTTTGGAGGGCAGGAGGATATTTACCTATGGCCCCATAGTGCACAATGAGGCCGTGGTGGAGGAGCTGGCAGAAAAGGGAGTCAGGATAATAGATGACCGCAGAATGCTTTGCGAGCTCCTGGAAAAGGGTGAGCTGAAGGGAGCGTCTGTGGTCATACGATCTCATGGAGCGCCGGAGGAGATCTTTGAGCTCATAAGGGAAAAGGAGCCCACGGCAGAGATAATAGATGCCACCTGTCCCAATGTAAAGCACATCCATAAGATAGTCAGGGAAAGACACGCTGCGGGCGATCAGATAGCCATATGCGGAGATCCTGAGCACCCTGAGGTCAGGGGCATACTTGGTCAGATCGGCGGAGATGCCATGGTGCTGAATACTGTGAGAGACTGTGAAGCCCTGGAGCTTCCGGAGGACACAAGGCTCTGTTTCGTTTCCCAGACTACACAGAGCATGACAAAATTTCAAGATATGGTTGATATTTTGCATAAAAAGCGCTATTATACAAATGTTATAAACACGATCTGCAATGCTACACAAAGAAGACAGACTGAGGCGGCTCAGCTTGCATCCGAATGTGATGCTATGCTGGTCATAGGAGGAAGGAATTCCTCCAACACCCGCAAGCTCTATGATATCTGCCGTTCTGAATGTGAGAGGACGTATTTTATTCAATCCATAACAGATATAAAGGGAACTATTGATCATTCTGTGCGTTGCGTTGGTATAACGGCTGGGGCATCCACCCCTAAGACCATTATTGAGGAGGTTTTTAAATATGTCAGAGATGAGTTTTGAAGATATGCTTAATGAATCTTTCAAAACAATACGTACAGGAGAGGTAGTTACCGGCAAGGTCATTGATGTCAAGCCCGAGTATATCATTGTAAATATCGGCTACAAGTCAGACGGCATCATCACAAGGAATGATTATTCCGCAGACAGCTCTCTGGATCTTACCACTGAGGTAAAGCCCGGAGATGAGGTCGAGGCCAAGGTAAGGAAGGTCAACGACGGCGAGGGGCTGGTTTCCCTGTCCCACAGAGATGTGATAGCTGAAAAGAGCAATCAGAGGATCAAAGAGGCCTTTGAGAACAAGGAGCTGATCACAGGCAAGGTAGAGAAGGTCGTGAACGGAGGCCTTTCCGTAATATTCGAGGGCACAAGGGTATTCATACCTGCAAGCCTTGTTTCAGACGTGTTTGAGAGAGATCTTTCAAAGTATGCAGGCACGGATATAGAGTTCGTGATCACTGAGTTTAATCCTCAGAAGCGCAGGATCATCGGCGACCGCAAGCACCTGATCATGGAGCGCAAGGCGGCTGCAAAGGAAGCTCTGTTGGCCACCATAAAGGAAGGCGATGTGATCGACGGCATAGTCAAGAACATCACTGATTTCGGTGCCTTCGTAGATCTTGGCGGAGCTGACGGACTCCTGCACATATCCGAGATGAGCTGGGGAAGGACAGAGAACCCCAAGAAGGTATATAAGTCGGGCCAGGAGCTGAGAGTCATGATCAAGGAGATCAACGGAGACAAGATAGCCCTGACACGTAAGTTCCCGGATGAAAATCCCTGGGTGCTTGCCCTTACTAAGTATGCCGTAGGAAATATAATCAGAGGACGTGTTGCCAGACTTGCCGATTTCGGAGCATTCATAAATCTTGAGCCCGGTATCGATGCGCTGCTTCATGTTTCCCAGATCTCTTCCGAGAGAGTCGAGAAGCCTTCAGACGTGCTCAAGGTAGGAGACGAGATCGTTGCAAAGGTAACAGAGCTCAATGCTGCTGACAAAAAGATCTCCCTGTCCATAAAGGCACTTAATGCTCCTGCTCCCAAGGAGGAGCCCAAGGAAGAGGATGTGGTAGAGGTCTATACTGACAGCGAGGACGAAGCCGAGGAGATCGTTGAGGCCATCGAGGAGGCCGCAGAGGCTGAGGAGACTGTTGAGGAAGTCATCGAAGCCGCAGAGGAGATCGCTTCAGAAGAGGAAAACTGATAAAGTATGCTTTTGCCGCTTCCCGGAGACGGGAGGCGGCTTTTTTGATATATGTCAGGCGATGCTATATGCCGCAAGATGCTATTATACCGGGCGATGATATATGTCGGGAGAGTTGAGATATGGCTTATGAGATAGAAAGGAAGTGGCTTGTAAAGGAGCTTCCAGTGTCCCTGGAGTCCTATAAAAGCCTGGAATATGTGCAGGGCTATCTCTGCACGGGCCCAGTGGTAAGGGTCAGAAGAGAAGGAAGCAAATATGTGCTTACCTATAAGGGCGAAGGCCTTATAAAAAGAGAAGAGTATAACCTGCCCTTATGCAGGGAGAGCTTTGAGAGGCTGATAAAAAAATGTGACGGAAGGATCATAAAAAAACAGAGATATTTCATTCCCTTATGCCGGGACTGCCTTGTGGCGGAGCTTGACATATTCAGGGAAGAGCTTTCCGGCCTGGTCACTGCCGAGGTGGAGTTTTCATCCGAGGAGGAGGCAATGGGATTTGTACCTCCGGCATGGTTTGGCAGAGAGGTGAGTCTGTGCCCGGAATACAAGAATTCCAGCCTTGCTCTGAGCCCTGATCTGCCTTTATTTTCCTGAAATATGTGAAAAAAAACGCAATAATATAAATTTACTATGGAAATTTGCAATTATTCAGTATATAATATGCTTACCAGTTGTGAAAACTGACGAATTTTTAAATGGGAGGAATTTTTGAAATGAGACTGTTCAAAAAAGTATTGGCTGTAGTTCTTGCTTCGGCTATGGTACTTTCTATGGCAGCATGCGGAAGCTCCGCAGAGGAGACCACTGCAGCAGCAACCGAGGCAGCAGAAGAGACTGGGGCTGCAGCTGAGGAAGAGGCAGAGACCGTTACCGAGGCAGTAGAGGAG
>CALWET010000108.1 GCA_944377385.1 uncultured Lachnospiraceae bacterium | reverse complement strand
TATTCTGACAGTCCCTTTTCAAAGGCCCTGGTATAGCGACCCATGGTAAGCCAAAAATCCAGAGCGCTGTCAGCAAGATTTACCATCTCTTCACTGTCATATACTCTGCCTGCATAATGGATACGCTCACCTTCCTGAAGGGGCCTGTCCTTGTCTTTTAAATGAAATTCGGCACAATAGGCCGATACCATGTCCAGTATCTGCCTGCGTGCCTCCTGTTCCGTCATGTTTTTAAATATATCGCTCATGTCCACATTTTATCATGGTGCTAAAAAGGACACAAGTCCCCACTGCCCATAAGGGGCAGCAGAGGCCCATGTCCCTGTCTTAAAGACTCAGCTTTCCCGCAGGCTCCTTGCCGCCTCAGAAAAGTCCTTTACTTTTTCAAAGCAGGCGCTGGCATCCTCATAGCCAAGTCGATATATGGCATCAAGCTTTGCAGGATCCTTTTCTATCCTGGAGACCTCCATGCTTACCGAGGGTCTGATCACAAAGGCCCTGCCCTCCTTTTCCAGCTCATCTATGAGGTCAAGCTCCCTGTTATATACCTCATGCCTTTCCGCAGATGTCCTGACGAGGTTAGGATATCTTCTTCCATATACCTTTTCTATAAGAGGCTGAAGCTCATTTGGCTCCTTGCGATAGCCGGCAGGCCTGGTGAGAACTACGATATTGCGCTCAAAGCCATGGTCCATGGAGGCCTCCACTGGTATGCTGTCAGATATGCCTCCGTCAAGATAGCGTCTGCCTCCGATCCCGACTATGCGGGCTGCCACAGGCAGTGATGAAGAGGCTCTGACATAGGCTATACCTCTGTGCATATCCCCGGTGGGCACATATTCTGCCCTGCCTGTATCCACATTCGTGACCACGGCATAAAGGGGCATGCTGTCCCGGTATCTGTCGTAAGTATCGTAATCAAAGGGTATCAGCTCAACGGGTATACGTCTGTAGGCATAGTCCGCATTGAAATAATCACCCGTCCTGAGAAATGACCATAGGCCCATGTAATGCCTGTTCCTGCAGTTCTTTACATTTATCTCGTAGCTCCTGCCCCTTTGATGAGATGCATAAGAGGCACCATGGCACACTCCTGCGGATACTCCGAATATGCCATCAGGGTAAAGATCCCTGTCCATAAAAAGATCCAGAACTCCTGCGGTGTACATGCCTCTCATGCCTCCGCCCTCAAGCACCATTCCAAGCTTCATATATCAATCATCCTCCGTATGATAGATAATAACAGCTGTCCAGGCATTTTTCCAGACCTAAAACGCCACATTCTGCGAGTATGGCGTTTTCCAGCCCTAATTCCCACACTCTATGGATATGGCATTGAAGCGTCCCAAAAGATCCTCCACCCCGGTGTTTTTCTTTTCCTCTCCGCTTATGTCAAGCACATTGCGGCCCTCGTGCATCATGATGAGCCTGTCCCCGTAATCGGCAGCATAGCGCAGATTGTGGGTGACCATCAGGGTCGTCAGCTTTTTTTCATGCACAAGCCTGTCCGTCAGCTCCATGATCAGGTCTGCGGTCTTTGGATCCAGCGCAGCCGTATGCTCATCCAGTATAAGGAAATCTATATCCGTCATGGTGGACATGAGCAGGGCCATGGCCTGTCTCTGCCCGCCGGAAAGGGCTCCCACCTTTACATCCAGCTTATTTTCAAGTCCAAGCCCAAGACTGGACAGAAGCTCCCTGTAATATGCTATCCTGCTCCTGTCAGTTCCCGGACGCAGATCAAAGCTTTTTCCCTTTGCATCCGCCAGGGACATGTTTTCAAGTATGGTCATGTCCGGGCAGGTCCCCAAAGACGGATTCTGATACACCCGGCCTATGAACCTTGCCCTCTTGTGCTCAGGCATGTTTGTTATATCTCTGCCGTCGATCAGCAGGCTTCCAGAATCAACTCCTATGCTCCCGCAGATGATATTGAGCATGCTGGTCTTTCCGGAGCCATTGGAGCCCACTATGGATACGAACTCCCCCTCGCCTATGTCCAGACAGTAATCCCTGAACAGGCACATCTCATTTACAGTGCCGGGATTATAATATTTATTTATGTTCCTGAGACTGAGCATCCTGTCCTTCTCCTTCAAAAGTCTTTTTTGCGTCTCCTGGCTTATATATATCGTCTCTGTGACCGCCGACGGCGGAGAGGCTCCGTACCCGTTCCTTTCTGATATTGCCTATGGCAAGTATGATCAGGAACAGCAAAGCCGTGATCAGCTTCATATCCCCGGCCTCCATGCCTGCATTTATGGCAGCAGCCACACAGGCCCTGTATATGATGGCGCCAAGTATGACTGAAGTAGTGGCCTTCATAAAGCTGAGCCTTCCGAAAAGCTGTGTGCCTATGATCACGTTTGCCAGGCCTATGACCATCATGCCCGTACCCATGGAAAGCTCGAAATATCCCTGCTTCTGGGCCATCACACAGCCGGCAAAGGCCGCAAAGCCGTTTGCCAGTCCAAGACCGACTATCTTTACAAAGCCCACATTTTTTGAAAGAGCAGTGACCAGCCTGGGATTGCTTCCTGCCGCCCTGAGCAGGTATCCCGATCTGGTGCGCAGATAGGCATCCAGCAGAAGCTTGAGTATCAGGACCATCACAAGCAGTATCGACATCTTGGCGATAATGGAGAGGCCGCCGGTAAATATACTGTTCACAAGGCTATTGGAAAAAATACTGTCCTTTGAGAAGATAGGCAGATTTGATTTCCCTGCTATACGGAGATTGATGGAATAAAGCCCCGTGCTGACGATTATGCCGCTGAGCAGATCCCTGACCCTCAGCTTTACATGTATCAGTCCCGTGACTATCCCCGCCAGAGCCCCTGCCAAAAAAGCCAGGGGCAGAGTGATCAGTGGATCCATGTCCGCTGCTATCATGGCTGCCGTTACCGCAGCTCCCAGCGGATAGGTACCATCCACTGAAAGATCCGGGAAATCCAGTATACTGTAGGTGATGTATATGCCAAAGGAAAGTATGGCATACACAAGGCCTTCTTCAATTATTCCGATAATGATGCTGCTCATGCCCTTATATCACTCCGTTATAGTGTCAAATACCTCTCCTGAGGATGCATAGGATTCAGGAAGCTCTATGCCAAGGCTCCCGGCCACAGCGCTGTTTCCATAAAAGCTGGCACCCTCTATAAGCTCATATGGAAGCTCCGATGCCTTTTCCTCGCCCTTGAGCACGGCTGCTGCCATCCGGCCTGTCTGTTTTCCAAGCTCTATATAATCCAGACCCATGGCTGCCAGGCAGCCCTTCTTTACCTGCTCGATCTCTGATCCGAATACTGCTATGCCCTTTTGCTCTGCCTTGTCCAGGATGACGGGCAGGGAAGCTACCACCGTATTGTCGGTGATCATCGTCACACAGTCCACATTTTCCAGCAGGCTGTCCGCAGCTATGGGGATGTCTGCCTGGGTCCCGATGCCGACCTCATATATCTCAAAGTCATATTCCGCAGCCAGCTCCTTGTACTCTGCAATAGAGGCCTCTGAGTTCGCCTCCGAGGTGGTGTACATGATGCCAAGCACCTTTGCCTCCGGGAGTATGGCTCTGATCATCTCAAGCTGCTCTGCCACGGGAAGCTTGTCAGAGGTGCCAGTGATATTGCCCACTGAGCTTCCGTCAGCCTTTACAAGCTCTGCTGCCGAAGGATCTGTCACTGCCGTATATATGACGGGTATGTCCGTATCCCTGGTCACCGCATAGGCCGACTGGGCCATGGGCGTGGCTATGGCACAGATCAGATCTACTTTTGAACCAACATAGCTCTGCATGATCTGAGTGGCTATGGATCCATCAGAATTTGCATTGTCATAATCCACAGTCAGATTTTCTCCCTCTATGAAGCCCTCCTCTGCAAGGCCCTGGAGGAAGCCCTCACGGCAGTTATCCAGAGAGCCATGCTCAGCAAACTGTCCTATGCCTATGCTGAAGCTGCCCTCCGCGACATCTGATGCCTCAGCCTCTGCGGTGCCAGCTGCAGTTCCTGCTTCTGCTGCCTCGGACACAGCCTCTTCTTTTGCTGTATCTGAGGCTGTCCCGCCTGAGCAGCCTGTGAGAGCTGTCACAGCAAGCAGAAGGACAAGGGCTGCTGCCCTTTTCATAGCCCTAAAGGAATCGTTTGTCAGTCTGATCTCAGTTTTTTTCATGATCTTTCTCCTTTTCATGTAATTCAATCAAACTGACAAACAAAAACCCGGACAGGAACTGCTCCTGTCCGGGACGAATATCAAAATATCCGCGGTACCACCCGCTTTGGCCCAAAGGCCCTCTTTATCCATATACCATCATATACGCCGCCCTTTAACGAATGCGGATTTCGTCGCTTCATACTATTTTATTCCTAAGCGCCCTCCAGAGCCCATTCGGCTATACCGTCCGTACCGCCATCACACCATCAGCGGCTCTCTCTTACCTCCTGCATATAACCTACTTACTCTCTGTCATCGGTTTGCCATATTTGATTGATGTAGTAAAAATAGCACCATAAAAGTCCCCTGTCAAGGGATTTTTTCCTGAGCCAGGGCTCCGGCAGCTCCACCAAGCCCCGAGGAAAAAACGTTCAGCCTGTTTTCCTCAAGTATGCGCAGGGCCTCGTACATGGTCTCCTTGGACTTGCCCCATTCCAGATAATCAGCAAGCTCCTGGGCATCATAGTCATGATAGTGCAGCACAACCTGCCTGAGCTCCTCATAGTTCTGCTCCCTGTAAGGCACTATGCCAAGCTCAGCTTTGGTAGTCAGGATACTGCCTGAAAGTATCAAGGCTGAAAATACTGCTGCCAGCAGCCTGCTTAAACTGCCCCCAATATCCTTGCCCTTACATGCCTTCTCACTGTCCTTTTCCTTAGGCACCTTGTCGCTGTCCTTGCTTTTGCATACCTTGAAATAAAGCGCAAAGGTAAGCAGTATGCCTATTATGCCTATCATGAACTGAGCCCCGTAACGTGAGCTCAGGCCATAGTCCTCATTAAGGAATATCCATCTTGCGGCAGTGACCAGGACATGATTAAGGCCCCCGGAAAGCAGTAGCATCATGGGATAAATGCTTATCCTCCAAAGCCTGTGCCTGATATAAAGCAGGATCGCAAATATATATGCAGCTATGACCAGCATACCGATAAGCAATATCCAGAACTCAGAAAGAGGAACAGCCGGACCGTAAAAATCTGCTATGGCCTGCTGCCCAAGTATGACTCCGGCAAAGCTCTTTATAAAAAGCCTCGGTATGAACAGGGGATCCTCTGCCATTACCTCAAATATGTCCATATCCGTAGCTCCGGCATGCTCCCATACCGCAAAATGCCGGCTTAAAAGATAAAGTCCCAGGACGATAAGCGTTACTGCAAGCCCTCCCGCATAGACATTCCATTCAGGAAAATTCCCCTTGCAGGCCGTCTTTTGCGCCATTTTTCGGGCCTTGTAAACCGCAAGCAAACAAAAGCCATATGCTGCGATCATGATCGCAGCATAAGAGGCTATGTATTCCCCGGCAAACATGAGTATGACAAAGGGAAGGATATACAGGGAAAGCCTGAGGCTCCTGCCCTTTTTCCCTGTCTTTCCAAGTTTTTCAAAAGTAACGCCCGCATCCAACTTAGCTCGCTGCTTTGCCATATCCTGACCAGCTCTCCCATGAATATCCTGGCAGGTCTCATGTTGATAATATCTGTCCAACAGATAATAGTTCAGGAAAAACAGGGAAAAGGCTGCCACATGGGCCCAGGCGGTGCCATTCAAAATGATCTCCCATTTATTGAGGGAAAAGATCACCATGGCCATGGGGATGAACCACAGCGCTGAAAGCCTCTCCTTTTTCATATAAATGGCAGTCATCAGAGCGCAGCCGGTGATCCCTGCCGCAGAGCATATGCGATCAAAGGTCACAGAATAAGAAAAAAACTCCACATTTATAAGACGCTGCAAAAAGGTGGCAGGTATGCGTGTCAAAATATCCGGCACAAAAAACTTGTCCGGATCAGTCACATCAGGAAGATATTCCGCCACTATACGGATATAGTCCGTATATACCACATCACAGCCTGCGGCCTTTATGAACCACAACAGAAAAAGGCCTCCTGCACAAGTCATCAGAAGGCAGAGTATGAAATTGAGATTTTTTCTGCAAAGATCAAGCATATCAGAAAAGCTGCATAAAGCTCTGTATCTGGGAAAGCAGGCATTCATTTGCCGAAGAGCTGCCTCCCGAAAGCCAGGCCCTGGTCCAATCAGCAGTGGCCTCCACAGCCTCGTTTATATGCCATGCGGGTGAAAGGCCCATCCTTTCCTTGAGCTTTGAATTGTCCAGCTTCAGAAATGAGGCCTCGTGAGGGGATCCTTCTTCCGCAGCAGATACCCAGGAAGCTCCTTCACCATAGGCTTTTTCAAACATGTCACACAGCTCTCCCGTGGTCACACAGTCACGATCATCCGGTCCCACATTGTACCAGCCTGCCCTGCTTATGTCCTTTTCCTGGGCCATGGCCAGATAAAGATAGGTGAATATCGGCTCCAGTACATGCTGATATGGCCTTGTGCTGTAGGGATTGCGGACCCTCAGAGCCTCTTTTTTCTCTATGGCCCTGACAAAATCCGGCAATATCCTGTCCTTTGCAAAGTCCCCTCCGCCTATGACGTTTCCCGCCCTGGCAGTAGATACCGCCACGCCTGCCGCCTCCAGGAAAGAGGACTTATAGCTGTGGGTCACAAGCTCTGAACAGGATTTTGAATTTGAATAGGGATCAAAGCCGTCCAGCCTGTCGTCCTCCCTGTAGCCATAGCCCTGTCTTTCCTCATTGAGATAGACCTTGTCGGTGGTGACATTGAGAAAGGATCGGCAGCAGGGGATCTGCCTTATACATTCCAGCAGATTTACCGTGCCCATAACATTTACCTCGTAGGTCTCCCTGGGGATGACATAGGATTCCCTGACTATGGGTTGGGCCGCCATGTGAATGACCAGCTCGGGCCTCACCAAATCATAATAGGACATAAGGCCTTCAAGATCCGTTATATCGCCTATATGAGAATGTATGGTCATAGGGGGATGCGCAGTCTCGCTTTGGCTGACTCTGAGCTTTGCTTCGACCTCTTCTCCGTATAGGTCTCCGCCTTTCATCCCGTACATGATGGAAAACAGGGAGGGCTCTGTAGGCGCCCAAAGAGCATAGCCATGTACCTCGGCTCCAAGCATGGAAAGCACAGCGCACATATAGCTTCCCTTGAAGCCCGTGTGCCCTGTCACCATCACACGCCTGCCCCGGTAAAACTCCATAAGCTCCTTTGTACGCTTTGTCATGCCTGTTTGCAAACTGTTCCTCTGCTCTGCCATAGCTCTGTCATCCCTCTGACTTACCATATCTTCCATGGAGCCCTTCCGCTTGCCCAAAGCTCCTCAAGCTTTTTCTTTTCCCTCTGGGTATCCATGCACTGCCAGAAGCCGTCATGATAAAAGCTCATCATCTGTCCCTCCTGGCAGAGCCTGTTGAAGGGCTCTTTTTCAAGGACAGTCTCATCACCTTCGAGATAGTCAAAAAAGCCAGGTTCCAGGACCATGAAGCCTCCGTTTATGATGGCCGAATCCCTGTCATTTTTTTCCCTAAAAGCAGTGATGCGCCCATCCTCCTCTACCTCCATAACGCCCTTTAGCTGAGCAATATTTACTGCCGTAACTGTAGCCAGCCTGCCATGAGAACGGTGAAAGCGAAGAAGCTCCTTGAGATCGACAGTACAAAGGCCATCACCGTAGGTAAGCATGAAGGTCTCGTCGCCTATGTATTTTCTGATGCGTCTGACCCGTCCTCCCGTCATGGTGTTGAGCCCTGTATCCACTATGGTGACTTTCCACTTTTCTGAATTGTTGTTGTGGACCGTCATATGATTGTTGGCCAGATCAAAGGTCACATCGCTGTTATGCAGGAAATAATCCGAAAAATATTCCTTTATGACATACTGCTTATAGCCTGCGCATATGATGAATTCATCAAAGCCGTAGGCCGAATAATATTTCATGATATGCCAGAGTATCGGCTGCTCGCCTATCTCTATCATGGGCTTGGGCCTCAGATGGCTTTCCTCGCTGATGCGGGTGCCAAGCCCCCCGGCAAGTATAACTACCTTCATAGCATTACCTTCTTCTCATAAAGTTTCAGCACAATTATACTATATAAAGCCTTTTTGTGGTATGATAATGCAATATATTTATTTTCCGCATACAGGAGATATGAAAAATGGAAAAATACGAAGGGGCAAAGGCCTCCTTGCATACAGATACAGAAGCTGTGGATGAAAGCATTGAGCGCAGGCTCTCTGAGCTCTGCGAAAGATACCCCTCCCTGAGCAGTGTAAGAGAGGATATAAAAAATGCCTACCTTGGCATCAGGGAATGCTATGACCGGGGCGGCAAGCTTTTGATAGCCGGAAACGGCGGCTCCTGTTCAGATGCCCTGCACATAGTAGGTGAGCTCATGAAGGGCTTTATCAAAAAGAGGCCCATGCCGTCAAAGCTTAAAGCTGCCGTGGAGGAGCTGGATCCCAAGGACGGCAGGCTGATCACTGAGAGCCTCCAGATGGGACTTCCTGCCATATGCCTTAATGAGCATCAGAGCCTAAATTCAGCCTTTGCAAATGATGTAAACGGAGACCTGGCCGTAGCTCAGCAGGTGCTTGGATACGGCAGGCAGGGCGATGTGCTGCTGCTCATTTCCACCTCAGGCAACAGCCGCATACTGATGTATGCAGTACCTGTGGCAAAGGCCCTGGGCATGACCGTCATCGGCCTCACCGGAAAGGACGGAGGCCGTCTTGCCCAAGCTTCCGACATAGCCATCATCGCTCCCGAGCAGGAGACCTACAAGATACAGGAGCTTCACCTGCCCATATATCACTGCCTCTGCCTGATGCTGGAGGATACCTATTTCCCGGTATGATATTCCGGTACGATATAATGGCAGATCCGGTACGGTATTATGACAAAACATGTTTTTTCCATCTGTGCATATAAGGAATCTCCTTATCTAAAGGAGTGTATGGTCTCACTGCTTTGCCAGAGCCAAAAAAGCGACATCATACTCTGCACCTCAACGGATAACGGATATATACGCCGTCTTTCTGAAAAATACGGCGTTCCTCTCTATGTCCGAAATGGCAAAAGCTCCCTCAGGGAAGACTGGAATTTTGCAGTATACACTGCAGTTAAAGAATGTGGAGCCGGGCTTGTGACCGTGGCCCACCAGGACGATATCTACCATCCCGAATATGCAGGAGAGCTTATGAGGGCATTTCGCAGATATCCTGATATGTCCCTTTTCTGCTGCCGCTATGAGACCATCGATGCCCAGGGCAAAAAAATAACGGGCCAGGCCGAATCCGTAAAGCGGATACTCAGACTGCCCCTAAGATTCAGGTCCCTCTGCGGCACAAGCCTCATAAAGGAGCTGCCTCTCAGATTTGGAAACGGTATATGCTGCCCAAGCTGCACCTATAACATACAGCTTTGTGGCCTGCCCATATTTCATGGGGACTACAGCTTCGTCACTGACTGGGACGCCCTCCTGCGCCTTGCAAAAAAGCCAGGCAGGTTCATATGCGCTGAAAAGGAGCTTTTGTCCTACCGGGTCCACAGCGAAGCTGCCACCAGCCAAAATATCAAAAATCACAATCGCGAACGCGAGGAGGAGCTGATCTTCCGCAGCCTGTGGCCGGGCTTTATCGCAAAGCTCATCATGATCCCCTATAAAAAGAGCTACAAGGCCTACTCATGATCTGAGCAGTAATATCCCTGTATGCATTTTCCTCAGGCACCTCCTCAAGGACTATGAGCTCTCCTGAGCTCAACTCCACGTCTGGTATCTCTGTCTCATCCTCGACAAAGTATATCCTGGTATCCTGGCCTGTCTTTTCAGGATCAAAGGGCTTGAAAAAGGTCTCAGCATAAAAGTCCGACATGCCATAGTTGTTACCGATGATATATACAGGCTTTCCAAGCACCCCGTCCACACCATAGCTCTCTATGGTCTGCTCTGCCAAGGAATTCATCCTCAGCTGATCCGGCCAGAAATAAAGATTTCCAAAATACCCCCGATAAAAAGCATTTGTATAAACGGACAGGCCGCAATAAACGGCAAAGACTCCACAGAGCATTCCGTAAAAAAGGCCTGTCTTCCCGCCTGTGCCGCCATAGGCCTCGCGGATCACCGAGATCATATAGCAGGCCAGTATTAGGGCTGCACTGTAGGATACATATATCCAGCGCATCTCGACACGTATCGTCACCGATGATGCTCCAATACAAAGCCCGGTAAAGCAGAGCATCATCAGGATGACTGAAAGCACTTCAAAAAGCCTCTTTTTATCTTCGGGATCCCTGCCTGAGGCTAAAAGCATAAGCGTCACCAAAAACATTATGACTATTATGCCTATCACGACTATGCTTACCTTTACAAGAGCCTGGATAAGCTCAGGAGTCTCCTGCCAGGAAAGAGCTGCCAGATAGTTTTCACCGGCATTGACGCCAAATATATAGCATATCTGATCCCAGACATAGGCCAATGTCGATGCCAGGGAAAAGGTCTCCGTTACCTCCGTACCTCCGGTCCCTGCAGGCACCAAAGCTCCTGTACTGAGCATCCTGATAAGCATTATGGCTGCAAAGACCACGACCGGAGCCAGCCATTTTCCCCTGTTTTCCAGGATATAGGCCTTTTTATATGCCTTTGGCTCCCTGATCCACTTTACTGCCAGAGCAAGATAAAAAAGAGGCAGCAGACACAGATAGCGCTCATGGGTAAAGCAAAGAAGTACATAAAGGACGAGGGCTCCAAAAAAATAAATATCCCAGGAACGTTTAAGCCCCAGACTGAGAACCGGCTTTTCTCCTGTTTCAGCAAGCTCTGCCTCGCCCCTGTCAATAAGCTCCCTTTTTGTAGTATCATTTGGCCTTTGCATATAAACGATCAGAAGATAAAGGATCCAAAGAGCAAAGAACTGAGCCAGGGTCTCCATGAGCCCCAGGGCCTGGCCTATCTGATAATAGGCAAAGCGGGAGGCCAGATAGCATATGGAGGACATAAAGGGCAGGAAAAGGCTTTTTGAAAGCTTCCTGCATATATAAAACAGCTCATAGGCCACGATAATGTTGCAGATGATGTTGAAGCTTGCGAACCAATCCACATGACTGCCTATAATGGCCATCTGTATATAGGTAAAGAGCCAGTATACAGGGCGAAATCTGGTAGAGGTCCCTATGGGAAATACAAACTCAAAAAAGCTTTGCTCACCATAGCAGGACCACATATAGAGATCGTCCATGTAAAGACCCTTGATCTCGATATCCCGGTTTATATAAAAGGCAAAAACAGCTATACAAAAAAGCATAGCTGTCATAAGTGCCATTTTACCTGTCCGTCTGTTTTCCATGATACTTGATATAGTATCAAAAGCACGATCTGGTGTCAATTCGCAGAGCCTCGCTACTCAGCCGTACTAAGCCCATATCCCTCAAGCACCTCTCTGACATGGTCAAAGCTGTCAAACACAGGATATATGTCTCTATAGCTGTAATAGCGCTCATAGCTATAGGGATCCTCGGATTCCAGCTCGTCGATCAGGATCGCAGATTCCGGTATATAGTAAAGCAGATCCTTTACTATATAGGTCCCGGGGATATCCTCTCCCTGATAAAGCTCAGAGGAAGAAAAGACTTCCACACGCTTTGTCTCTTCATTGTAGCCAGAATCCACTGCATACTGCCACTCCGTATAATCATCAAAGCTCATTTCACGGATATCTGCCTGCAATGCAGAGAGTAGGTCTGCTCTAAGCTCCTGGTCTTTATTTATGTCATATACCTCTCCATAAGGCTCCCAGTCCCTGGTGGCACAGGCCTCGGTCCTGAGGCTGCTGCCATCAAGGGCACCGGCTTTCACGAGCTCTGATGCCTCCTTCTCGCTTGCGTACTCAATTCCAAAAAGTCCAAGCTGATCCTCGCTTATACCCAGTATGGGATACATTGCTTCTTTATATTCAATGGAGGCAAATACATCCGGCATGAGCTCCTGTATGTCCGAATCCGAAAGCAGATACTGTCTGTACCTTGTTTTTCCTGATCTCAGCCTGTAGGCCATGCAGACAATGTATGTTTCCTCGGCGTCCTCCGAGGTCGAATAGAAGCTATAGCTCTTTCCATCATTTATGCCGGAGGCATGATCTGCTCCCCTTTGTCCAAGGTTCAGTGCAGCCTCTACATAGGGCTCCTCTGAAATGTACATGCGTCCAAGTATGTCAGGCTCTCCAGCCCAGTATTCAGAGGAGTATATATCCTCCGGCCTTTCCGAGCGGAAGCTGTATTCATAATCAGATCTTATGATGGCATCCCTTGCAGCAAAATATCCGCTGAAATCCACGGCAACTGAAGACACATCCTCAGCCTTGGGCACATACCTGTCATAGCCAAAGGGATCCAGGATGTATATACACATAAAGCCCACCGTCAATGCCACACATCCTGCGGCCTCAAGTTTGTGACTGAGGAGAGTACGTATGTCCATATTGAAAACAGCCTCTATGATGGCGTGACATATGAGGACCCCCAGTATGGCAAAGAAGAATACCCAGAACAGCCCGCTCTGATAGACACCAAGGAAGGACATAAGGAGCCCTCCGATGATCGTCAGTATGATGCGAAGAGACAGCTTTGACACGGGAAACGCCAAAGTCCTGCCGCAGGCCTCTGAAGGCCTGATCCTGTGCAGGACTGCAGCCAGGGCCGTAAGCCCAAGGACTATGGCAGCCATAAGTCCCATGAGCCTGATGTTTTCAGTTCCCATGGGCCCTGCCTTTGAGGCTATATTTGCACAAAGCTCGCCAAAATAATAAAGGGGAGCTCCGTAGCTAAGCTTGTCCAGAGGGGATGCCCCATACACCATATAGGTCTCAAAGAAATTCTGATAAACCATCAGTATGGCGTATATACTGTAGGCAAAGCCGTTTATGACTATGACCGCAGCCACGGCCGCAAAGGGCCTGCCGCAGGCCAGCATGGCCAGGATGACTGTCAGATACAGGATCATAAAAGACAACATATAGCCTGCGCAGGCTGTCAGTGACCCCGCTACCATAAGCCCCTGAACTCCAAAGGCTACTGCCACTGCCAGAGCCAGCAGATAACCCGTCATGAGACATATGAACATGATGATGATCCCGCTCAGGAAATTTGCAAAAAATCGCTTTGTCCTGCTGACCGGCTCACTGAGGTAGAAATCCACCGTAGACCTGGACATCAGGTAATTGAACATACATCTGGCACAAAGGATGGCAGCTACCGGCACGATCACGAGTATAAGGCTGCCCTCTCCGCTGAGCACATTGTTTGCCGCAGCAGTCATACGTCTGGCATAATCGCTTATCTTTTCGACCATGAATATGGATGTGGGACCATTGGTATCCGTCACCTGAGTGGTCATGAAGGTATCCATGCTGTTTTTAATATCGCTCAGGTTCAGGGCCAGATTGATGGGATAGTTGAACACCATGACCAACAGCCCAAGGAGCAGCGTCCCCAGATTGTAATGCAGATTTTCCCTAATCATGGCCGGCAGGGAGACCGTTCCGGCATGAGTCAGGCTCTTTTTTGCAGCCTGCGGCCTGTCTCCCCTGTCTGCTTCCTTTACCGACATATCATTTTTATCGTTTATATTAAGCATGTCATTCTCCCAAAATGATCTTCTTTACATCGTAGCCTGCCACCTCAGTCTCGGTGATGAATATCTCTTCAAGGGAAAGAGGTATAAGCTCATAAAATACCATTTCCTCCCGGTCCATGAGCCTCCTGATCTCGTCTTCATCTCCCCGCACTATGATGGTACGCAGCCTTCCCCTGTGCTCACTCTTTATGATATCCAGGCCCTGGACCTCCTCCGGTTCCTTGTCCGTGGCAAAAACGCACTGTATCTTATGTATGCCAAGCTTGAGATCATCAATGTCCTTTGAAAGCAATATGCCTCCTTTATGCAGAAGGCCCACATGATCGCACATGTCCTCAAGCTCCCTGAGGTTGTGAGACGCGATGACCGGCGTCAGGCCCCTTTCATCCATATCATGGGCAAATAATGACTTTACGGCCTGTCTCATCACAGGATCAAGTCCGTCAAAGGTCTCATCACAGAATATATAGTCAGTATAAGCTGAGAGAGCCAGTATGACGGATAGCTGCTTTTTCATGCCCTTTGAAAATGTGGATATCTTCCTTCGCTCCTCAAGTCCAAACTCCCTGAGCAGCCTCCTGAAGCGCTCTCTGTCAAAATATCTGTAATATATGCCATAGGAGGATGCCATGTCCAAGGGAGTTGCCCCAGGAAGGAAATACTGCTCATCGGAGATAAAGAAAAACCTCTTTTTTACCTCTGTATGCTCGTAGACCTCATGTCCATCTATCTTTACTGTGCCTCCATCCGGCCTGTATATTCCAGACAGACAGCGCAGAAAGGTAGACTTTCCTGCCCCGTTGGTACCTATCAGGCCAAATACCTGCCCCTCTCTGATGGTGGCACTGACCTCGTCGAGGGCTGTTATATCTTCAAATCTTTTGGTAAGGGAAACAGTCTCTATCATTTCTTTGTACTCCTTTTTGCGATAAGCTCCCGTATGAGCCCTACGATCTCATCATCACTCAGGCCGAGCCTGTAGGCATCCTCCAGTATGACTGCAAGCCTGCCTCTGAGCTCCTTTGTCTTTAGGAGCTGGAGCCTCTCTGTCTCAGCGACAAAATTGCCCTTTCCTTTTATTGAATACACATATCCCTGGCGTTCAAGCTCTGCGTATGCTCTCTGTATGGTATTGGGATTGATGCTCAGATCCACTGCCAGAGCCCGCACGCTGGGAAGCTGGCTGTTTTCCGGCAGCCCGCCTACTGACATCAGCTCCTTGATACGCTCTGAAATCTGCTCATACAGAGGGCGCTTGTCTTTGTAATCAAGACTGATCATGTTGCTCCTTTCACGCAAAACTGTACTAATCTCAATAATACAGTACAACAGATGAAGGTAATGTTCAACTTAACTTATCCTTTCATTAAAAACAGGGCATCTGACTATGAAAGTCAAATGCCCTGATAA
>CALWET010000107.1 GCA_944377385.1 uncultured Lachnospiraceae bacterium | reverse complement strand
TGAGTACGGCCATGCCGAGATAGAGATACATAAGGATGCCATAAAGCCGGGAGACAAGGTGATAGTGGTGGATGATCTCATTGCCACAGGCGGTACCTGCGAGGCTGCATGCAAGCTGGTGGAAAAGCTTGGAGGAGAGGTGGTCAGGATATGCTTCCTGATGGAGCTCTCCGGACTTAACGGAAAGGAAAAGCTTTCAAATTATGATGTATGCTCTGCCATAGTATATCCCGGCAAGTGATCGAAAACATAATTGGAAGGATCAAACCGAAAGGATTAAAAGAGGCCCTGGAAGGAAACATCCTCCGGGCCTCTTAAAGCTTAATACTGATTTATCCTGTCCTCGTCGGACTCGCCTGTCTTTATCAGCTTTTTGATGATCACATGATAGGTGCTTCCGCCGGGGACACTTATCTCTATACGTTCACCCTCTCTGTGATGGAGCAGGGCCCTGCCCATGGGCGATTCGTTTGATATGAGGCCGGCCCTGATATCCGACCTGATGGGTGTCACTATACGGTAGGTGGCGCAAAGATCCCGTTCCTCAAAATAAAGCTCCACCGTATTATTAAGCCCCACCTCATCCTCTTTGGAGCTGTCCTCTATGACTTTAGCAGTACGGAGCAGCTTTTCAAGATACCTGATGCGGCTGTTATTTTGGTTATTGAACCTTTTTGCTGCATAGTATTCAAAGTTTTCAGACAGATCCCCCAGGGATCTGGCATATTTCAGATCCGCCAGGGCCTTGCTGCGGACCTCGGTCTTTCTGTGTTCTATCTCAGCCTCTATCCGCTTTACATCCTCGGGAGTGAGCTGCTCTCTGCCGTCCAAACTCATGATTCGTAATTCCTTTCATGCTTTTTTAGCATTTCTATTGATTATAGCCGCACGATGTGATAAAAAGCAAGGTGGAGTTCCTGACTTTTGTATAAAGAGGGATTCAACCGAGACTTTTTGATATTTCAGATTGACTTTTTACACTGTGGAGTGGTAAAACCATTAGGCTATGCAAATAGCGTAAAAACTGGCTTTAAGGGTGATTGGTCATGAAAAAGAGTTATGAGATAGACATGCTTCATGGGGCACTGCTGCCAAAGATCATGCTGTTTGCCATACCGCTTGCGCTCAGCAGCATATTGCAGCTGCTTTTCAATGCGGCGGATGTCATAGTGCTGGGGCGCTTTGTCAGCGCAGAGGCCCTGGCAGCAGTGGGATCCACCTCGTCTCTGGTGAATCTGATCGTAAATTTCTTCATAGGCATATCAGTGGGCGTAAACGTACTGGTGGCCCAGTCCTATGCAAGACATGATGACGATACCGTCAGTGATGTGGTGCATACCTCTATCTTTTCCTCGGTGACGGCAGGCATCGTGTTCATATTTATTGGCATAGCCATATCCGAGCCGCTGATGATACTCATGGGCTCACCGGACGAGGTCAGATATATGTCCGTGGAGTATCTCAATATCTATTTCATAGGCATGCCCTTTATCATACTTTATAACTTTGGCGCAGCCATACTGAGGGCCATCGGCGATACGAAGCGTCCCCTTTATTATCTGATATTTGCCGGCATTGCAAATGTCATACTGAATCTCTACTTCGTTCTGGAGTGGAACATGGGAGTTGCCGGAGTAGCCATAGCCACCTCAGTCTCAAATGCCATATCCTCTCTGTTGGTGCTCAGGGCCCTGATGAAGGAAAAGGGAGCCCTCAGAGTCGAGCTTCGAAAGCTCAGGATGGATATAAAGGTCCTTATGAAGGTATTTAAGATAGGCCTGCCTGCAGGGCTTCAGAGCTGCTTTTTCTCCATTTCAAACATGGTCATCCAGTCCTCCATCAATTCCTTTGGGGCGGTGGCCATGGCGGGAAGCACGGCGGCCTCCAACATAGAGGGCTTTGTGTACAGCACCATGAATGCCGTATATCAGGCAGATCTGAGCTTCACCAGCCAGAACGTGGGAGCAGGCAGATACAGCCGTATAAACAGGATACTGGCTACCTGTATATTTGCCACCACCATCATAGGCCTGCCGGTGGGACTTTTGGCCTGCTTCTTTGGGCCCCAGCTCATATCCATATATAATACTGATCCCGAGGTCATAGCCTCAGGACTGACGAGGCTTTATATCATCTGTGCCACCTACGTTACCTGCGGCTATGCAGACGTGTTCGTGGGCTCCATCAGAGGACTTGGAGATGCCTTTGTGCCCATGATCATCACTCTGCTTGGAGTATGCGGGCTGCGTATACTCTGGATCATGGTGGCTCTGCCGGTATTTCCGAGCCTGGAGGCCCTTTATCTCAGCTATCCAATAAGCTGGATAGTGACCTCCATCGTGCAGTTTTTGTATTTCAGAAGGATAAGGAAAAAGTTCCCCAGGGAGGATGCTGCCGATGCAGACTGAGCAAAGGTGCTGCAGGATATATATCCTGCTGACGATGCCCGAGGCCAGAAGGATCATGACAGCCTGAGGCCCTGGATGGAGACCTGCCTCGTATTTTATGAAAGGAAATGATATGGAACAGAAACGCAACCTGACCCTGCTTACTGATCTCTATGAGCTTACGATGATGCAGGGCTACTTCAAGAATGAAAATGCCAATGTGGATGTGATCTTTGATGCCTTTTACAGGAAAAACCCTGACGGAAACGGCTATTCCATCTGCTGCGGGCTGGAGCAGGTCATAGATTACATAGAAAATCTCAGATTCAGCCGTGAAGATATAGATTATCTGCGTTCGGTAGGGATGTTCGGAGAGGATTTTCTTGAATACCTGGAGAGCTTCAGATTTACAGGTGACATCTACGCCATCCCCGAGGGCAGGGTCATGTTTCCCAGAGAGCCCGTCCTCAAGGTAAAGGCCCCGATCATGCAGGCCCAGCTGGTGGAGACTGCCATACTGAATATCATAAATCATCAGTCCCTGATAGCCACAAAGGCTTCCAGGGTGGTCCATGCCGCAGAAGGAGACGGGGTCATGGAGTTTGGGCTCAGACGTGCCCAGGGACCCGATGCAGGCATATACGGAGCCAGGGCAGCTGTCATAGCCGGCTGCGTGGGCACCTCCAACGTGCTGGCCGGAAAGCTGTTTTCAGTGCCGGTGATGGGCACCCATGCCCACAGCTGGATCATGTCCTTCCCGGATGAGCTCACTGCCTTCCGTGAATATGCAAGGATATATCCGGATCACTGCATACTGCTGGCAGATACCTATGATACTCTTAAATCAGGCGTTCCAAATGCCATCAAAGTTTTCACCGAGATGAGGGAGCAGGGGATCGAGCTTAAAAACTACGGCATACGTCTTGATTCCGGCGATCTGGCCTATCTTTCGAAGAAGGCAAAGCGGATGTTTACTGACGCCGGCTTCCCTGATGTGACGATAGCTGCCTCAAATGATCTGGATGAAAACCTGATCTCATCTCTGAAGCTCCAGGGTGCTACCATAAACAGCTGGGGAGTGGGCACGAACCTGATCACCTCAAAGGACAGTCCTTCCTTTGGTGGTGTATATAAGCTTGCAGCCATACAGGATCCGGCCACTGGAGAATTCATTCCAAAGATCAAGATCTCGGAAAACTCCGAAAAGATCACGAATCCCGGAGACAAGGTCATATACAGGGTCTATGAAAAGCAGAGCGGCAAGATATTCGCTGATCTGATAGCCCTTGCCTCTGAGTCTTATGATGAAAGCAGCGACCTTTTGCTGTTTGATCCGGTGGAGACCTGGAAAAAGACTCTGATGAGGGCGGGAGAATATGAGCTTGAGGAGCTTATGATCCCTGTGTTTGAGCATGGAAGCTGCGTTTACAGGCAAAGGCCCAGCATCATGGAGCTCAGGGAGATATGCCGCAGGGATACGGACAGGCTCTGGGACGAGGCCAAGAGGCTTGTGAATCCTCATCATGTACATGTGGATCTTTCAAGGCCGCTGTGGGACCTCAAGCAGAAGCTCCTGGATGAGTACCACGGAGTGAGATAAGGGCATAAGGACCCGCAAAATAACGCATTTACGCCATTTTAGCCCCCTTTTTACTTGCATTATCAGCAGCAACTGTATATAATTGAGTTTGCTGCGCACGTATGTAAGAATAGCATGGAAGGCGCAACGCCGGGAAACCGGCGACCACTTTCAGAGGAGGAATGAAAATGGCACTATATAATAAAGTAGACACGTCCATGGATTTTGTGGGACGTGAAAGGGAAGTAGAAGACTTCTGGAAAAAGAACGACATCTTCGAGAAATCCATCAAGGAGCATGAAGGTGACCCGAGCTACGTATTCTATGACGGCCCGCCTACGGCAAACGGCAAGC
>CALWET010000106.1 GCA_944377385.1 uncultured Lachnospiraceae bacterium | reverse complement strand
CCAATGTGCGGAGTGCCCTTTCATGCTGCCGAGACCTATATAACAAGGCTGGTCAAAAAGGGCTACAAGGTGGCCGTGGCTGAGCAGACCGAGGATCCGAGGACGGCAAAGGGACTTGTGAAAAGAGAGGTCATAAGGGTGGTCACTCCCGGCACCATCATAGCCAGTGAGGCTCTGGAGGATTCAAAGAATAATTTCCTCATGTGCATAGCCTATATCTGCGGCTCCTATGGGATCACGGCCATAGACATTGGCACCGGCGACCTTTATGTTTCCGAAACGGAGGAGGGGAGCCAGCTTTATGACTATGTGGGACATTTCACTCCCTCAGAGATAGTCTGCAATGATGAGCTCATGATCTCAGGCGTGGATACAGAGGCTCTCTGCCAGCGAAGTCACGCCATATTAAGCTGCCTTGGCAGGGAGCATTTTGATGAGGAGGCTTCGGCAAAGCTTATATCTGAGCATTTCAAGGCTGACATGGCAGGCCTTGGTCTTTCTGACATGTCTGCCGGAGTCATTGCCTGCGGGGCAGCCCTCAGATATATATATGATACTCAGTTTTCCACGGTCAGCTACATAACCGGCATAAAACGCTTTGAGCTTTCCGGGCACATGATACTTGATTCTGCGACCCTGAGAAATCTTGAGCTCCTTGAGACACTGAGGGAAAAGGAAAAGAAGGGCAGTCTGCTTTATGTCCTTGACAAGACCAAAACTGCCATGGGCGGAAGGCTGCTCAGGAGTATGATATCCGAGCCTCTTTTGATAAAGGAGGACATATTAAAGCGCCAGGATGCCGTAGAGGAGCTTTGCGGCAGATTCATTGACCGGGAGGAGATCATAGAATATCTGAGGCCGGTATACGACCTTGACAGGCTGCTTTCAAGGATATGCTCAGTGACAGCAAATGCCAGGGACCTTTTGATGCTCAGACAGTCCCTCAGCATGATACCCCACATCAGGACAGCGGCTTCGGGCTTTTCCTCAGAGCTCATGAAAGAGATAGTCTCAGGCCTTGATGAGATACCTGAGGCCCTTGAGCTCCTTATGAGGTCGATAGATGATGATGCTCCTGTATCCGTCAGGGACGGAGGCATTATAAAGGAGGGCTATGATGAGGAGGCAGACAGGCTCAGATATACAAAAAATCATGGCAAGGAGCTGCTCCTTAAAATGGAGCAGGAGGAACGGGAAAAGACAGGCATAAGGACACTCAAGATACGCTTCAACAAGGTATTCGGATATTCCATCGAGGTATCCAACAGCTTCAAGTCTCAGGTGCCGGACAGATTCAGACGCAGGCAGACCCTGGCAAATGGTGAGAGATATACCACAGATGAGCTTGAAAGGCTGGAGGAGGAGCTGATAGGGGCTGATGAAAAGCTGAAGGCCCTGGAATATGAACTTTTCTCGGACATAAAGGAGAGGATAGCAGCCTATGCAGGGCGCATACATGCCCTGTCAGCTTCTGTTGCGATGCTCGATGCCATATGCTCCCTTTCAGTAGTGGCCCAGAGGAACAATTTCGTCAGGCCCTCGATAAATGAAAAGGGGATAATAAGCATAAAGGACGGACGCCATCCTGTAGTGGAGCTCATGCTGAAGGACGAGTCCTTTATACCTAATGACACCTATCTGGATGAGGCTGATCATAGCCTGAACATCATTACCGGGCCCAACATGGCAGGAAAATCCACATATATGCGTCAGGTGGCTCTGATAGTGCTCATGGCCCAGATCGGCTCCTTCGTCCCAGCTGCAACGGCGGATATATGCATCTGTGACAGGATATTTACCAGGGTAGGAGCCTCGGATGATCTGGCCAGCGGACGCTCCACCTTCATGGTGGAGATGACTGAGGTAGCAAACATACTGAGGAATGCCACAAAAAAGAGCCTGCTGATACTGGATGAGATCGGCAGGGGCACATCCACCTTTGACGGGCTGTCCATAGCCTGGGCCGTAACTGAATACATCAGCGATAAAAACCGCCTTGGAGCAAAGACTCTTTTTGCGACCCACTATCATGAGCTGACTGAGCTTGAGGGCAAGCTCCCTGGGGTGCATAATTACTGTATTGCCGTAAAGGAAAACGAAAGCGGACTGGTATTTCTAAGGAAGATCGTGCCCGGTGGTGCGGACAAGTCCTATGGGGTGGCCGTAGCCAGGCTTGCCGGTGTGCCGGAGGAGGTCACAAAAAGGGCAGACGAGATCTCTGAGGAGCTCAGCAGGGCGGACATAACTAAGGCTGCAAAAAAGCTTAATCTTGGCACAGGAGACAATGATGCACAGACTGCCCGTAAAAAAGGCATCAGAGTGGATCTGAGCAGAGAGGAGTACAAGGCTCAGAGAGAAGCCGTGGACAGGCTCAGGAAGCTGGACATTACAAAGATCACACCCATAGAGGCTCTGCTCATGCTCAACGAGCTCAAGGATGCGGTTTCAGAGGAATAAAGAGATGATCAGGCTTTTAAGCAAGGATACGATAGACAAGATAGCCGCTGGCGAGGTCATAGACAGGCCTGAAAGCGTGGTAAGAGAGCTTATCGACAATGCCATAGACAGCGGGGCCGACAAGATAAGCCTGGAGATAAGAGGCGGCGGGATCCAGCTGATCAGGATCACTGACAATGGCTGCGGCATACCAAAGGGAGAGATAGAGACGGCCTTTCTCAGGCATGCTACATCAAAGCTCAGGAGCGTTGAGGATCTGAGCTCCATCAGGAGCCTTGGCTTCAGAGGCGAGGCTCTTGCCTCCATATGTGCCGTATCAAAGACTGAGCTTGTAACAAAGGTACAGGGAGAGCTTACGGGAACACGCTATCAGATAGAGGCAGGAGTCGGCGGCGGGCTTATGGACATAGGTGCCCCGGAGGGTACTACCATCATAGTCAGGGACCTGTTTTACAATGTGCCGGCACGAAGGAGCTTTCTGCGCACTGCGGCCACTGAGGCCTCATACGTTGCAGATACAGTACAGAAGGCGGCACTTTCCCATCCTGACATAGCCTTTACCTATATAGCTGATGGCAGGACAGTCTTTCATACCCTTGGAGGAGGCAGGCTCCTGGAGGTCATATACATGCTCTATGGCAGGGACATAAGCAGCAGCCTGCTGCCGGTATCAAGAAATTTCGAGGACTGCGGAATCAGGATTTCAGGATATATAGGGCGCCCAGTGATCTCCCGCAATCGCCGTGACATGGAGGTTTATTTTGTAAACGGCAGGCATATAAGCTCAGATGTGATCCGAAAGGCCATAGAGGATGGCTATGAGGGATATATGATGCTGCATCGTTTTCCTTTTACCATGCTCTATGTGGATATCGATCCCTGGCGCCTTGACGTAAATGTCCACCCTAAAAAGATGGAGGTACGCTTTTCTGATGACGATGCAGTATACAGCTGCCTGAGCAGGGCCATAAAGGAAGCTCTTTCCGAGGCTGAGCTGATAGTTGATGCAGGCCTTGACATGCATAAGGCTGGGGCAGATAAGGAGCAGAAGGAAAGTAAGGAACATAGAGAAGAACAGGAACCCAGTGAAAAGCAGGAACATGGAGCTGATCAGGAGATTAGGCCAGATCGAGAGTTTATGGCTGATCAAGAGCTTAGAGCAGATCGAGAGCTTAGGGCTGAGCCCTTTGAAACAAAACGTTCTGAGCTTTTTTATCAGCAGGAGAGGGACAGGCTTAAAAAAGAGACTGAGGGCACCTCGTTTCCGGGCTTTATGGAATCTGACAGGAACTCCAGGTTCAGCTTTATGGAGACCGAGACACCTCTGCAGCAGGAGCTTCCCAGGGAGGTGTTTCTCTCTAAGTCTGCCCTTCCGCAGTTTCAGCTCATCGGCCAGGTCTTTGGCACCTACTGGATCATAGAATATAAGGATGCCATGTATCTGATAGATCAGCATGCGGCCCATGAAAAGGTAAACTATGAAAGGCTGATAAAGCATTTTGCCGAAAGGGATATTGCTTCTCAGCTTATCTATCCTCCCATCCTTCTGAGTCTGAGCCTGAGTGAAGCCGAGCTTGTGGAAAAGAATCTGCAGGTCTTTTCTGATCTTGGCTTTGAGATAGAGCATGCGGGAGACAGGGATTTTGTGGTCAGGGCCGTACCCTCGGACCTGCCGGAGCTTTCAAAGAAGGAGCTGCTTATGGAGATCATAGATTCCCTTATTGACGGCTACGAAAGGCTGAAGCCGGACGCCCTCAGGGACAAGCTTGCTTCTATGTCCTGCAAGGCTGCCGTAAAGGGGAATACTCAGCTTTCCGGGGAGGAGATGAAGGCTCTGATAGCAGAGCTCCTGAGCCTTGACAATCCATATGCCTGTCCTCATGGCAGGCCTACTATAGCCAAATGGACCAGATATGAGCTGGATAAGATATTTAAACGAGTGGTATGAGATATTACTGGCAGGAAAATAAAACAGGCAAGCCACCTCTGATAGTTATAGCGGGCCCTACCGGAGTGGGAAAGACCAAAGCCTCTGTCAGGCTCTCAAAGGAGATAGATGGAGAGGTCATATCGGCGGACAGCATGCAGGTATATAGGGACATGGACATTGGTACGGCAAAGGTAAGAAGGGAGGAGATGCAGGGGATCCCTCATCACCTTATCGACATACTGGAGCCCTGGGAGAACTATGACGTGACCCGATTTAAAGAGCTTGCAGTCAAGGCAGCGACCGAGATACTTGAAAGAGGACATATACCCGTGGTCTGTGGAGGCACCGGCTTTTATATACAGGCCCTGCTCTATGACATAGACTTTACTGAGGAACGGGATCAAGAGCTTTCTGCTGCTATCCGCAGCAGGTACTATGAAGAGGCTGAGTGCTTTGGCAGGGAGCGTGTGCATGAGAGGCTCAGGGCTATAGATCCCCTGTCCTATGAACGCATACCTGCAAATAATCTGAAGCGTGTGGTAAGGGCTCTTGAGTTTTATGAGGTCCATGGAGAACCCATATCCCTTCACAATGACAGGGAGCTTAAAAAGCATGAGCAGAGCCCATATGACTATAGATTTTTTGCATTGACAGATGAAAGATCACGTCTTTATGAAAGGATAAACAGCAGGGTAGATGACATGATGGAGGCCGGACTCCTTTCAGAGGTGGAGAGGCTTGTGAAGCTTGGCGTGCCCGATACGGCCACCTCCATGCAGGCCATAGGCTACAGGGAGCTGATAAGACATATCAGAGGCGAGCTGAACCTTTCCGAGGCTGTGGAGCTGATAAAGAAAAATTCCAGGCATTATGCAAAAAGGCAGCTTACGTGGCTTAGACGAGATACCAATGTCATAGAAATAGATATATCAAATACAGGAGATGTGCAGGATGGATTTAGAAAATATATATGCGTCGATGGGGATATCCGGAGAGGTCTATGAGTTTTGTAAAAAAAGGGAAGCCCATGTTTCCGAACGCTTCAGAGAGATAGACGAGATCTTTGAATACAATCAGCTCAAGGTCTTATCTGCCATGCAGCAGAGCAGAGTATCCGAGGCCTGCCTGGTGGAGACCACGGGCTATGGCTATAATGATATGGGCAGAGACCGCCTTGAGGAGGTTTATGCCAGGGTATTCCATACGGAGGATGCCCTGGTCAGGTCACAGATCGTATGCGGTACTCATGCGCTGACAGTCGCCCTCTTTGGGAATACCAGGCCTGGAGATGAGATATTTTCTCCTGTCGGCATGCCCTATGATACTCTTCTCGAGGTGCTTGGAGTAAGAGAGGCCCAGGGATCCTTGAAAGAATATGGAGTAAGCTTCAGCTACTGTGACATGAAACCGGATGGGAGCTTTGACTATGAGGCCATCAGAAGGGGGATAAACGAAAGGACCTCCCTTGTGGAGATACAAAGGAGCAGGGGCTATTCCCAGAGGCATACACTTTCCATAGCGGAGATCAGGGAGCTCATAGGATTCATAAGATCCATAAAACCTGAGGTGACCATCATGGTGGATAACTGCTATGGAGAATTCATAGAGGAGCTGGAGCCTACGGATGTCGGCGCCGACATGGTGGTAGGCTCTTTGATAAAAAATCCCGGCGGAGGCATTGCTCCTGTGGGCGGATACATAGCAGGTACGGAAAAATGCGTCAAAAATGCCGCTGCAAGGCTGACAGCACCTGGGCTTTACAAGGAGCTGGGGCCCTCACTTGGAAACAATAGGCTCCTTTATCAGGGACTTTTCATGGCACCGTCTGTGGCAGCTTCTGCCGAAAAGGGTGCGATACTCCTTGCTGCCGTATATAAGGAGCTGGGCTTTGAATGTGCGCCGGGCCCCTTTGAAAAGAGGGACGACATCATAGAGGCAGTGACTTTCCACGATCCAAAGCTGGTCATGTCCTTCTGTCGGGGAGTCCAGAGGGCTGCCTCCGTGGATTCCTTTATCAGGCCGGAGCCTACTCCCACACCTGGATATGAGCATGAGATCATCATGGCAGCAGGCTGCTTTATTTCCGGCTCTTCCATAGAGCTGTCGGCAGACGGGCCGCTGAGAGAGCCCTATACCGTTTATTTTCAGGGCGGCCTGACCTATCCCCATGCGAAGCTTGGCGTCATGATGAGCCTGCAGCAGCTTTTGGATGATGGGCTCATCGACCGCAGTTTGCTGTTGAACAGAGATTGAAAGAGTATTAAAATAAATACAGGTTCAACATATGCCGCCGAGGCATATGAATATAGATTTAAGGAGTAAGGTTATGAACAAAGCGTTGTACGAAAACTATGTGAATATCTTGAAGCACGAGCTGATACCTGCGCTGGGCTGTACGGAGCCCATTGCCATTGCTTATGCTTCCGCTAAGGCCCGTCAGGTGCTCGGCGAAATGCCTGACAGGATAGAGATGAACCTCAGCGGAAATATCATTAAGAATGTCAAGGGCGTAACGGTACCTAATTCAGGCGGACTCAAGGGCATGGAGGTGGCAGCAGTGCTAGGCGCCGTAGGCGGAGATGCCGATGCTGAGCTTGAGGTGCTGGAGACCATCAAGCCCGAGGACATTGAAGAGACAAAGAGGCTTGTGGCTGAGGGGATATGCAGCTGTGAGCTGGCAGAGGGAGTAGCAAACCTTTTTGTAGAGGCAAAGGCCATAAAGGGCGGTCACTATGTAAAGGTCACCATCGAGGATCATCATACTAATATCACAAAGATAGAAAAGGATGGCGAGATGGTCCTTGAGCGCAGATCAGAGGATGAAAACAAGGATGCCGGCATAGATAAATCCAAGCTGAAACTGAAGGATATACTGCAGTTTGCCGACGAGGTAGACATTGCTGACATTAAAGAGGTCATTGGAAGACAGATAGCCATGAATACGGCCATTTCCCAAGAGGGCCTTGACAATGCCTGGGGTGCTCAGGTTGGAAAGACTCTGCTTTCCCAGAGGGGAAATGATGTGGTCACCAGGGCCTGTGCAAGGGCTGCAGCCGGCAGCGACGCCCGCATGAGTGGATGCTCTCTGCCCGTAGTCATCAACTCAGGCTCAGGCAATCAGGGCATAACCGTCAGTATGCCTGTCATCACTTATGCTGAGGAGTGGAACATCTCTGAGGACAAGCTTTATCGTGCCCTCTGCGTGAGCAACCTTGTTTCAGTACATATAAAATATTATATCGGCAGTCTGTCTGCCTTCTGTGGAGCGGTCAGCGCAAGCTGCGGCTCAGGCGCAGCCATAGCATATATGTATGGTGCAAGCTATGATCAGATAGGACAGACCATCATAAATACCCTTGGCAATGTGGGCGGTATAGTATGCGACGGTGCAAAATCCTCCTGCGGAGCCAAGATAGCAGCCTCTCTTAATGCGGCCCTGCTGGGCTTCCAGATGGCAGTCGAGGGCAAGGGCTTTAGGGATGGCGAGGGCATAGTCCTTTCGGACGTGGAGTCTACCATCAGAAGCATGGGACATGTGGGCAGAGTAGGCATGGCTGGCACCGACATAGACATATTGAACATCATGATCGGAAAGACCGAGGTATGATAGCCATAGCAGATAAAACGACTACAGTCTGACTCAATAAAAACGAAATATAAAAGTACCAAGAAAGCCTCAGGCAGGGCAGATCCTCCGGAGGCTTTTTTGCAGGCAAAAATGTACTGTGGGGAGGAGCTTCATTCTTTTTTGTCAAAAAGTGTCCTTTATTTTTGTACAGTATCCCAGTAGACAGGGCAGAACTGTTTCCTTATACTTTAAATACTTCTGAATATCTGAAATGTCTGAAAATATCTGAGCTGAAAGAATAAAGGCTTCATAACATCAAGTCTGAGAAGAAACAACAGTCCAAGATCTATTTCTAAGAAGAAACAATAGTCTAAGTTCCATTAAGCTAAGTGTACATCTATTCAGCATATCTACAGCGCATCAGACATATACATCCCAGAGGAAAAATGATAAAATGGAAAGGAAATAAACAAATGGCAGTGAACAGACAGCACAAGGATACTGTATTCACAGATCTGTTTTATACGGATCAGGATGCAGAAAGGAACCTGCTGAGCCTTTATAACGCCCTCTATGGTACTGATTTCAGGGACGAGGGAGCAGTGGAAAAGGTCAGGCTCGAGGATGTGATCTTCATGAGTATGAGGAATGACCTTGCGGCATTGATGGGAGGTAGGCGTCTGTTCCTGTGTGAGCACCAGAGCACGGTAA
>CALWET010000105.1 GCA_944377385.1 uncultured Lachnospiraceae bacterium | reverse complement strand
TATCAGTGTAAAGAGCCAGCAGAAAAGAAGGAACAGCCTCCTTCCGGTCTTGCCTATATATTTTTCGATCAGAAGCCCCATGGACTTTCCGTCATTCTTTACACTGGCGTAAAGGGCTCCAAAATCTGTTACTGCTCCAAAAAAGATACCGCCGATCCCTACCCAGAGGAACACCGGCAGCCATCCAAAGGCCGCTGCCTGGATAGCACCCGTAACAGGTCCCGCCCCTGCTATGGATGAAAACTGATGCGCAAATACAGTCCAGCCATTGGCAGGAACATAGTCCTGTCCGTCATTATGGGCTACGGCCGGCGTCTTTGCATTTGGATCTATGCCCCACTTCTTCGCCAGCCAGCGTCCGTAAAGCACATAGCCAAGGAAGAGGCATACTGCCGCAGCAAGAATGATAACTAAGGTATTCATACTTATTTCCCCCTTCAAAAAATATAAGCTAAAATTTATACTCAGGTAAGGATATAAGTCAACAAAATCTCTCTAAATACCTGGAATTTTTATATGATATCGTTATTATTATTCCTATTAGTTATATCTATAATAAATCTCAAAAATACAGAGAGGCTGGCGGCAAAAGACATTGTAAACCGTAAGCATGAGTAATTTTTTGCCGGACGGCGTAGCCCCGCCCGGAGATCTGAAACCATGGGCGACAAAATCAAGCGTATGCTCAAAAACGAGATACACATAGCAAAAAAGAGCAAGAAAGGATGGATCCATCTCTCGCCCTTTTTTATCATAGGTCATTACAAGGCCCGCTTAATCCAGCTCAAAGGCTCCGGTATAAAGCTTATAGTATGTGCCCTTAAGCGCAAGGAGCTGTTCATGTGTGCCCCTCTCTATGATGCGTCCATGCTCCAGCACCATGATCACATCGGAGTTGCGCACAGTAGACAGTCTGTGGGCTATGACAAATACGGTCCTGCCCTGCATCAGGGCATCCATGCCCTTCTGGACTATCTCCTCTGTCCTGGTATCTATGGAAGAGGTAGCTTCATCCATGATCATAACGGGAGGATCAGCCACTGCTGCCCTGGCTATGGAAAGCAGCTGTCTCTGGCCCTGGGAAAGCATGGCACCGTTTCCGGTCAGGAAGGTCTGATACTTATCAGGCAGCTGCATGATGAACTGATCTGCGCCCACCATCTTTGCAGCGGCTATACACTCACTGTCCGTTGCCTCAGTGTTTCCATATCTTATATTGTCCATGATGGTGCCAGTAAACAGGTTAGTATCCTGGAGCACCATACCCAGGGAACGGCGCAGGGCAGATTTTTTCATCTTATTGATGTTTATGCCGTCATAGCGTATCTTTCCGTCAGGTATGTCATAGAACCTGTTTATCAGATTAGTTATGGTAGTCTTTCCTGCTCCGGTGCTTCCGACAAAGGCCACCTTCTGTCCGGGCTCTGCGTAAAGGGATATGTCATGGAGGACTAACTTGTCCGGTGTATATCCAAAGTCCACATCCACGAATCTGACATCGCCCTGCAGCTTGGTATAGGTCAGAGTACCGTCATGATGAGGATGCTTCCAGGCCCATATGCCTGTCCTCTCCTTGGATTCTATTAGCTCCCCGTCCTTTTCGGTAGCATTGACCAGCTCTACATAGCCGTCGTCCACCTCGGGCTTTTCTGTGACCAGAGTAAATACTCGGTCAGCTCCTGCCATGGCCATGACCACAAAGCCCAGCTGGCTGGATATCTGAGTTATGTTGTTGGAGAACTGCCTGGTCATCTGAATGAAGGCAACGACTATGGCTATGTTGAAGGGTGACCCGCAGAGGCTCACATTCGTTGCTCCGTTAAGCAGGAACCAGCCTCCGGCAAAGGCCACTATGACATAGATGATGTTTCCCATGTTTCCAACAAGGGGCATGAGCATGTTGGCAAAGCGGTTACCGTTTCTGGATTCCTTATAGAACTTATCTGAGATCTCGATAAAGCCTTTTAAGGTCTCCTCCTCGTGGCAGAACACCTTTACCACCTTCTGGCCGTTCATCATCTCCTGTATGTAGCCCTCCATGGCTCCCATGTATTTCTGGTTGCGCATGAAATGCCTGGATGCCGAGGTTCCGAACTTGCGTCCCACCAATGTCATGATGATGGAACCGCATACGACTATCATGGCCAGAGGTATGCTGTAGTATATCATGATAAAGAACACACATACGATGATGGTGCCCTGCATCAAAGCATTTGGGATGACCTGAGCTATGAGCTGACGAAGCAGATCTATGTCATTTGTGTAATAGCTCATGATATCGCCGTGCTTATGGGTATCAAAGTATCTGATAGGCAGCTTCTGCATCGAGGCAAACATCTGATTCCTCATGGCATTCAGCGAGCCCTGTCCCATGATGGCCAGTGTCTGATGATAAAAAGAAGCTATCAGAAGGGACAGTATGTAAAGCCCTCCAAGGACCGCAACATATGCCGTTATCTTACTGCCCACCGAGGCCCAGTCCGCTCCCTCCTGGAGAGCCGACTCGATGATGGCAAAGATACGCTCCATGAATATGGAGGGTATGGCCGTTATGCCGGCGCTTATGATGATGCAGGCTATGGTTATGGGCATGAGCCTTGGATAAGCCAGGAATATCTCGTGGAATACCCAGCCCATGGCTGACTTAGGCTGCTTTTCCTGCTTACTCATTTTCTTCCACCGCCTTTCTCTGCTGTGATTCATAGACCTCTCTGTATATGGCATTTGAGGCAAGCAGCTCCTCATGAGTGCCTATTCCGTTTATCTCTCCGTTATGCATGACTATGATGCGGTCACAGTCCTGGACCGAAGATATACGCTGAGCAATGATGATCTTTGTAGTCTTTGGCAGGGATTCCCTGAAGGCCTTTCTGATCAAGGCATCAGTATATGTATCCACGGCGCTGGTGGAAGCATCCAGTATCAGCACCTTGGGGTTTTTAAGCAGTGCCCTGGCTATGCAAAGCCTCTGCTTCTGGCCTCCGGAAACGTTGGTACCTCCCTGCTCAATATAAGTATCATAGCCCTTGGGGAAGGTCCTGATGAACTCATCTGCCTGGGCCAGCTTGCAGGCCTCAACTATCTGCTCGTCAGTAGCCTCCTTGTTGCCCCAGCGCATATTTTCCTTGATGGTGCCGGAAAAGAGCACGTTCTTCTGAAGCACGACGGATACGGCACCTCTGAGAGCCTCCAGATCATATTCCCTGACATCTCTGCCGCCAACTCTGACACGACCGGCTGTCACATCATAGAGCCTTGATATCAGGCTTATGAGCGTTGTCTTTGATGAGCCTGTTCCTCCGACTATGCCCAGGGTCTCTCCCTCGGGTATATGCAGGTTTATATCCTTCAATACATCTGCTGAATTGGGGCCGTAAGCAAAGTAGACATTTTCAAAATCCACAGCACCGTTTTCAACCTCGTATACCGGATCCTCGGGATTTTTGATTCTGGGCTCTTCATCCAGGATCTCCTCTATACGCTCTGCGGACTCCATCGACATGGAGATCATGGTAAATACCATGGACAGTATATTAAGGCTCATGAGTATCTGCATACCATATACTACTATGGAAGAGATGCCGCCTACGTTGAGCTTTATGCCCTGGGAATCTATGATGGTCTGAGATCCCAGATAAAGCACTGCAGTTATGACAGCATAGATGCAGAACTGAAGTATGGGAGCGTTCCAGGCCAGTATGCGCTCGGCCTTTGTAAAATCAGCCTTCAGGTTTCCTGCGGCCTTTTTGAACTTTTCTATCTCCAGGTCCTCATGCACATAGGCCTTTACCACCCTGATGCCCTCTACATTCTCCTCCACTGAGGCATTGAGGTCATCGTATTTATGGAAGGCACGCCTGAATATAGGCATTACCAGCTTTACTATGCCAAAAAGGAATATGGCCACTATGGGGATGAGTCCCAGGAAGAGCATGGATATCTCGCTTGATATGCGGAAGGACATGACCGTCGCAAAAATGATCATGACCGGCGCCCTCATGACCATACGAATGACCATCATGAAGCTCTGCTGAACATTCATGACATCTGTGGTCAGCCTGGT
>CALWET010000104.1 GCA_944377385.1 uncultured Lachnospiraceae bacterium | reverse complement strand
CCTAAATATAGATATAAGGCAGAGTGCGGGATTTTCTGCCTTATAAAGTGTCTGAAATATTTTTAATACTGATCACACCACCACTCGGCCAAGCCTCACTGAAAGCTTGGTCAGCACGGCGTTTGTGTTTACTCCGTCCACCGCTGCCAGATCACAGGCACGAATCTCAAGCTCTCCATCTGTACCTATGAGTGTGGACACATCTCCGGCCTTTACGTCGGGCACGGAGCTCGCATCTACCATGAGGCTGTCCATGCAGAGCATGCCTATGATGGGGCACAGTCTTCCTCCAAGCAGAACGTGCCATTTGTTGGAAAGGCTCTTTGGCAGGCCGTCGGCATAGCCTATGCCTATGGTGGCGCATATCATGTCCTGATCTGCACGGAAGGTGCAGTCATAGCCCACGCACTCGCCTTTATGCAGCTTCCTTATGCTGCCTATTCTGGCCTTGAGGCTCAGTACATGCCTGAGTCCGAGCTCTTTTGGAGCTTTATCCGAAGGATCACCTTCATTTCCGTAGAGCAGCACGCCTATGCGGGCCAGATCATAGCGGAGATCACTGTAATTGAACATACCCTGGCTTGCCTGGATATGAGCTCGGAAGCCATCTATCCCTCTTGATCTGAGTTCAGAGATCAGCCTGTCAAAATTGTCTATCTGAAAGCGGGTGAATTCCCGGCTTGCTTCATCCATTTTTTCAGCTGAGGCAAGATGGGAGTATAGTCCGTCTATGACCAGGTGTTCAAGCTGCCAAAGGGATGCTATCTCATCTACATTCTCACAGCGTTCACCCATGCGGTGCATGCCTGTGTCCACGGCGATATGCACATGCAGGGGCTTCCCCAAGGCATTCAGCATCCTGCCATAGGCACAGTCAGTTACAGCCTGGCTCAGATGATATTCATAAAGTGCATCAAAATTTGAGGGATCGGTGTATCCCAGTATAAGTATCTCTCCGTCTATGCCAGCCCTGCGCAGCTCTACGGCTTCACTGAGACAGGCAACGCAATAGTTGCAGATTCCATGCTCATGAAGTATGCGGGATACCTCTATCAGGCCGTGCCCAAAGCCGTTTGCCTTGACACAGGCCATGAGCTCGCAGCCCTGTGGAAGAAAACCGCGAATCACGTCTACATTGTGGATAAGCGCCTGTCTGTCTATCTCGATCCAGGCTCTGTCTTTTTCAAACATATCATTTTCCTTGTCAGAACATGCCTGCTATGGCGCAGAATATGACCGGCACTATAAGTGAGGGCAGCATGTTCATGGTCTTTATATTTTTTATGTTAAGTATTGATATGCCGGAGCTGGCTATCAGAAAGCCTCCTACTATGGACAGCTCCGTCATCATATCGGCGCTCATAAAATCTCCAAGGAGCTTGGCCAGCAGGTAAATGGAGCCCTGCCAGCAAAAAAGTACAGGCGCTGTCAGCATCATGCCTCTGCCATAGGTGGAGGCCAGTACCATGGAGGTCACAAAATCCAGGGTGGCATTGGTGAACAGATAAGTATGATCCTGGTACAGGGCTGCCTGTATGGGCCCGAGTATGGACAGCGTGCCTATGCAGAAAAGGAGTATGCCTGTGGAAAGCCCCTTGCTGAGGGAGCCTACGGAAAGCCTGTCGGCAAGCTTCTGGAAATGTCCGTCCACATCAAGTATAGTGCCCAGCAGACTGCCGATGGCAAGGCTTGCTATGAAAAGCACGGGATAGTTGCTGGCGGGCATATTCTGTACCACGGCATTTATGCCGAGGCCTGTGGCCGCCAGGCCCATGGCCGTATACAGGGCATCCTGGTGTTCTTTTTTGATCCCTTTTTTGAAGATGCTTCCCAGCAGACTGCCAAGAAGTATGGTACAGGTATTTGCTATTGTGCCTATCATTTACTGAGTGCCTCCTTCTGCTCGAGTGTATATATACCGTGGAGCAGGACCTCATTTACGGGAGTAGGTATGCCAAGCTCTCTGCCCATCCTGACCACTGTCCCTGAAAAGGTGTCCACCTCTGTGGGACGGCCGCGCTCCAGATCCTGGAGGGTGGAAGGCCGGTTATGCTTGGGAAGTGCAGGCAGGCGCTGAAGCTGGATGTCCGCATGCTCCTTGCTCAGGCCTATGCCCTGGGCTCTTGCAAGCTCTACCACCTCCAGCATTGCGCTCTTGCAGATGCTCTGGGCGTCAGGGCTTTTTGCCAGCATGCCAAAATCCGTGCCAAGGAGGGCGCAGGTCATGTTTTCCCCTACATTGCCCATGAACTTGAGCCAGATCTCATACCTCATGTCAGGCTTTATGCGGTAGCCTATGCCGCAGCGGTCGAAGAGCTCCTTTATGGCTGAGACATTTTCAGACAGGGCAGTGGGGTCATTTTTTATATCTCCAAAGCAGAGATAGCCCTTTTGCGGATCAAAATCCGCTCTTCCATCCTTCATCTCTATGCTGATACGCATAAGGGAATATATGACATGCTCGCTGCCATAGGCCCGTGCAACATGCTCTTCGCTGTCCACTCCGTTAAGCACTGACATGATGAGGGTATCCGGGCCTACCTGATTCCTTATGTCATGAAGGGCTTTATCAAGGGCATAATTCTTTACGGCTATAATGATCAGATCAGAAGGCTCAGGCCTGTCATTCGGATCTATGATATTCAGGTCGAATTTCCTTCCATTTATATATACTCCGTTTTCACGAAGGCGGCGGGCACGTTCTCCCCCGGCTATGATCCTGAGATCCTTGCCCAGGCCGTCTGAAAGTCCCGGCACAAAATAGGCACCCATGGCACCGAGGCCGATAAGCCCTACTTTTTCTATTTTTTTCATGAGTTTTTCTCCTCTTTGAAAAGCTGCTTTGACACAGTTACGCTTTAGTATAGCATTTTTATCGAAAAAGCGCATTTTATTTTTGCCTCAGTTTCACATGCAGATCTTCTGGACGGGGCAGGGACTTTGCCCGGACCGGGCCTGTGGGTGGAAATAATTAAGGAGGAATCTGCTGGACATTTTGCCGGGCTGAAATTTATACTCTATAATGACAGGATATAAGGGAGGTAAGTATGCAGAAGCTTTCGATAAAAAATATAGGTACGGATATCCTTTTTGATGTGCTGGGTTCGGTGCTTATAGCTGCCGGAGTGCATAATTTTGGTGTATTTGCGGACCTGCCCATGGCGGGCTTTACCGGAGTGGCCCTGATCATGTATCATCTGTTTGGCCTGCCCATAGGTACGGGCATAGTGCTTTTGAACATACCGGTGGCCATACTATGTTACAGGTATCTTGGACGCATGTTCTTTCTCAAGTCCATAAAAAGCATGATCATTTCCTCGGCCTTTATAGACTATGTGGCTCCCCTTTTCCCCGTATACGAGGGAGACAGGCTGCTGGCTGCCATATGCATGGGGGTACTTTGCGGAGCGGGTTATGCCATCATATTTATGCGAGGTTCTTCATCCGGCGGCACGGATTTCATAAGCATGTCCATAAGGAAGGCCAATCCCCACATCACCCTGGGCTCAATAACCATAGCCGTGGACATAAGCGTGATAGCCATTGCCAGTCTGGTGGTATTCAGGGAGGTGGATGGCTTTATATACGGTGTCATAGCCACGTATCTGATGGGTACGGTCATAGACAGGCTACTTTACGGCATGAATGAGGGCAAGACCTCCCTGATCATAACTGACAAGGGCATGGAGGTGGCGGAGCTCATCGACAGGGCCACGGAAAGGGGTTCCACCATACTTACTGGAAAGGGCTATTTTACCGGACAGGAAAAGAATGTGGTGTTGTGCGCCTGCAGCTCAAAGGAGATGTTTGAGATCCATAAGGAGGTAAAACGCTTCGATCCCAAGGCCTTTACCATCATACTTGAATCAAATGAGGTGGTGGGCGAGGGCTTTAAGCAGGATCTTCAGGATTTCTGATTGTAATTATCATTGGCATATTGTAAACTAAGCATATGAAAGCGGAGCATGGGGCCGGGAATGTTGTCAGGCCTGCATGCATCAAAGGAGACGCTTCTGGAAAGGAGATCAAAAGGATATGAAATACGTATGCACAGTCTGCGGCTGGGTCTATGACGAGGCTGAGGGCTATGAGGATGGCGGTATCGCTCCCGGAACAAAGTGGGAGGATGTTCCCGAGGATTTCACCTGCCCTCTTTGCGGCGTAGGCAAGGATCAGTTCGAGCAGGAAGGCTGATCGGCCGTTCCCGGGGCAGGAGCCCGGGCCGGACAGAGAGCCGGTCCTGCCGCCCATATCAGAACAGATAACAAAAAACAGGAGTCCTGGATGTTTCTGTGGCATCAGAAGCAGTTCAGAGGCTCCTGTTTTTGTTTCTTTGACATTTTGCACAAAAACAAGAATTAAAAATATACCAATTCCACAAAATTCCAAATGATACAACAAAAAATGTTGTGTTTTGTGATGAATGATGCTATATTTAAACCAAGTAATGCGGAAATGCATTTATTTTTTAAGGAGGAAAATTATTATGATCAGAAAGCGTATTGCGGCAGCACTTGCTCTGGTTATGCTGGCTGGCAGCCTTGCAGCTTGCTCATCCAACGTAGCAGAGACTACAGCAGCTGCAACAGAGGCAGCAGCTGAAGAGACAGAGGCTGCAGCAGCAGAGGGAGAGGAGACTGAGGCAGCTGCTTCAGCTGAGGAGCTTCCCCTTGCAGGAAAGAGGATAGCTTATGTCCTGAACGTTGTATCATCTGATATCTTCCAGATGGCAGCAACAGCAGCAGAGGAGACCGCAGAGGCTCTTGGAGCTACCGTAGACGTATACTTCACAGATACCGATAACGTTAGGTTCCAGGATACAGTATCTACCTGTGCTAACCAGGGATATGATGCTATGTTCCTCAGCCACGGCAACCAGGAGACCTCTTATGATCTGGTAAGCGGACTTATCGAGCAGGGCATCGAGGTAGTATGCTTCGATACACAGTTCGTTGATGAGAGCGGAAACACTGCCGAGATCCCCGGAGCTACTCAGATGTTCCAGAACGATCAGGAGATGGCAGCTATGCTCCTTGACTATATCCTTGAGCTCTATCCCGAGAAGGTAGAGGCTGGAGAGCCTGTCAACGTCCTCAAGATATGGAGAGGCCCCGGCGTTTCACCCTTCGACAGAAGGCAGGAGGCTTATCTTGAGTATGAGGAGTCTGGAAAGATAAATACCCTTGAGACCTTAGGGCCCTCCGACCCGGCTAACGGCGAGGCTTCCATGGCTCAGGTAATGGCAGCAGCTCTTCCCAAGTATCCCGAGGGTACTGTAGATGCTATATGGTGCGTATATGATGCATATGGACGCGGAGCTTATACAGCACTTAGAGAGGCTGGCAGGACAGACATCCCCATGGTATCTGTAGATATCTCCAACCAGGATCTTAACTTCATGATGGATGGCACCAATGTATGGCAGGCATGTGCAACAGTTGACTTCACCACCATCGGACAGCAGGGCATCAGGATCCTTGCCATGAAGCTCCACGGTGATGAGACAGAGGCTGTTTACAACCTTACACCTTCACTTGTTACCTATGACAAGCTTACTCCCGATTCAAACGTTACAAACCTTGGAGAGATCATCCCTGGTTACGGAGTAAACAACGATCATATAGCTGAGTGGATGGAGCCCTATATCCCCATCGTTGAATAATCATTTATGATCATCCGGAGGCTGAGGCTGTAAAGCAGCCGAGGCCTCTTTTCAATATGAAAGCCTGCATAGGATAGAGAGGAAATACATGGAAAAGATAAAGATCGAAACAAAAAATGTATCCATTGAGTTTCCAGGAGTAAAAGCGCTTTCAGATATAAATTTCTCGATAGAGACCGGAGATATCCGTGCAGTCGTGGGAGCCAACGGCGCAGGAAAGTCTACCCTCATGAAGGTATTGGCCGGAGCCAATCCTACTTATACAGGTGAGATATTCCTGAACGGGAAAAAGGTAGAGCTTCGCAACCCTGCGGCATCCAAGGAGCTTGGCATCGAGATAGTTTATCAGGAAGTCGATATGGCCTTATTCCCTTCCCAGACCGTTGCCGAGAATATAATGATGAACAAGCTCATCACCGGTATGAAGCATAAGGCGGCTATAAACTGGGCAAGTATAAATAAAGAAGCCAAGGAGACTCTGGACAGACTTCGTATAGACATAGATGTAAAAAAACTGGTATCAGAGCTTACGCTGGCAGAAAAGCAGATGGTGCTCATAGCAAGAGCGGTACAGGGCACCTGTAACTTCCTTATACTGGATGAGCCTACTGCACCACTTAGTACGGCAGAGACGGAAAAGCTTTTTGCACTTGTAGATCATCTTACAAAGACAGAAAATATCGCCATCATATTCATATCACACAGACTTCAGGAGGTCCTTCAGATCTGCCGGACCCTGACAGTCATGAGGAACGGCGAGATCGTGGACGAGTGTCCCATCACCTCAGAGACCACAATACCTTATATAGTAAACAAGATGCTGGGCCGTACCTTTGAGGAGAACTTCCCCAAGCCCGAGACTCACATAGGCGATGTCATGTTCGAAGTCAAGGATCTCAGCGATGAAGAGGGCATGGTCAAGGACGTCAGCTTCTATGTACGCAAGGGTGAGATCATAGGTATAAGCGGACTGGTAGGCGCCGGCAAGTCAGAGCTCTGCAAGACCATATTCGGAGACAGGCCGAAGAAGGCTGGAAAGGTGATCCTTAATGGAAAAGAGCTCAGCATCAAAAGTCCGACTGATGCAGTAAAGAACAAACTGGGCCTGGTACCTGAGGAGCGTCGTAAGGAAGGCGTACTGATAGATGAAAGCGTCTACTTCAACCTTTCCGCAGCGGATCTTTCAAAGTTCTGCGATGGTATAGTAGTCAGCAAGAAAAAACAGCTGGACAATGCTGAGAAATATATAAAGTCCCTGGGCATAAAGACTCCCAGCGCAAATCAGAGAGTGGCTCTGCTTTCAGGAGGAAACCAGCAGAAGGTAGCAGTCGGAAAATGGCTGGCTGCAGACTGCGAGGTATATATCTTCGATGAGCCCACAAAGGGCGTAGACGTAGGCGCAAAGCAGGATATATTCACCCTGATAGGAGAGATAGCCAAGCAGGGCAAGAGCGTCATATACGTGACCAGTGAGACCTCCGAGATACTGGCCATCACGGACAGAGTATATGTGATGTACGGCGGAAGGATCACGGGAGAGCTTGAAACAGAGACTACCTCAGATAGTGAGATAATGTTCTATTCGACTGGAGGACAAAAGTAATGAAGAAAAATGTAAATGCCCAAGGAGCGATGGGATTTCTGAGGAACTGGGCTGCAGTTATAGCCATTTTCCTGCTGATCATCATCTTTTCTGCCATGAGGCCCGGACAGTTCCTGACCACAGGAAACGTTGAGACCATACTCAGATCCATATCCATAAACACGGTGCTGGCCCTGGCGCTGACCGTTACGATCGCAGCAGGAGGCTTTGACCTGGCATCCGGAGCACTGGCATCAGTTGCAGGCTACTTCGTCATGAGCCGTGTCATCTGGTATGGAAACAGCCTGCTGGTAGCTATACTGGTAGCATTGGTAGTTACTCTGGCTCTTTCATGCATAACCATGTTCCTTGTTATCAGGTGTAAGATACCTGATCTGCTGGCTACCTGTGCCATGCAGTTCGTATTCCAGGGACTTGGACTTACCTATACAGGCGGTGGAGCAGTATCGGCAGGTATGGCACTTCCCAACGGAGAGCCTTCAGTAGGCTTCATACCCGAGATCATGAAGACTATCGGTAACTCTCCTACGATCATCATCATCATGATGGTATGCGTGCTCCTTGTACATCTGTTCCTTACCTATACCAAGTATGGACGCTATATCTACGCAGTAGGCGGAAACAAGACCGCTGCAAAGCTTTCCGGTATACCTGTAAAGAAGTATCGTTTCGCAGCGGGCATGATCGCAGCAGTATTTATCTGTACAACAGGACTTCTGGTATGCTGCCGTAACCAGTCAGCTCAGATCCAGAGCTGTGAGGGCTACCAGATGTATGCGCTGGCTGCAGTTTATATCGGACGTTCAGTAGCAGGACAGGGAAAGGCAAATGCCTTCGGGACCCTGATAGGAGCCATCCTCGTAGGTATCCTGGACAACGGACTCATCATGGTAGGCGTTCCTTACTACTCACTCAACGCTATAAAGGGTGCCGTACTTGCACTTGCACTTATCGCTGCATATGTTTCATCTAAGGAGGAATAAAGGATATCATGTCCAGATTTGATCATCATTTTAAAATGAATGAGCAGGATGCGATAGATTACATACGTGAGAAGCTCCCCGAATTTTTCGGGGATGCTGCTCTCAGCTCCAAAGAGATCGGAGATGGAAACATCAACTATATATTCAGGGTCAAGGATGAGAGCACAGGAAAGTCTGTCATCATCAAGCATGCCGATATATATACCAGGTCCGGAGGCAATGCCACCAGCACAGACCGCAACCGTATAGAGGCAGAGATACTTGGGATCGAGAGGAAGCTCTCCCCTGAGCATGTACCTGAGATATATCTCTATGATCCTGTAATGTGCTGCGTGGTCATGCAGGATGTAGGAGATCATGAGAATATGCGCTATGCTATGATAGCTCATGAGACCTTCCCCACACTGGCAGAGGACATAGCTGATTTCATGGCTCAGACTCTGATACGTACAACTGACCTTATACTCAGCAGAGCTGAAAAGAAGGAATATACAAAGCAGTTTATAAATCCTGACATGTGCGACATAACGGAGCGCCTGGTATATACCGACCCCTATACCGATGCACACGGCAAGAATATCATCTTCGAGCCGAACAGGGCCTTCCTCGAGAAGGAGCTTTATGAGGACATGGCTCTTCGTCTTGAGGTCGCAAAGCTGAAGGATGCGTTCCAGACCAAGGCTCAGTCACTCATACATGGTGATCTGCACAGTGGATCCATATTCGTAAAGCAGGGCTCCACCATGGTGCTTGACCCTGAGTTTGCGTTTTATGGCCCTGCAGGCTACGATGTAGGAAATGTCATAGCACACCTTGTATTTGCCTATGCAAATGCAGAGGTCACCATGGACGACAGTTCTGCCCGTGAGTCCTTCCAGGCCTGGGTATGCGACACCATGGAAAAGACCATAGACCTTTTCAGGAAAGCTGCACTGGATATCATACATAAGGACTGCACAGACGTGATGTATCAGACTCCCGGCTTTGCAGAGTATTATGTAGATGATATACTCAAGGATACTGCCGGCGCCGCTGGCACCGAGCTGATCAGAAGGGTCATAGGCAGTGCCAAGGTAAAGGATATCACAGGCATCGAGGATCCGGATAAAAGGGTCAGGGCCGAGAGGATATGCGTGCTCTGTGCAAAGGACTGCATCATGCACAGGGAAGCTGGCTTCATGAAGGGAAGCTGCTATACTGATGCCGTAAAGAAGGCGGCAGGACAAGTATAAAAGGAGAAGAGTTTACAAATGACGAACAACGAGTTGAAAAAGGCCGTGCTGGACATGACCCTGAGATGCTACAACGAAAAGATGTTTGCAGGCACGAGCGGAAATCTAAGCGTATATGATGCTGAAACTGGCTATATGTATATCACTCCCAGTTCATATCCCTATGAGAAGATGACAGCAGATGATATAATGGTCATAAAGCTTGACGGAGAGATCGTGGAAGGAGCTCATAAGCCCTCCAGCGAGTGGCGCATGCATGCTGCGGTATACAGGGACATGCCTGAGGTAAAGGCCCTTATACACACTCATTCTCCCTATGCGACCTCCTTTGCCGTAAACAGGAAGCACATACCTGTCATACTCATAGAGATGGTGCCCTTCCTGGGCGGAGACGTGCCGGTAGCCGATTTTGCCATACCCGGCACAGACGAGGTGGGCACGAACTGCGTTAAGGCCCTTGCAGAACGCAATGCCTGCCTTATGGCAAACCATGGCGTACTGGCTATAGGAAATGACCTTGAGCAGGCCCATATCCGTGCCGTATACGTAGAGGATGCTGCAAAGATCCTGGCCATAGCAAAGGCAAATGGTGATCCCATCGTCGAAATGGACGAGAAGGATATAGATTATATGCGAAACAGAGGAAAGAAAGGGGCAAAGAAGTAATGGTTAGAGCTGATGAAGGAATGGGCTTCGTGCTCAGATATGAAAACGTAGCCTGGTATGAGGACGGAAAGGTCAAGATACTGGACAGGCGTATTTACCCCATCAAGGTAGAGTATGTAGTCTGCACAAAGCATGAGGAGGTAGCTCAGGCTATAGCAGATATGGTTACTCAGTCAGGCGGCCCTTATACCGCAGCAGCCATGGGCATGGCTCTGGCAGCCTATGAGGCCCAGGAGCTTCCCGATTCAGAATACAGGGATTATATGGAAAAGGCAGCCTATACCCTTTCTCATGCACGTCCCACGACAGTGGAGAAGATGAAGAGGGTAGTTGAGAGAGCTCTTAAGAGGCTGGACAAGGAGATAGAGGCAGGTACCTCCAGGAGAGATATGCCTGAGAAGCTCTTTGAGGATGCTGTTGACCGCAGCAACGAGAACTACTGGCGCTATGACAAGATAGCAGAGCATCTGGCAGACAAGATACCTACAGGCGGTACCATACTTACTCAGTGCTTTGCCGAGACCATAATCGGTACTCTCCTTCGCGAGTGCCGCAAGCGCGGAAACGAGATAAAGGTAGTATGTGCCGAGACCAGGCCCTATTATCAGGGAGCAAGGCTCACGGCCAGCGTTGCCTGCGATATGGGCTTCGATACTACGGTCATCACCGACAACATGCCTGCCTTTGCTATCAAGGAGAAGAAGATAGATGTATTTACCTCAGCTGCCGACGTCATAACCATGGACGGCTATGTAGTAAACAAGGTAGGTACCTTCCAGATAGCTCTTGGTGCAAGGTACTGGGGCATACCTTACTTCACAACAGGTACTCCCAACCCCGCACATCCTGACATTGCTTCGGTAGAGATAGAGTATCGTGATCCCGAGCTTGTTACCGAGTCCATGGGACAGAAGCATACCCTTCCCGGAGTAAAGGGCTGGTATCCTGCCTTTGATATCACTCCTCCGAAGCTGGTGGATGGCATAGTAACGGAAAAGGGCATACTTTCACCCTACAATCTCAAGGCATATTTTGAATAAGAGACAAAAAAGGAGAGGAGCTTATTCGTCCTCTCCTTCTTCCCAGGCTGGGGGCTGTGTTGAATACACAGTGACGTGATTTTTTTCAAATTCCTCGGACCACTCCCTATCCAGGGGACGATCGGTGATCAGATTGTCCAGATCGGAAAAGCCTATTATGTTCACAAAGCCGGACACGCCGAATTTTGTGTGATCCGCCAGCAGATAGGAGCTTCCGGATCTGTCGATCAGATACCTGTGGAGATATGCATATATCTCGCTGGCATCGAATACGCCGTTACGCAGATTTAGTCCGCGACAGGAGAAGAAGGCTTTGTCAAAATAGTGCTCCTTCAGGAAATCCAGGGTCTCCTGACCGAACATGCCGCGATCCAGGGGGCGGACATTTCCGCCTGTGAGTATGAGCTTAATATTTTCGATATTTTCAAGCTCATCCACCACCCACAGAGAGTTAGTGACTACGGTCAGCTTCATGTCCCTGATCTCCTGACACATCTCAGAGACTGTTGTGGAGTGATCCAGGAATATGCAGTCGCCGGGACGTATAAAGGAAGCAGCTATCTTGGCCATGAACTGCTTTTCGGCTACGAAGAGGCCCTTTTTCATATGCTGGGGCACCTCTACGGTACTTCGGTTGGCAAGGGATGCTCCTCCGTAGGTCTTGTTGCAGAAGCCCTCTTCGCTGAGGGCGTTAAGGTCCCTGCGTATAGTTTCACTGCTGACATCAAAGCGCTGTGCTACGTCGTTGACGGTTATGCTCTTCTCCTTAAGGAGCAGCTGCTTGATCATTTCGCGGCGTTGAAAAGAATGCATCATGTCCTCTCCTTCTGTGGTATCTTGTGGTTTTTGATCAAGATTACTATAACATATACAACAAACTCTTGCAATTTTATGAATTATGAAATATGGAGGTAATTTTATGGAAAAGACACTTATCGATGAGATGATGGAAAAAGCCCGCAAGGCCGAAGAGGTCCTTGAGAACTATGACCAGCAGCAGATAGATGCTCTGGTAAAGGCTATCGGCAAGACCATCTTTGACAATGCAGAGATACTGGCTAAGGAAGCTGTTGAAGAGACCGGCTACGGCCGTGTGGACAGCAAGGTAGTAAAGCAGACCAGGGCCTGCGCAGGTGCATGGCACTATCTGCATGATAAAAAGTCCGTAGGCGTTATCGAGTATGATGCTGAAAAAGAAGTAGCAACATATGCAAAGCCTCTTGGAGTAGTAGCCTGCATAGTTCCTGCCACTAACCCTACCTCCACCATCGGCAGCAACGGCATGAACATCGTAAAGTCCAGGAACGTAATGATCGTTTCTCCCCATCCCCGTGCAAAAAAGACCTCTATCCATGGCGTACAGCTCATAAATGAGGCTCTTGCAAAGCTTGGTGCTCCTGAGAACATCATCCAGATCATAGAGGAGCCCACCATAGATCTGACACAGGAGCTCATGAAGAAGGTAGATGTCATCATAGCTACCGGAGGAGCAGGCATGGTAAAATCAGCCTACTCCAGCGGAAAGCCTTCCTTCGGTGTAGGCCAGGGAAATGTGCAGGTCATCGTAGCTGAGGATTATACAGACTATAAGCCCATGGCAGAGTCAATAGTATCAGGCAGATCCTATGATAACGGAATGCCCTGCACAGGAGAGCAGGCGCTTCATTATCCCAAGGCTCATGAGAAGGAGATACTTGATGCGTTTGCAGAGGCTGGAGGCTTCGTCATCCCCGATGATAAGGTAGATGCACTGGCAAACTTCCTCTTCAACGATAAGGGTATGACGAATCCTGCACACGTTGGTTATACTGCAAAGGCCATAGCCAAGGAGATAGGCGTAGAGGTGCCCGATAATACACTGCTGCTCCTGTTCAGGAACCAGGGCGTAGGACCCGGACACATCCTCTGCAAGGAGAAGCTTAACCCCGTTACACAGCTCTTCCCCTATGACGATTTCAAACAGGCCGTAGAGGATGCGCGCACGAACCTCAAGTGGGAGGGCGCAGGACATACTGCAGCAGTATTCACCCATGATAAGGAGAAGGCTGAGTATGCAGCTATGAGGCTCCCTGTAGGACGTCTTGTAGTAAATCAGAACGGCGGAGCCGGATCGGGCGGAAGCTTTGTAAACGGACTTGCTCCCACTATGTCCCTTGGCTGCGGAAGCTGGGGCAACAACAGCATCAGTGACAACCTGACCTACAGGCATCTGATGAATACCACAAAGCTGGCTTATCCCCTTAAGAACGGCGGACTGCCTCCTTTCGATGAGATCTGGGCAGAGTGATCAGGAAGATCGATCTAAACATCTATTTATTGACAGGCTTTGGAGGGCAGCAAAAACTGCCTTCCAAAGCCGATATGATATCATGACCTGATACGGAGAAGAAAATGGATCTTTCACATCTTAAAAACAAAATAGCAATAGTGGGTGTAGGCTATACGCCCCAGGGCAAGATACCCGGAAGGACTGCAGCCAGCTTCCACATAGAGGCAGTAAGGAATGCCATAGAGGATGCAGGCATAACAAAGGATGATATAGGAGCCCTTATAGTTTACCGCCATTTTGATGCTATAGCCGGCGACTATGAGACCACAGCCTTCACCATAGGCGAGCAGCTTGGAGTGAGCCCTGCCATAATAAGCCAGGAGCATCAGTGCACCAGGGGCTGGCTCTTCAATTCAATAGGCCTGCTGAACAGCGGACTGGTAAACTATGTGGTCATCTCCTACGGAGACAATGCCAGGAGCGGAAAGCGCAGCTATGTAAAGGAGCTCTCAGGAGGCAAGGCTACTGACGAGCTGGCAGCCTATGGCGATCTGAGCACTATGGCAAAATATGCCATGCTGGCGCGCAGAGCCATGGATACCTATGGTACAGGCCCGGATGTATGGAAGGAGATATCTGTAGCACAGAGGAGATGGGCTCAGCTTAATCCCATAGCTGCCATGCATGGCAAGCCCCTGGACTACGAGGGCTATTATGCCGCAAACATGGTAGTGGATCCTCTGAGGCTGCTGGATGCAACTCCCTCTAGCGACGGAGGAAGAGCTATAGTCCTGACTACGGCAGAAAGAGCGAAAATGCTCAAGAATCCTCCCGTATATATCAGAGGAATAGGCAGCGCCAACCGTCCCGTATCCCCCTTCAAGCTGGATCTGGAGGATGACAGGAATGCAGCCACCGTAAGCTCGAGGATGGCCTTTGAGATGGCTGGTATAGAGCATAAGGATGTGGACGCCTGCGAGCTTTATGACTGCTTCACCTATACTGTAGAGGCTACTCTCAGGGACTATGGCTTCTTTAAGCCCTCTGAGGTCAAGGAGTTCATTACTGCCGAAAGGCTCGGCCCTGGAGGAGAGCTTCCTGTAAATACCTCGGGCGGAATGCTGAGTGAGGCTTATTATATGGGCCTTACACCGGTGGCCGAGGCCGTCATGCAGCTTATGGGACGCTGCGGCGACAGACAGCTTGGCAAGGTGCCCGGCAGCAAGACACCTGAGATCATAGTTTGCAGCGACAACGGCGGCGTATTCCAGAGCCACGCTACGCTGGTACTGTCAAGGGAGGACTGAGGATATGGAAAAAATAAGGGCTACTGAATTTTTTGCGCCTGATATAAGTGCAGATACTGCTGCCTTCTGGGAGGGCTGCAAGGAGCATAAGCTTGTGCTTCAGAAGTGCAAAAAGTGCGGGAAGCTTCGCTGGCCCGCAGCATATCTCTGTCCCAACTGTCTCAGCGATGAGACTGAGCTCTGTGAGCTTTCGGGAGAGGGGGTCATATATTCCTATGCCATATACCACAAGCCCTTCCATCCTTCAGTGGCTGACAAGGTGCCTTATGTGGTGGCAGAGGTAGATCTCAAGGAAGGGGCAAGGCTCGTGTCCAACATAGTTGACTGCGAGCTTTCAGAGCTTAAGTGCGGGCTTCCTGTAGAGGTAAGATTTATAGACGGCGAGGGCTACGCAAGGCCGGTATTCGTGCTAAAAAAATAAGCTTTTGGAGTGATGCATATGAAGATAGTTATAATAGGCGGAAATGCCGCCGGAATGAGTGCTGCCTCACGTATAAAGAGGAAGGCTCCGGAAAACGAGGTCATAGTCCTTGAAAAGTCCGGAAATGTATCCTACGGTGCCTGCGGCATGCCTTATTATGTGGCCGATCTCAACCCTGATATAGATCTGATGCGCATAAGGCCCGTAGAGGTGTTCAGAGAGCAGGGCGTGGATGTAAGGCTTCACAGTATGGTAGACAAAGTGGACAGAGAGCATAAGACCGTCCATGGTACCTGTGAGGGCAATGAGTTTACCGAAAGC
>CALWET010000103.1 GCA_944377385.1 uncultured Lachnospiraceae bacterium | reverse complement strand
ATGGATCCCGAACGCTTCTACAGTCTGGCTGAGCACAAACAGAAAAAGGTCATCACAAAGCCCCTGGACCTGCACAAGATCGCAGCCATGGTAAAGACACGTATAGAGGTGCTGCCGGACATCGAAGGACATATAGACTTCTTTGAGGAGCTGCCTGAGTACAGCACCTCCATGTATGTGCATAAAAAGATGAAGACGAATGAAGAGACCTCCCTTCAGGTGCTGAAGGATGTCAGGCCCCTTATAGCCGAAGCCACGGACTTTTCAAATGACGGTCTTTTTTCCATGCTGAAGGCTTATGCCGATGAGCACGGCTTTAAGACAGGCTACGTGATGTGGCCCATACGTACGGCTCTTTCCGGCAGGGAGATGACGCCCGCCGGAGCCACTGAGATACTGGAGGTCCTTGGAAAGGAAGAATCCCTGAGACGAATAGACAAGGGCATAGAGCTGCTGGAGACTGTAAAATAAAGGATATAAACTCATGGACGACATAGTTATAAGAAATGAAATGCCAGCAGACCGTCAGATTACGGAGGAGCTCACGAGGCGCGCTTTTTATAATATGTATGTACCGGGCTGTGTGGAGCACTATCTCCTTCATATCATGAGAGAACATGAGGATTTTATACCGGAGCTTGACCTTGTGGCAGAGCTTGATGGCCGTATAGTCGGAAGTATGGTGTATACCAAGGCAAAACTCACGGATGATAAAGGTAATGTAAAGCCTGTGCTTACCTTTGGCCCGATATGCGTGGAGCCAGAGCTTCAGAGGCGTGGTATTGGGAAAATACTGATGGAACGTTCCTTTGATATAGCCAGAGAGCTTTCTTATGATGCCATAGTTATTTTTGGGTCTCCTGCTAACTATGTTGCAAGGGGATTTAAAAGCTGTAAAAAATACAATGTTACAGATGCTTCAGGACGTTTTCCAGCAGCCATGCTGGTAAAGGAGCTTTTTCCAGATGTTTTTGACGGACGTAGATGGACATACAGTGATAGTCCAGTCATGTCCATAGACGAAGGGCTGGCAGCAGAGTTTGACGAAGGCCTTCCAAAGCTGGAAAAAAGCTGGCAGCCAAGCCAGGAGGAATTCTATATCCTGAGTAATGCATTTTTAGAATGATCTGCTGATGAAGAAACCTAAAGAGACATATGATATGACCACTAGGCAGGCCGTGCTGGATTTTGGCATGGGCCTGCCTGATGTGTATATAGATGCTCCCTTCCATGACGACAACTGGGTGCTCCTGAGACGAAGAAGCAACAAAAAGGCCTTTGCCTGGACCTATGAGCGTGAAGGACATATGTGCGTGAATGTAAAGGTCGATCCTGAGTGGAGGGATTTTTGGCGCAGCGTGTATGGTTCTGTGCTCCCGGGCTACCATCAGAATAAAGAGCACTGGAACACCATCATCCTTGACGGAAGCATACCCGATGAGGAGGTAAAACGTATGATATATGAAAGCTATGCCTTGGTTGAGGGAAAGAAAGGCAAAAAAGAGGAAGAAGTAAAATAGTACAAGGTTCAAATAAAGCTGCTTGAAATATCCCTTCAGGCAGCTTATTATTAAAAGGTCTTATTATTCTAATGTAACTTCAGATATTTCTTAAATATCTATTTGTGGATTCCGATCCCATCATCTATTATTTATAAATTTCTATCCGATCAATAATTCGTATATTTCGTTTCGTTTTTTCTGAAAGGAGCAGAACATGCAAAAATTCAACAAGGAGCAGCTTTGTGCCATACGCCACGGTGATGGGCCCATGATGGTGCTGGCAGGGCCAGGCAGCGGCAAAACCACGGTACTGGTAAACAGGGTGCGCTATCTCACTGAGGAGCTGAGTGTAGCGGAAGGCAGCATACTGGTCATAACCTTTACCAGGGCAGCGGCTGCGGAGATGAAGGAAAGGTATCTGAGGCTTGGGATGAACAGCCATATCTCTTCGGAAAAAGAGGGCAGTCTGGTTTCAGGCAAAAAGGCAAAAACTGTAAAACCTGCGACTCAGGTGACCTTTGGTACCTTTCATTCCGTATTCTTTTCCTTCCTCAGGGAAAGGCTGGGATATGGCCATGAAAGTGTGGCTGAGGCCAAACAGTGCAGGGAGCTGATGTGGGAGATACTGTCCAGGGAGCTTTCGGAGCTGTCATATACGTCGGATATGGCTGAGGTCATTCTTTCGGAGCTTTCCAGCAGGAAAAACGGAGTAAGCCACAGAGACCATCCTGTGCCGGAGGCCGTGCTTTCCAGGATATCGAAGCATTATGAGCTTGGGATGAGACGTCTTGGATTGCTGGATTTTGATGACATGCTTCTGCGTTTTCTGGAGCTTCTGAGATCTGACGGGCGTTTGCTTCATGAGCTCAGACAAAAATTCAGGTATATAATGGTGGATGAGTTTCAGGACATAAATCCGGTGCAATACGAGATCGTTCGCTTGCTTTGCGAGCCTCTAAGGAATATATTTATAGTGGGAGATGACGATCAGAGCATATATGGCTTCAGAGGCTCTGAGCCTGGTATCATGCTGGGATTTCCCCAGGATTTTCCTGAACTGAAAAAAGTCATACTGGATACGAATTACAGATCCGGCAGCAATATAGTCAGAGCATCTCTGAGGCTGATAGAGAGGAATAAAAGCAGATATGAAAAGAAGCTCCATGCCTCGGAGGAACACAGCCTGAGGGGCAGGCAGGGACACATACATATAAGGCGCTTTAAAAATGAACGTCAGGAAGCTGAGGCTGTGGTGTCTGAGCTTAGGAAAATGCTGATAAAAAAAGGAGATGGCATGGATGCTGCCGTGCTATACAGAGTACATCGTATGTCAGGGGCTTTGACAAAGCTTATGAAGCAGGAGGGGCTTTACGGATATCCGGGCATCAGGCTTATGACCTTCCACGGGGCAAAGGGACTGGAATTTGATACTGTATTCATCATTTCCGCAAATGAGGGCATTACACCCTGGAGGCTTGCCCTTTGTGAGCAGGAGCTTGAGGAGGAACGCAGGATGTTCTATGTGGCAGCCACAAGAGCCAAAAACGAGCTTCACATTTTCAACACAAAGCTGCTATATAGTAAAGATCAAAAATGCTCAAGGTTTGTCAGAGAGATCGGAGGAGGATGGCTTTTTGGAGCAGGAAAACGGCTCCTGACAGGCTTTTAACATAAAGATTAGTACGGAAGCATTTTCCGGAGGTACGGTATGGACGGGATTAAAATACTTGTAGTAGATGACGAGATCAGGATGAGAAAGCTGATAAAGGACTTTCTGCAGGCAAAGGGCTTTTCGGTCATAGAGGCCGGAGACGGTGAGGAGGCAGTGGATATTTTTTGTTCAAATAAGGACATTGCCCTGATACTCCTTGATGTGATGATGCCAAAAATGAATGGCTGGGAGGTCTTAAAGACCATCAGAAAGATATCAAAGGTACCCATCATCATGCTGACCGCCAGGGGAGAGGAGCAGGATGAGCTCCAGGGATTTAAGCTTGGGGTGGATGAATACATAACGAAGCCTTTTTCACCAAAGATACTTACTGCCAGGGTGGATGCCATACTCAGGCGGACCAGAAAGACAGAAGACGACATTCAGCGCTGCGGGGATATCGAGATAAACCGGGGAGCACATACGGTCAGGGCAGGAGGCAAGGATGTGATACTCAGCTACAAGGAATTTGAGCTCCTGGATTATTTCATGCAGAACAAAAACCTGGCTTTGAGCCGTGAAAACATACTCAACAATGTCTGGGACTATGATTATTTCGGAGATGCCCGCACCATAGACACCCATGTAAAGAAGCTGCGGGCAAAGCTTGGAGATGCCGGTGCCCACATCAAGACCATATGGGGCATGGGCTACAAATTTGAGGAATAAAACAGGGAGACATGAAACATTCCATTAGATCAAGGATCACATTGATATTCGTCGGCATCATGGCCTTTATGATACTGGCCATGTATGCAGTGAACAATTATTTTCTTGAGGATTATTACTTTGATGAAAAGGTAGATTCCCTGGAGATCACATATGAGACCGTGGACGAGGTGGTCAGGCTTGCGGATGAGCAGGACATGACCATAGTGGATCTTGTGGGTGATGAATTCGGACGCAATGTCATGGATTCGCCGGTGGTATCCATGTTTCGGAGCCTCAATGACCAGTCAAACATAAATGTGGTCATGATAGACAAAAACAACAGATCCTTTATAGCTGCCAGTCGTGAGGGGGACTTCATGGAGAGGAAGCTTCGCTTTTTCATGGAGAACCGGGACGAGATCATCAGTGGAAAGATGCCGGAGGCCCTGCTTCCAGACGAGTCTGACGATCAGTATTCCTCAGGGGTCAAAAGCTTTATTGCTTCATTTCTGAGGAGTATTGGCTATAACATAACCGTCTGGGACGAGGATGGGGAAGTGGGCCCGAGGATAACTACCATAGTCAGCAATCCGGATTATGTGGTGCAGCAGAATTTTGACAGGCGTTCAGGGACCTCCTATCTTGAGAGCTGGGGCGTTTTTTCGGATGGAGAGACCATGTTCCTTATGTCCATGCCCCTTGCCCATATAGAGGACAGCGTAAGGATCACCAATCGTTTCCTGCTCATAGTAGGCATACTTGTACTGGTGCTGGGGAGCATAGCCATATTTTTTACCACAGGAGCCATTACAAAGCCCATAAACAAGCTGGCCTCCATATCGAAGCGCATGGCAGAGCTGGATTTTGGAGTGAGATATGAGGGCAAACGTCAGGATGAGCTGGGTATACTCGGAGAGTCGATGAATGACATGTCCGAGCAGCTGGAAAGGACCATTGCAGAGCTTAAAACCGCCAATCTCAAGCTGCAGAAGGACATAGAGGAAAAGATAAAGATAGATGATATGAGAAAGGATTTCATATCAAATGTCTCTCATGAGCTCAAGACTCCGATCGCATTGATAGAGGGCTATGCCGAAGGGCTGACTGAAGGCATGGCTGAGGATCAGGAGAGCAGGGATTATTACTGCAGCGTCATCATGGACGAGGCCATGAAGATGAACAAGATGGTAAAGCAGCTCACCTCCCTTACGAATCTTGAGTTTGGAAACGATGTGATGGACATACAGCGCTTTGATATTTCTGAGCTTGTGGCAAGCACTATAGAGGCTCACAGGCTGGAGATCGAGGAAAAGCATGCCCTGGTCATAAATCAGGTCCCTGAGGATATCTGGGTCTGGGGAGATGAATTCAGGATAGAGGAGGTGCTGACAAACTATTTCACGAATGCCCTTAATCATATAGACGGGGAAAGACGCATCATATTCAGCTCAGAGCCCAGGGATGGACATCTCAGGCTTTCGGTCTATAATGACGGAAGCAGGATCCCTGACGAGGATATGCAAAGGATCTGGGAAAAGTTTTATAAGGTGGACAAGGCCCGTACCAGAGCCTATGGGGGAAGCGGTATAGGGCTTTCCATAGTAAAGGCTGTCATGGATGCCCATGGACAGAGCTGCGGAGCGGAAAACAGGGAAAATGGAGTGGAGTTCTGGTTTGAGCTGGATTCCGCAGAGGCACTGGAAGGTGGGCAGCAGCAGATATAGCCTGTCTTATACAGTATGCAGGCTTTTAACCCGTAGCATAAAAAGATCCGGAAGCTTCCATAAGAATGGAGCTTGCCGGATCTTTGATCGTTTGTCAGATGAGGCCAGGAGGCCTTCTTCAATTTTTAAGTATCAGATCTGATCCTCTGATACAGTTGCTGCCTCGGGCTTTGGTTCATCCTCGTCTGCTTCGTCAGAAGCATCCTCTGAGGCTTCCTCACAGGAGTCACAGCAGTCGCCATCAGACCAGGGAGCGTCATCACCTGCTTCATCCTCGCAGACCTCGGCGGCTTCGTATTCAGCATCGTCTGCTTCGCCCTTCCATATGCCGCTTATCTTGTCGGCAGCCTCTGATATAGTGTCCGCTATGTCATCCTTCATATCCTTGAAGTTTCCAAGGACCTCCTGCTTTGCGGCTTCAGGGTCCTCGTCGTACATGGACTTTATATCCTTTACAGTATCCACAGTGGTTTTGCCAGCGACCATGGCCACGCTTCCGGCATCCTTTGCCATGCGGCCTGCGGCCTTTGCGAGATCACCTGCAGCCTCCTTGACTCCGGATCTGTCCTTGATGGAGATGTAGGTGCGCTTAACGGCATCCCTGGCCTGGCTTGAGCTGTCCTTCAGGTTGGACAGATCAGGCTCTGCAGCCTCTCTGAAATCCGTATAGTCCTTGAGATACTTTACAAAAACAGCGCCTGCTGCAAGCACGGCGGCTACACCAAAAAATTTACCTGCTCCACGTTTTGACATATTTATACCTCCAGTTATATGAGCCCTTTTGCCTCTGAGAGGAAATACGCAGAGTTCCGAAAAGGCAAGGCTCTTTTTATCTATTATAGCCCTGCGGGGCCTAATGTAAAGTGCTGCGGTTCAGCTATTTGTTTAGATCCGCCGGTCCAAAGGCATAGGGATAAAGATCCTTTAGCTTATAGACCGTATAATCCTCAGCCGAACGTCCAAGTATGATATCAAAGCTTTCTGGATCGCAGAACTCCTGCATGACCTGGCGGCATACACCGCAGGGCCCGCTGTTTCCGGAGCCGGGCGGCAGTATATGCTCCTGGGTAAACTCAGGTGAGCTGAGTATGCTCTCATCACAGCCCACTACGGCCATGGCCTTGAAATCCCTGTATCCCTCAGATACGGCCTTAAAAATGGCACAGCGCTCAGCGCAGATAGTGGGGGTGTAGGCGGCATTTTCTATATTCATGCCATGAAACAGCTTTCCGTCACTGCACAGCAGCATTGCGGAGCAATGAAAATGTGAGTAGGGCACATAGGAAAGGGGCAGCCTTTCTATGGCCATCTCCAAAAGCTTTCCGTAATCAGTCATCATGACCTCCTTTTTCAGTCTGCGGCATTGAGGCCGTCATGGATCAAGCTCTCCAGAAAGATAATCAAAATTCCAAAAGAGATAAGCAAAAACCCAAGGTGCCGTCGGTTTATAAGTGACTCCCAGCTAAAAGCCAGGGTGGGTCTTCTCGGAAGCTGCTTCAGCCATCCGCCCGGGGCGGCCCGACATCCACGCTACAATACTGAAGTCCCGTATGTCAGATTGTGGAAGTAATTGAATAAACCAAACGTACATCTCAGGCTGATTAAATGATAGCATAATTTGCAGGCCGATACAAGGAAAATCCTGTGTCCTAAGGACCTTTGATCCATGAGTAAAAGCTGCTCCGGCAAAAGCCATTGGCGCCTTGGGGCCGTATAAAGGGGCAGCAGATCAGGTGACTCTTTATTTTATATATTTTTTATAAATTTGTTAGCACTCAAGGGTTGACACTGCTAACATCAAATGCTACAATATCCCGCGGAAAGAGAAAAAGCCGTGCCGCATATTTATAGAAAATGGCATTGCAGATATGATCTTGAGGATCAAAGGAGGTTTTTAGTTATGAGATTAGTACCGCTTGACGATAAGGTAGTGCTTAAAAAGCTTCAGGCCGAGGAGACAACGAAGTCAGGTATAGTGCTTCCTGGACAGGACAAGGAAAAGCCCGGACAGGGTGAGGTGGTTGCAGCCGGCCCCGGAGGAGTGATCGACGGCAAGGAAGTCAAGATGCAGGTAAAGCCCGGTGACAAGGTGGTCTATTCCAAGTATTCAGGAACTGAGATAGAGATAGATGAGGAAAAATATCTCATAGTAAAGCAGTCCGACATACTTGCTATCATAGAGTAAGGAAAACTGAGCATTGCGTTGATCGCAAAATAATCTTTTGATTTTGGAGGCAAACAGATATGGCTAAGGATATTAAATATGGTGTTGATGCCCGCAAGGCGATGGAGGAGGGCGTCAATAAGCTTGCAGATACAGTCAGGGTCACCCTGGGACCCAAGGGCAGGAACGTTGTCCTGGACAAGTCCTTTGGAACTCCCCTGATCACAAATGATGGTGTTACCATAGCAAAGGAGATCGAGCTCGAGGATGCATATGAAAACATGGGAGCTCAGCTGGTAAAGGAAGTGGCCACAAAGACCAACGACGTTGCCGGTGATGGTACCACCACAGCTACCGTACTGGCCCAGGCCATGATAAATGAAGGAATGAAGAACCTGGCAGCCGGTGCAAACCCCATCGTTATGCGTAAGGGTATGCGCAAGGCCGTTGATGCTGCCGTTGCAGATATCGAGAAGTCATCTCAGGCAGTTGAGGGCAGAAAGCAGATCTCAAGGGTAGCAGCTATCTCGGCTTCCAGCGATGAGGTGGGAGAGATGGTTGCAGATGCCATGGAAAAGGTTTCCAAGGACGGTGTCATCACCATCGAGGAATCAAAGACCATGAAGACAGAGCTGGATCTGGTAGAGGGCATGCAGTTTGACCGCGGCTATGTAAGTGCTTATATGTGCACGGACATGGACAAGATGGAGGCAAATCTTGACGATCCCTATATCCTGATCACAGACAAGAAGATCTCCAACATCCAGGACATCCTTCCTCTGCTCGAGGAGGTAGTAAAGATGGGAGCAAAGCTCCTCATTATCGCCGAGGATGTTGAGGGTGAGGCTCTTACGACACTTATAGTAAACAAGCTTCGTGGAACCTTCTCAGTAGTTGCTGTCAAGGCACCCGGATATGGCGACAGGCGTAAGGACATGCTTCGCGACATAGCCATACTTACTGGCGGACAGGTAGTATCAGATGAGCTGGGCCTGGATCTCAAGGATACTACTCTCCAGATGCTTGGACGTGCAAAGTCAGTAAAGGTAACGAAGGAAGACACTATCATAGTTGACGGCCTTGGCAACAAGGAGGATATCAAGTCAAGGATAGCTCAGATAAAGGCTCAGATCGAGGAGACCACCTCAGACTTTGACAGAGAGAAGCTTCAGGAGAGGCTTGCAAAGCTGGCAGGCGGCGTAGCCGTGATCAGAGTGGGTGCTGCCACCGAGACAGAGATGAAGGAGGCCAAGCTTCGTATGGAGGATGCCCTCAACGCCACAAGAGCATCAGTTGAGGAGGGTATCGTACCCGGAGGCGGAAGCGCTTACATCCATGCCACAAAGGCAGTTGAGGCAGTAGTAGCAAAGCTTGAGGGCGATGAGAGGACAGGCGCAGCCATCGTCCTTAAAGCACTTGAGTCACCGCTTTACCGCATTGCTGAAAATGCCGGACTGGACGGTGCAGTCATAGTCAACAAGGTAAAGGAGGGCAAGGATGGCCTGGGCTTTGATGCAGCAAAGGAGGAGTATGTGGATATGATCTCCGAGGGCATCATAGATCCAGCAAAGGTAACAAGGTCAGCCCTTCAGAACGCAGAGTCAGTTGCGTCCACGCTCCTGACCACCGAGGCAGCTGTAGCCACCATAAAGGAGCCTGCTCCGGCACCTGCCCCCAATCCCGGTATGATGTAAAATAAATGCTTGGTTCCTGACTTCTTTATAGAGGCAGGACCGGCCGGAAATATGCCGCTGCGGCACCAAAAGGATGCCGCAGCGGTGTTTTTGTCGCCTTTTATATACATCAGGCAAGATTGACAAAGACATGTCAATCAAATATAATTAAGTCGATTTTCGAAAAGCGCATAAGGCCTGGAGCTGCGGTCTGGCAGCCTTGGCCGGGACGTGCTTTTGGGAGGGACATAAGGGTATGGAAACACAGGAAAAAAAGATATCTCAGGCCATAATCCAGAGGCTTCCAAGGTATTACAGATATCTGGGAGAGCTGCTCTCTGCAGATGTGGATCGCATATCCTCAGGGGATTTTTCCAAGCTGATGGGCGTGACTGCTTCTCAGATCAGACAGGATCTCAACAACTTCGGAGGCTTCGGCCAGCAGGGCTATGGATACAATGTAAAAAATCTCTATGAGGAGATCGGAAGGATACTTGGCATCGACAGAGTACATAATGTGATCATCATAGGAGCTGGTAACTTTGGCCGGGCCCTGGCAGGATATTCTGATTTTGAAAAAAGAGGCTTCAGTATAAAGGCGCTTTTTGACAAGGACGAGCAGAAGGTGGGAAAGACCTTTGGCGGGATACAGATACTTCCCATGGACAGACTCAGATCTTTTATAGAGGAAAATCAGATCGAGATCGCAGCCCTGACGGTGCCAAAGCATTCAGCCATAGAGCTTGCCGACATACTAAAGGACACAGGTATAAAGGGCATATGGAATTTTGCCCATACGGACCTCGATGTGCCGGACAGCATAGTCGTGGAAAATGTCCATCTCTCAGAAAGCATCATGAGACTGAGCTATAACATAAAAAGCAGGAACGGAAGCGTCAAATAAGGCTGCTTTATCGGATCGGACGGTAGTAAAGGATGATCATAGGCGTGGGTATAGACCTCATAGAGGTGGAAAGGGTCCTCAGGGCCTGTGAGCGCAGGCATTTTCTTGAGAGGATATTTACGGAAGCTGAGATTTCCCAGGCAGATAAAAAAAGGGAAAGACTGGCTTCCGATTTTGCTGTCAAGGAGGCTGTGACAAAGGCCATGGGAACTGGGTTCAGAGCCATGGCTCCCCATGATATAGAGTGCCTTAGGGATGAGGCTACGGGAGCTCCCTTTGTAAGGCTTTCTGACAGAGCAAGAAAGCAGGCAGATGAGCTTGGGATAAGCTCCATACATGTGAGCATCAGTGATACGGCAGGCTTCACGACAGCCGTTGCCATATGTGAGAATTGATTATAACGGCGTTTGATGTTAAAATGCTGTAGTAAAAGATAAAAGCTTATTTATAAAACGATTGGAGTTAATGTATGTCTGGACATTCAAAGTTTGCGAATATCAGAGCAAAGAAGGAAAAAAATGATGCCGCAAAGGGAAAGATCTATACGATCATAGGCAGGGAGATCGCCATAGCCGTAAAGGAGGGCGGTCCTGATCCCAACAACAATTTCAAGCTTAAATTCGTGATACAGAAGGCAAAGGCAGCCAACATGCCCAACGAGACCATAGAGAGAGGCATAAAGAAGGCAGCCGGTGCAGGAGAGGGTGAGAATTATCAGCAGCTCAGGTACGAGGGCTATGGAGTAAACGGTGTTGCCATCATAGTTGATACCCTGACGGATAATAAAAACAGGACAGCGGCAAACGTAAAGGCGGCCTTTTCAAAGGGCCAGGGCTCCATTGGAAGCCAGGGCTCGGTCTCCTATATGTTTGACAGAAAGGGCCAGATCATCATAGATAAGGAGGAGTGCGAGCTCTCAGGAGATGATCTTATGATGTTGGTGCTTGATGCCGGAGCAGAGGATCTCAGGGAGGAAGAGGACAGCTTTGAGATCATTACCGCACCGGAGGATTTTGACAATGTGCGTATGGCCCTGGACGAGGCAAAGGTGCCTGTGGCCGAGGCTGAGGTGGCAATGATACCTCAGGTCACTGTGTCTGTGACTGACGAGCAGGCCGTAAAGAATCTCAGGAGGACCCTGGATCTGCTGGATGAGGATGATGATGTACAGCAGTATTACACAAACTGGCAGGAGGAGAATGACTGATCTCAGGCTCCGTTTCACTGGCGGATCATTAGGGGAATTGAAAGCATCATGCGGAGGTAGGATATATGGGTAGAGGCGGAGGAAGGAGCGGTGGCTTCAGAGGAGGCTTTTCCGGCAGGAGCTCCTCCTTTGGACGCGGTTTTTCCGGCAGAAGCAGGTCTGCTGTAAGAAGATCATCCTCGGCCTTTTCCGGCTTTGGCAGCTCAGCCTTTACCGGAAACAGGAGAAGGGGAGGCGGTGCCATGCCTACTCTTGGCACTCCACGGACCTCCATAGGATCATCACTTTGGCCCTTCCTGCTTTTTGGAGGCCGCAGGAATACTGTGGTCATAAATAATTACGGAAATGAAGGCAGAGGTACTCCCGGGGATCTGTATAAAAGGGAGGATATCCCTTCTGCAGGGATGCCCCAGGCCTCGGGCAGTTTTGGACCTGCATCTATGCCTGAAACCGCATCTGCATCCGGAGCTGCGCCTGCAAATGGACCTGTGTCATCAACAGGAGATGTGCATGCAACCGGATCTGCGTCCGCATCCGGTCCGGAGGGCAGAGGGAATGCAGACAGGCCTCGGTACCCGTCCTGGTTTCCGGCAGCCCTTGTTTTTTCCATCATTGCCGTTATCGGACTGCTTATGTTTGCTGCAGGCAGGCTCATGCCCTCGGACACGGAGCCGAGAAAGCGGCTTTCCTCAGAGCTTTGCACCAAGACGTCATATTGGTATGATGACAGCCTGGGCTGGATCTATGACGAGGACGAACTTCTTTCCGGCATGGAATATTTTTACGACGAGACCGGGATACAGCCTTATCTCATGATACGTGGAGAGATATTCGGCAGTGGCTTTGGCATAAGCGAGACTGATGCCAGGCTTTTTCTTGAAGAGAGCTATGAGCAGCTTTTCGATGATGAAGGACATATGTTACTTTGCTTTGTGGAGTACAGCCCCTCAGAGTATCTGACCTTCATATATACGGGGGCGGCTGCAGCTTCGGTCATGGATGAGGAGGCCAGAGAGCTGATGCTCGATAATGTGGACCGTCTGTATTATGATACGGAGCTATCGGATGAGGAATTCTTTTCCCAGGTCTTTTCCGATACCGCAGAGGAGCTCATGGACAGCGGATCGGAGAGCAGGGCACCAGGATATATAGCTCTTTTTGCGGCGGCTTTTATAGCCATAGCCATGGCGCTTCTCTATCTCAGGCTGAAGAAAAATGCAGAGTATGAGGTAAGAAAGGCCAGAGTAAAGGAGATCCTGAGCACACCGATAGGTGCTGATCCGGCGGAGGATGAGCTCAAGAGGAAGTATCTTGGGAGCGAAGCCGCTTCGAAGGATGAAGATACAAAGGAAAATATAAAGACCGAACAGGAGGTTTGACATGGCAGGTATTTTTGAAAGGATGGCTATGATAGCCAAGGCAAATGTAAATGAGCTCCTTGAAAAGTTTGAGGACCCTGAAAAGATAGTGGATCAGGCCATAATCGATGCGACCGAGGAGTATGCAAAGATCAAGGAGGAGGCTCTTTCAGTCATAGCAAATGAAAGCCTGGCTAAAAAGAAGTTCGACGAACTTAAAAAGGAGATCGAGGATTGGCACAGCGTTGCGGCTGCTGCCCTGAAGGCCGGAAATGAGGAGGACGCCAGAAAGGCACTGTCAAAGGAGGGAGAGCTCAAGTCTGATCTTGGCAATCAGACCGCAATTCTTGAATCCGCTCAAAAGGCTGCCTCTACAGTCAGGGCAAAACTAAGGGAGATGGAAGAGGAGATAGAGGCCATGAAGCAGAAGGCCTCTGAGATCAAGGCAAAGGCCGTGACGGCAAAGGCCCAGAATGCAGCTAATTCTGTTTCCGAGATGGGCATAGGCAAGGGAGCCTTTGAGGCCTTTTCAAGGATGGAGGAAAAGGTGGACCAGGAGCTGGCAAAGGCCGAGGCTCTGGAGGATATGGCTAAAAACGAGATCTCTGAGGCTGAGGAGGATCTCAAGGAGAAGTACAAGGAGGGTGCAATGAATGTGGATCAGGCCCTTTCCGATCTCAAAAAGGAGCTGGGGCTCTGATAAGCTGCGCCAGGCAGGGGTCCATTTTGTCTGATCCCATGACAGATAACGCTGGCAAAGCTCTGATAACGACGAAAAATCCTCCGGCATATGCCGGAGGTTTTAATAAGCTTGTCTGTTATGTCTTAGGCAGTCTTGATCGCTGCTCTCTGGACCTTTCCTGATCTCAAGCAAGAGGTACATACATACACTCTTTTGTTACCTGCTTCAGTCTGAACGTTTACCTTCTTGACATTCGGCTTAAAGATCTTGTTTGACCTTCTGTGGGAATGGCTGACCTTGTTTCCGAAGAGCACTGACTTCCCGCATACTTCACACTTTGCCACGGATTGCACCTCCTTACTTAATTTTGACGCAAATGATATATTAACAGATGAATACATAAAATGCAAGCTTTTTATTCACTTTTAGTCTGTTTTATGGTACAATGCGTTAAACGCGGGCAGCTGCCCGTTTCATCATCCCAAGGACAGGAGGCAACTGATGAAGGGAAGGATCAGCAACAAGCTGGGAGACATCAGCATTTCCGAAGAGGTAGTGGCTACCTACGCGGGCTCTGTGGCCGTTGAGTGCTTTGGAGTCGTAGGCATGGCAGCCATAAACATGAGAGACGGTCTTGTCAGGCTCCTTGGCAGGGACAGCCTTGACCGTGGCATAAGCGTGAGCATACAGAACAACGAGGTCTCTCTCAGGATGCATATCATAGTGGCATATGGCGTCAGCATCTCTGCCGTGGCAGATAATCTCATAGAGAATGTCAGGTACAAGGTACAGGAGTTTACCGGCATGAAGGTGGGAAACGTGGAGATCTATGTGGAAGGCGTCAAGCCCATAGACTGATCGGAGAGGAGATTCTGAAGTGAACAGTATAAATGCGGAGCTTCTGAAGAAGTGCTTTATTGCCGGCGCAAAAAATTTGGAGGCCAACAAGGAATATATAAACGAGCTCAATGTTTTTCCCGTACCTGACGGAGACACCGGGACAAATATGACCATGACCGTCATGTCCGCAGCAAGGGCAGTGGACGAGGTGACCGAGAACAGCATGCCCCTGGTGTGCAAGGCCATCTCAGGAGGCTCCCTTCGTGGTGCCAGGGGCAATTCCGGTGTTATCCTTTCACAGCTTTTGAGAGGCTTCTGCAAGGTGGCCTCCGAATCAGAGGAGCTGGATATAAAGGTCCTTTCAGAGGCATTCTCCAGAGCATCAGAAACAGCCTACAAGGCCGTTATGAAGCCAAAGGAGGGCACGATACTGACCGTAGCAAGGGGCATGTCCGAAAAGCTTGCCGAGCTTTGTGCCTCGGATCAGGGACAGGATCAGGATCTTACCGGACTGCTTTCAGCAGTCATAGATCACGGAGACCAGGTCCTTGAGTCCACGCCTGAGCTCCTTCCCGTGCTCAAGGAGGCGGGAGTAGTGGATTCCGGCGGACAGGGACTGATGACCTTTTTAAAGGGAGTCCTTGCTGCGCTGCAGGGCAAGGAGGTGGATCTGAGGCTTGATACCTCGGCGCCTTCAGCAAATTATACGCTTAAAACAGAGAGGAAGCATATCTCCTCTGATGATATAAAATTTGGATACTGCACTGAGTTTCTGGTACAGGGTGACCATGAATTCACAGCCGAAGAGACCAGCAGACTGTCGGCCTTTCTTGAGAGCATAGGTGATTCCATAGTCTGCGTTGCTGATGATGAGATCATCAAGGTGCATGTACATACAAACCATCCCGGACTGGCCTTGGAAAAGGGACTGGAGATGGGCTCTCTCAGCCGCATGAAGGTGGACAACATGAGAGAGGAACATGAGGAAAAGCTGATAAAGGATGCCTCAAAGATCGCTGCCATGGAGCAGCTGAAAAAGGCCTCTGAAAAGCTCAGCTCAAAGCCCTCAAAGCAGGAGCACAAGGAATGTGCCTTTGTGACGGTCTGTGCCGGAAGCGGGCTTTCAGAGATATTCAGGGGACTTGGGGCAAATTATGTCATAGAGGGCGGACAGACCATGAACCCCTCCACCGAGGATATACTCAATGCCATCGAGCTTGTAAATGCAGACAATGTATTTGTGCTTCCAAACAACAAGAACATCATACTTGCGGCAGAGCAGGCGGCCAGGATAAATAAGGACGTAAATATATTCGTCATCCCCTCAAAGACCATACCTCAGGGCATCACAGCACTGATCAATTACTGTGACGGCATAGATCCCGAGGACAACGCCCGTTCAATGACCGAGAGCCTGCAGACTGTAAGCTCCGGCCAGGTGACCTATGCAGTAAGGCATACCCAGGTGGATGGAAAGGAGATCTCTGAGGGCGACATCATGGGCATAGGAGACCGTGGCATATTGGCTGTGGGTCAGATCCTGAATGAGACTGCCCTGGATCTCATAAAGGCCATGGTAAATGATGAGAGCGAGCTGTGTACCATATACAGAGGCGAGGATGTCTCCGAGGAGGATGCAGAGTGCCTGAAGGCTGACATACAAAAGGCGTTTCCTGACATGGAGATAGAGCTTCAGTATGGAGGCCAGCCCATATATTATTATATACTCAGTGTGGAATAAATAATGACTGAGCTTACAAGCCTTAAAGGAATAGGTGAAAAGACTGCCGGGGCGCTTATGCGCCTCGGCATTTCCTGTGCAGAGGATCTGATATTTGACCTGCCAAGGGATTATGAGTGCTTTGAGGAGCCAAAGGAGATATTCAGGCTCACACCAGGCAGGACAGAGGCCGTGGAGTGTGTCCTTTCAAGGGATGGGGTCATAAACCGTTTCAATGGGATGACCATAGTAAATGTGTACATATCGGACATGACCGGCAGGCTCCAGCTCTCCTGGTACAATATGCCCTATATAAAGCAGACTCTGAAGGCAGGCTCTCATTTTGTGTTCAGGGGCAGGGTCTATGAAAAGAATGGACGTCTGATCATGTCTCAGCCAAAGATATACCGCCCCGAGGACTATAAAAAGGGCTATCTTGGCAGATTGATGCCGGTATACAGGCTCAAGGAAGGCGTAAGCAGCAAGCAGAGGCTGAATGCGTCCAAGGAGGCCCTGAGCTCTGATTTTTTCAGGGAGCTGTCAGCGGAATTCCTGCCTCAGGATATAAGGGAAGGCTTGGGCCTTTTTAGAGAGGAACAGGCCCTTTTATCCGTACATTTCCCAAGGGATCGGCAGCAGCTTTCGGATGCCATGAAAAGGATCTGCTTTGATGAGCTGCTGTTTTTCTTCCTGCTTCAAAAAAGAAGGAAGCTGCTTTTTTCCGCCCAGGGCTCTGATTATAGATGCAGGCCTGACATAAGATTTTTAAAGCTCAGCGCCGGACTGCCTTTTGAGCTCACCACGGCTCAGTCCGAGGCCGTAAAGACAATCACCAGGGACATGAGCTCTGGAAGCATCATGAACAGGCTCCTTGAGGGAGATGTGGGCTCGGGAAAGACCATCGTTGCCTTCCTGGCCATGGCCTTTGCCGCCTTTAACGGCTGTGAGACGGCCCTGCTCGTTCCTACGGAGGTGCTTGCAAAGCAGCATTACCAGAGCTTTACGGAGCTGTTTCCGGAGGAGGATACGGGGCTCCGCTGTCTGCTCCTTTGCGGCTCCATACAGAAAAAGGAAAAGGAAAGGGCCTATGAGCTCATCAGGGAGCATAAAACAGATGTCATAATCGGTACCCATGCACTGTTTCAGGAAAAGGTGGATTATGACAGGCTTGGGCTCATCGTCACTGACGAGCAGCACAGATTTGGAGTGGCCCAGCGTGAGGCGATGAAGCAGAAGGGCGGGCTCCCTCATATGCTGTTCATGAGCGCCACCCCTATTCCAAGGACCCTGTCCATGATACTTTACGGTGACATGGATGTTTCCATACTTTCTTCGAGGCCCGAGGGCAGGATACCGATAAAAAATACCGTAGTAGGCCCGCAGTATCGCAGGAACGCATATAAGTTCATCTATGATGAGATAAAAAAAGGCCACAGAGCATATATAGTCTGTCCGGCCATAGACAAGGAGGGCGAGGAGGGCTTGCCTGAGCAGGAGGGAGACAGCCTTCAGGATGTGGAGACTCTCACTGCAAAGCTCAGAGGGATATTCCCTGACAGTGTAAGGATAGGCTGCCTCCATGGCAGGATGAAGCCCTCTGAAAAGGACGAGGCCATGGAGGCCTTCAAAAACGGAGAGACAGAGCTTTTGGTGGCCACGACTGTCATAGAGGTGGGAGTGGACGTGCCGGAGGCTACTGTCATGATGATAGAAAATGCGGACAGGTTCGGACTGTCCCAGCTTCATCAGCTGAGAGGCAGGGTCGGCCGCGGAAGTGCCCAGTCCTATTGCATCATGATAAACACCTCTGAAAGTGAGGAGGCGGCTGAAAGGCTCAGGATATTGAGGGACTCAAATGACGGCTTTTTCATAGCCTCTGAGGATCTGAGGCTCAGAGGGCCCGGGGATCTGTTTGGTCTCAGGCAGAGCGGTGAGATGGGTTTTGTGACGGCAGACATATACAGGGACTCAAAGCTGCTGGGACCGGCAAGGGAAGCTGCCGAAAAGCTTTTGACAAAGGATCCGGAGCTTACGGCACCGGAGCATAAACGGCTTTCAGAGAGGCTTTCGGGATATATGAAGCGCTGCTATTATGTGTGATGCTGAGGTCTCTTTATCAGTCTGGGAGGCCTTATATTGAGGGCCC
>CALWET010000102.1 GCA_944377385.1 uncultured Lachnospiraceae bacterium | reverse complement strand
ATCTATCCTGTATCTCATATCCTTTCCCTCCCTGGAGGATGGTAAAAAACTGCACAGAGCACGACTCCGCAAAGCAGCCCTCCCACATGGGCTGCCACATCGACTCCGCCGCCCACGGCTCCCAGATAGACACTGAGGGCTATGGAGATCATAAGCCTTCTGCTGCTCATGCCCGAAAAGCTGCCTCCCCTTCTGTAGGCCATATAAAGAAGCATGCCCTCCACGCCAAAGATGGCCCCGCTGGCTCCGGCTGATATGCCATAGGCTCCGGTGCTCATGCCGTAAACCACGGACAGGATATTGCCCCCAATGCCGCAGAGCAGATAAAAAAGCAGGTAGCGCAGGTGTCCAAGCTCTGATTCCACCATGTCTCCCAGGGCAAAGAGCACTATCATGTTATTTGCAAGATGTGCCATGCCAAAATGCATGAAGCAGGAGCTCAAAAGCCTCCAATACTGATGCTCCTGGATCACCAGGGGCTCATAGCAGGCTCCAAAGCGCAGCATCATGTCCATGTCGTACTCGGTCCTTCCCTGGGTGCTCAGAAAGAGGAACCAGACTATGTTCAATGCTATCAGCAAGGTATTTATATAGGATCTTCTTGGATCCGGAGTATTCATTTAAAAAGCTTCCTCCTGCAAAGATCAGCAGCATAGGAAAAGGTATCCCTGAGCATAAAAAGCTCTATGTGCACATAATTCATAAGGTTTCCTGGCCGGAATGTCTTCTTCCTGCACCCTGGTATGCCTCTGATGCCCTCTAAAAACCCTAGGGCATAATCCCTCCCAAAGCCCCTCTTTACAAAGAAGAGCTGCTTTATGAGGATTCCTGCCAAAAATCCCGGCAGATTCAGCAAAAGCAGAAGTATCGGAAGGTTCTTATAGCAGAGCCAGACATTGTTCCTTGCTGCAAGGCGCACCTTGAAGGAATTGTACTTTGATCCCGAGGTGCCACTCCCCACGTGGAGCACACGGGCATCCGGCACATAGCTTATCCTCAGCCCCTGGATCCTGGCCCTGAAGCTCAGATCCAGATCCTCAAGATAGGCAAAGTGCTCCGTATCAAAATATTCCCGGCAGGTATGAACATTTCCATCCCTGTCCTCAAAGCTCCTGCTGCCAGGTATGGCTACCCGGCTCAAAAGCTCCTTTTTATACATGGAGGCACCCGCACAGGCAGAAAAAACAGAAGCCTCCCTTTCATAACGAGGCATGCTTTCAGGCTGTCCCACTCCCCGCTGGAAGGCCCAGCCCAAAAGGCAGAAGCCATCTCCTGCATCATCCAAAAGCTCCCTGTTATAAAGCTGCAGCATCTTTGGTGATGCGGCAAAAAGCTCTTTTTCCCTTCCTTTGGACTGTGAAGAGCGGTCAAAGGCTGCCACGAGCCTGTCTATGAACTCAGGCTCGGGCTCGGTGTCGTTATTCAAAAGAAGGATCAGCTCACTTTTTGCCTCCTCTATGCCCAGGTTCACGGCTCCTGCAAAGCCGGTGTTTTCCTTCAGGAGTATGGAGCTTATCCTAAGCTCAGGCCAGGCCTTGGCTGCATGACTTATCCACTCTGCGGAGCTATCTTTAGAGCCGTTATCCACAATAAGCACACAAAAGTCCGTGTATGTCTGCTTTTTTAAGGCAGACATGCACGGCTCCATGAATTTCAGTCCGTTATAATTTGGTATGACTACAGTGACTCTGCACATCTTATGCCAGGATCTGCTCCTTGAAGCTGTTTCCGGGGATGTCCCTGGCCTCTATTTCAAACATGTCCAGTATGGTTTTTGCAATATCGCAGAAGCCAACTCTGGTACCGAGGCTCACATCCTTTTTAAGGCCCTTGCCATAGGCCAGGAAGGGTATGTACTCTCTGGTGTGGTCAGTACCGGTAAAGCCTGGATCGCAGCCATGGTCTGCCGTGATCATGATCACATCCCCTTCCTTCATCTCCTTTTCAAATCCTCCAAGCCATTTATCGAACTGGCTGATGGCATTTGCATAGCCGTCGATATCCCTTCTGTGGCCGTATATCATGTCCGTCTCCACCAGATTTACAAAGCAGAGACCCTCGAAATCCACAGGCAGGAGGGCAGAGGTCTTTTGCAGCCCATCGGCATTGGATACCGTGGGAGTAGTGTACTCACAGTCGTCCACTCCCTTTCCTGCAAATATATCCTTTATCTTTCCTATGCCGATGGAGGCCTTTCCGGCCTTCTGAAGCTCGTCAAGCATGGTGTCTCTTGGAGGTATCAGCGAAAAGTCATGACGCTCTGCAGTCCTCTTGAAATCTGCGGCACAGGTGCCCTCAAAGGGCCTGGCTATGACTCTGCCTACTCCGTGCTCGCCTACCAGCATCTCTCTGGCTATGCGGCAGTAGCGATAAAGCTCCTCCAGCGGCACTATGCTCTTGTTGGCAGCGATCTGGAATACGGAATCAGCGGAGGTATAAACTATCAGGGCACCGGTACGCAGATGCTCCTCGCCATAGTCCTTTATGACCTCGGTGCCGGAATAGGGCAGGTTGCATATGACCTTTCTGCCAGTACGTCTTTCAAACTCCTCTATAACCTCTTTGGGAAATCCCTCGGGATAGGTAGGCAGGGGCTTCTCTGAGATCAGTCCGGCTATCTCCCAGTGTCCCACTGTAGTATCCTTTCCCATGGAGATCTCATGAAGGCGTCCATAAACCCCCTCTGGCTCTCCCACATAATCGTCCTCCCTGGGATCGGGGGCAAATCCATCTATGTGAAAGAGGCCCAGCCTTTCCATGTTGGGACAATGGAATTTTTCTGATCCCCTGATGCTCTTCAGTGTATTTGCTCCGACATCTCCGAATTTGTCAGCATCGGGCTCATAACCACAGCCCATGCTGTCAAGCACCATCAGAAATACTCTCTTTATCTTTGCCATGATCATTCACCATCCTTCTTTATCAGTTCCTTTATGGCTTCTACGGCGACTCTGATCGCTCTGTCCGTATCGTATACCTGGGGATCCGAAAGGCCAAGCTCCCTTCTGGTCTGATTGGCTATCACAAGGAGCACTGAACCAGCCCTCACTCCCCTGGCCGCAGCCACTGTAAACAAGGCAGCGGATTCCATCTCCGAGCAAAGGGCACCCAGCTCCAGCCAGGCATCCCACCGCTGACCAAGGACCGCTGACTGGGGCATGCTCTGGGGACTGTGCTGTCCGTAAAAGCTGTCCTTGCATTGTACCACTCCCGTATGATTCCTGAAGCCCAGCCTGTCTGCTGCATCCTTGAGCTCCCTGGTCACGCCGAAATCCGGTACTGCCGGCCATTCTATGGGGGCATATTCCTTGGATGTGCCCTCGAAGCGGATAGCACCTGTGGCTATGCACACATCTCCGCCCATCACGTCCTTCTTCATGCCTCCGGAGGTGCCTACCCGGATAAAGGTGTCGGCACCGCAGTGTATGAGCTCCTCCATGGCAATGGATGCAGAAGAGCCTCCTATGCCTGTGGAGGTCACACTGACCGGTACTCCCAAAAGCTTTCCCGTATAGGTCACATACTCTCTGTTTTGGGCTATGAATACGGGATCATCGAAATACTTTGCGATCTTTTCGCACCTTCCCGGATCCCCGGGAAGTATCACGTATCTGCCCACCTCTCCCTTTTTCACATGGATGTGGAATTCGCCCTCGTCCTGTTTGTAAGCCAGTGTCATGTACCTGCACCTCCAACCCTGCTGTCCTGCCTGCCCGACGGTACGGAGCCCATGTTCGACTTATGCAGTGCGTCATGCTCCAAACATACTGAACATCACGCTCTGAACATTCTGAATGTCATGCTCCGAACATGCTGAAAACATCATGCCCCGAATATGCTGAGCAGCAGCTGTACTATGATATTGTTGTGATATAAAAAGCTCAGGAGATCACTGCCCGCAGTCTGAGAAAGTATGGCAGCGCTCGTGCCAAAGCTTGGAGTAAGCGCAGCTATGGCCATGACTATCCACACATATATCAGGGCCTCTGCAAATCCCACCAGGGCTCCACCGATCTGATTGAGCCCGGAGACCACGGGTATGGAGGTGATCAGGTCGAAAACCTTTAAAAGCAGCTTTAAAAGCAGCCTGATGATTATGAATATCAGTATGAAGCAGATGATATTCAGGGCTATACCTCCTACGGAGGCTGCTGCATCCTCCACTATGCGGTCAGCATCTATGAGCTCGTATATTATTCCTGTATCAGCGGCACTCTCCCCTCCCAAGGAGAAGGCTGGCTCCAGGCTCTCTCCCAGAGCATTCGTAATGGAGGAAAAGACATCCTGTTCCATAAGAAAGGCTCTGGTATGAGGAAGTATCATGTTTGATATGAAAAGCGTGATGACTATCGAAGCAGCTGACAGGAGCATACGTACCAGCCCTCTGTAATGTCCATAGAGGGTCATGGCAGTAAGGAAGGTCACTGTCAGTATAAACACCTCGTGTCCTTTTATAAAATTCAGTATATCCATATGTCAAAGCCAAGTCCGCAGGATCTCATACTGTCAGCGGAGCGGCTCAATATATAAAGTCCTCCTCCTTTAGTATCAAAAGGCCATTCTTGTCGTATTTTGAGCTGAACATGCCCTTTAAGCGTTTGCCAATGGGCGGCTTTTCAGCCCTGTCCGCAGCCTCCTCTATGAGCCTGACGGCATTTCTTTTTGTCAGAGGTATGCTGTCCTCTTCCATAAGCTCTATACGCTCGTAAAGGGCAAGCATGCTCTTGCCGGTGATGCTGCAGTCTATCTCTGAAGCATACTGGCAGCAATACTGGGCAAAGTCATCCAGCTCCATCTCCTCATCAGAGTCCTTTGGAGGCTCTATCCTGATATTGTTGTGGAGCTCCGGCGCATTGGCACGCTTGTTGCCCCGTCTTACAGGTCTATCCTCCGAGATATCCGGATCATCATCCTCATAGGGATCGTTATCGTAGTCCTCATCATAGGAATCATCCCCGGCGTCATCGTAGTCGTCGATATCGTCATAGGGCTCATCCTCATCTTCGGGATGGTCCTCGTCCTCATAGCCGTCGGCATCGTCTTCATATCCCTCATCCAGACCGTCCTCATCCCCAGCATCCTGATCCTCATATTCCTCATCAAAGTCAGATACCAGATCGCAGAGTCCAAAGATCTCCGGCTTTCTGGCCTCGATACGATCCAGGCCCTCGGGAACATCTATCAGGACTACTATCATGCCGGATTCATCCTCTCTGATCAGCCTGTATATGCTGTCCAGGAGCTTTGGAGACAGGTCTCCCGCAGATTCCACGATGAAATCCTTGCCTCTGAGCTTTTCTATGACTGCCTCACTGAGGCCTCTCTCGTTAAGCTTCTTTGCTGAGGTCTTGAGAGCGGTATTGCTGAGGCCATATTCCTTGTGGATATTCTTTAATTCATCCTTGGCTATCTCAAAGCCGGATTCTGCATCCTCTGCCTCTATGATCATATGATGCTTTTTCACGGCTTTTTTCTGTACGGGCTTTGCCTCCCGGGACGTCTGTCCCTGGGGCTTGGCTGCGGGTTCCTCCGAAGCTTCGGCCTGGGGTACAGTCTGCTCCTTAGGACTTTTGGCAGCCGGCTTTTCCTGAGCTGCCTCTGCGACGACTCTGTCCTTTGGCTGAGCTGCTGTAGCAGCGCCCTGCCCTTGCAAAACGGCATTTACAGACGAAGCTACCGTATCTGATACGGCTTTTGCTGTCTGCACCTCCCTGCCAAGGGCAGCCTTGCCGAGAGCCTCCACCACCGGAGCAATGACCTCCTTTGTCAGCTCAGGTGCAGGAACAGGCTTTACGCTTTCAACGCTTATATTTACCTCTGGCTTCTTTATGAGGTCAAGGCTGCCCCTGTCCTCTGCCCTGCCGTCCTTAATGACCAGACGCCTGAGCTCCTCCATCCTTTGGCTGTCGAATATGATGGTCTTTTCCTCTTTAGAGGCATGGTCCTCCATCATCTGTGAGGATGAAAGCCTGTTTACCTCTGCTGAAAGTCCCTCACTGTAATCAGGTCCTGCCTTGGATACGGCTGCCTCCTGCGGCGCCGGTGTCTCAGACACTGCCGCAGCTTCCTTTTGCCCTGCATTAGGCTCTGCCGCAGCCTCTTCCCTTACAAGGGGCTTATCCAGATCATGAGCCTTGAGATACTCCTCAAAGGCCTCGTCTTCATTTTCATATCTGATGGCTGCAAGCTCGTCCCCGGCTTCCTCCGGGCTCATCTGCTCCACGGCCATCCTGGGCTCGTCATTTATAAGCTCCTGCTGCGCCTCGGTGAGCTTTTCATACTTTGCCTTCAGCTGCATGGCCTTATCCGAATACCTGCCTGCGCCAAACAGCAGCGCTATCCTGTCGCATATGGAAACACATTCCCTGCCGTAGCCAGCCTCGTCATAGACCTTTGCCAGCTCATAGAGCCAGCGCTCATCCGGCTCTGAGGCCGTATACTGGCTGAGCTCGGATATCTGCCTGTCATAAGGAGCTCCCGATCCCCTGAGTATAAGATATGCCAGCACATGGGCCCCTGCATCATCAGGCGCTATGTCCACGAATTCATTATAATAGTCCCTGGCCTCCTCCAGGTCCCCGGACCTGACTGAGATCTCGCAAAGCTTGTAAAGGAGACGCTTTCCAACAGGCGCTCTTTCAAAGGCCTGAAGGAGCTTGTCCTTGGCCTCGTCATACTCACCGTTTTTCTCATAGACCGAAGAAGCCAGGGTAAGCAGATTTATGTTCCTGACCCTTGACCAGTCTATGCTGTCAGCGATCTTCATGGCAGTGCGGTAGTCTCCCTCATCAGCCCTCTTTTTGATCTGATCTATCTTTATATTGAATTCGTACTTGTCCATTACATCTCCGTCCTTCCGAGCAGCGCTCTTTCCAGCGTCACCTCGTCAGTATTTTCTATATCTCCTCCCACCGGCACACCCTGGGCTATCCTGGTGACCTTGAGCTCCATGCCAAGGGTGCGGATCAGCTTCAATATGTACATGGCCGTGGTCTCTCCCTCAAGGGAGGAGCTGGTAGCCACTATGACCTCATCGCAGAGCAGGCTGCCATCCGCTGCCTGGAGCCTGGCCATGAGCTCCTTCAGCTTTATGTCGTTGGGGCCTACGCCACGCATGGCAGCTATGACACCACGGAGCACATGGTACACACCCTCATACCTTCCGGTGCGCTCGTAGGCTGCCAGATCCCTGGAGGTCTCTACGACCATGATCTGACGATGATTCCTCTTTGCACTTTTGCATATGGGACAAAGCTCCTCATCAGTCAGAGTATAGCACTCTCTGCAATAATTGGCGTTTGCCCTGGCATCCGTCATGGAAGCTGCCAGGCTTTTTACCTGCTCTGGCGGCATGTTTATGATATGAAAGGCCAGCCTCTGGGCTGTTTTTGCTCCTATGCCCGGCAGTGACTGAAGCTCTTCGATCAGCCTGTTTATATGGCTTCCGTAATAATCCATCAGACTCCAAAGCCTCCAAGACCTCCGGCCAGCTTGCCCATGATCTGGGCATTGGCCTCTTCAGCCTGTCTCAGTGCCTCATTCGTCGCAGCCATGACCAGATCCTCCAATGTCTCAACATCATCGGGATCGCAGGCCTCAGGGTCTATGCTGACCTTTGTGATCTCCTTTTTACCGCTGACGGTAACCTTTACGACACCGCCTCCTGCCTGGGCAGTAAACTCTTTTTCCTCAAGCTCCTTCTGCTGCTCCTCCATCTGGCGCTGCATGCGCTGAGCCTGCTTCATCAGATTATTCATGTTGCCGGGCATCATGCCTCCCGGAAATCCGCCTCTTTTTGCCATAGAAATGCTCCTCTAATTAAGCTATAATGCGTTATTTTAAATAAAATAACAACTTTTGTATACTTAAATTTTTCCTACTTTTATATGATCGCTTATCAGCATCCGTTTATTTTCATCTGCTGCTGATCTTATCCTTCTATTTCTACAGGAAAATTGATCCTGCTGAGATCCTCGTCGGTGATATGATCTGCCTCGGCCTCGATCTCGCCCTTTCTGGCCACTCTGCCTCCGAACCTGACATCCAGCGAAAGCTGCTCCCTGCAAAGCTCGGAAAGCCTGGTCAGGCCGTTTTCCTCCTTGTTTGTGGATGCTATCTTGAAATTCATGGCAGACCTGAATATCACCACAGGCCTGCCTCCCTCCTCCTTTACCACTGCGTTTTCATATACATAACGATTTGAGGGGGCAAGCTGGGGCACGAGGGAAGCCCAGCTGCGGCGTATCTCTTCTATGCTGCCTTTTCCTCCCTGGGCTGCCGTCTGCCTTATCTCCTGCTTGACCGGCTCTTGCTCAGGGACGGCCTTTTTTGCTGGAATATTTTGCTCTGCCTTCATTGGTGCAGGCTTATGCTCTATTTTTACTGGTGCGGGCTTCTGCTCTTCCTTTTCTGGCGCGGACGTTTGTTCTGGTCTTGCAGGTGCAGACTTTTCCTTTTCTGCTGTATATCCAGCCTCTGACCTGGCAGAGACCTGTTCCTGCTCCGATCTGCCATTATCTGATCTTCCGGCGCAGAGCCTGATGAGCTCTACCTCCAAAAGGGTCCTCTTTTGCGGAGCAAAGCGCATACGGTTTGAAAGCTCTGCAAGGCTTGACATTATATATATGAGGCGTTCCTTTCCGGAAAGCCTGCTGTCCTCCCTGAACCTGCAAAGATCCTCCTCTGAGGCATCCAGTATGTCTGAAACATCATCTGCGCTCATGCTCAGCAGCACGTTCCGCAGATACCATATCATGTCATTGGTGAACTGAGCCATCTCCCTACCTGCCCTTGCAGTATCCGCCACTATCCTGAGGGCGGTCTCTATGTCAGCGGAGCATATGGCCCTGTAAAGCTCTGAAAATGAGGTGATGTCGGCAGCCCCTATGACCTCCAGGGCATCGTTATAGCTAAGCTCCCCACCTCCGAGAAAAGAAAGACATCTGTCCAGCAGGCTCAGCGCATCCCTCATGGAGCCGTCAGCGCTCCTGGCTATGAAGCTCAGGGCCCGGGCCTCTGCCTTGCGGCCTTCAGCAGCACAAAGCTCAGAAAGCCTGGCCTCTATGACCTCAGTGCCGATACGCCTGAGATCATAGCGCTGACAGCGGCTGAGTATGGTCGCAGGCACCTTTTGAGGGTCTGTGGTGGCCAGGATGAAAATGACATAGGCCGGAGGCTCCTCAAGGGTCTTTAGCAGCGCATTGAAGGCTGAGGTACTGAGCATATGCACCTCGTCTATGATGTATACCTTATATCTCCCCTCCACAGGAGGGTATTCCGTCTCCTCCTTTATGCGTCTTACGTCATCCACGCTGTTGTTTGATGCTGCGTCGATCTCGAAAACGTTCATGGAGGTCTCGTCCAGTATACCTCGGCATACGGCGCATTCATTGCAGGGGCTTCCTTCGTGCTCTGCGGCATGGGGACAGTTCACTGCCCTGGCAAATATCTTTGCCAGCGTGGTCTTTCCTGTTCCTCTGGTACCGCAAAACAGGTAGGCATGGCCTACCCTGTCCGCCTTTATCTGATTTTTTAAAGTCGTAACGATGGCATCCTGACCATATACATCTTCAAATATGAGCGGACGCCATTTACGATATAAAGCCTGATACGCCATCTTGTCCTTTATGCTGACGGGCCTAAAAAGCCTTTGTGCCCATCAAATAGATCAATCTCCAAAGCAGATGCCCACGGCCTTTGCCTGCTTTATTATGTCCGATTTGGGATCTACCATCTTCAGCTTTCCGGCGATCTCTGAAAGGGGCACCGTACATATCTTTTGCTTGTTCCTGGCCATCATCACTCCAAATTCGCCCTTCTTTATGCAGGCTGCGGCCTCGGCTCCAAGCCTTGTGGAAAGGACCCTGTCATAGGCATTGGGGATGCCTCCCCTCTGGGTATGTCCGGGTACAGTGACTCTGACCTCACTGCCCAAGGCTTCTGTTATCTGGTCTGCCAGCTCATAGGATACAGAAGGGTAGACCTTGCCCTTTTCCTTCTTTTTCTTGAGCTCCTTTTTGCCAAGCTTTGCGTCCTGCTTGGTGATGGCTCCCTCTGCCACCGCCAGTATGGAAAATCCCTTTCCTGATTTGTTGCGTTCCTTTATGGCATCTATGACCTTTTTTGTGTCATAGGGGATCTCGGGGATCAGTATGACATCCGCTCCGCCTGCTATGCCTGCATTCAGAGTCAGCCAGCCCACCTTGTGGCCCATGACCTCAACTATGAATACTCTGCCATGGGATGCTGCCGTAGTGTGGATATTGTCTATGGCCATGGTAGCTATGTCCACAGCCGACTGGAAGCCAAAGGTCACCTCCGTGCCCCAGAGATCATTGTCTATGGTCTTTGGAAGCCCTATGACATTGAGTCCCTCCTCTGAAAGACGATTGGCCGTCTTGAGGGATCCATTGCCGCCCAGCACGCAGAGAGCGTTGAGCCTGAGCTTCTTGTAGGTATTTTTCATGGACTCTACCTTATTGAGGCCATTCTCGTCAGGTTCGTCGATATACTTGAAGGGAGTCCTGCTGGTGCCAAGCAGCGTGCCTCCCCTGGTCAGGATGCCTGAGAAATCCATGGGCTGCATCTTGCGGTAATCCCCATAAATGAGCCCCCTGTAGCCATCCTCAAAGCCTATGATCTCGACCTCAGATCCGTACATGGTATAGAGTGCCTTGGCTATGCCGCGCATGGTGGCATTGAGTGCCTGGCAGTCTCCTCCGCTCGTCAAAAAACCTACTCTGATCATAGCAATCCCCCTTGTCAGAATTTTGAAAGCGCCGCCTCATCGGCAACTATGGTCACATCCCTGTGAAACCTGAGTATGCTGGCCGGAACCATAGGATCCACAGGCCCATTGACTACCTTGTATAGAATATCCGCCTTTGCCTCTCCGTTTACCACCATAAGTATGCGCTTTGCCCTCATGATGGTGCCTATGCCCATGGTAAAGGCCTTTCTGGGAACATCATCTGCTGAAGCAAAGAATCTCTTGTTGGCCTCTATGGTGGAAGGATCCAGCTCCACGCAGTTGGTCACCTCTGGAAATACAGGAGCAGGCTCGTTAAAGCCAATATGTCCGTCCACGCCCAGTCCCAAAAGCTGAAGCTCCATCTCGGGAAGGCTCCTGACCAGCTCCTCGTAGCGCCTGACCTCGGCATCAGGATCCTTGGCCAGTCCATTCGGCACAAAGGTACGGGATTTGTCGATATTTATATGATCGAACAGATTATGATTCATGAAATATCTGTAGCTCTGATCATCCTCAGGCCCAAGTCCCACGTATTCATCAAGGTTGGCCGTAGTGATCTGTGAAAAATCCAGCTCTCCTTTACGGCACTTGTCGATAAGCACCTTGTAAAGGCCTATGGGAGAAGAGCCCGTGGCCAGGCCAAGCACTGCATCCGGCTTCAGTGTCACCACCGAGGCAACTATGGCCGCAGCCTTTAAAGACATATCATCATAATCCCTTGCTTTTATGATCTTCATATAAAATAACCTTTCCTGCTTACATTTGAATATCTGTTTTCATATGCTTAAAGTTTATCATCTGGAGCGGCCTAATTCAAGCTAAATCAGTCCACGCCTCTGAGCTCCACGCTGCCCACATAGGGCCTCACAAGCTCTGCATAGATCAGGAGCTCTTCTTTTTTTGGAGGATAAAATCCTGCGGCAAGGTCCAGCACCATGTCGCTTTCCTTGTAGCTCTGAAGGAAATACCTTCTGCAGCCCTTTATAAAGGGCCCGATCTCCCGGAAATCCTCTTCAGTATGTATGCCGCCCACCACAGTGGTACGGAATTCATAGCCGATATCTCCTTCCAATAGCATGTCCATGCTCCTGCGCACATTTCTGAGCACGGCCTCATCCAACCTTATGCCCGCAGCCCTTTTATAACCCGAGGGCCCGCTCTTTATATCCATGGATACAAAATCCACAAGGCCCGCTCTGATCATATGCTCCAGCATGTCCGGCGAGGTGCCGTTGGTATCGAGCTTTATGTCAAGGCCTGATTCCTCCTTTATGCGGGCGGCAAACTGCGGCAGATCCCTTTGAAGGGTCGGCTCTCCTCCTGAGATAACCACTCCCTCCAGTACATGCTGTCTTTTTTTTATGAAGGAAAGTATCTCTTCCTCTGTATATTCCTCCGGTATGTCCATGGACAAAAGCTCGGAATTGTGGCAATAGGGACAGCGAAAATTACAGCCCCCGGTAAATATGGTACAGGCCACATGCTCCGGATAATCAAGGAGCGTGGTCTTCATGAAACCGCATATCTTCATTTCGTACTCCTGTTATATAAAGAGAAGAAGGCTTGTCAAAGCGGCAGCCCGCCTGCCCTGCGCTCCCGCTCCAACTATTGAGAAAGCTCCCTGAGCCTGTCTGAAAGCTCTGAAAACTGAAAAAGGCTCAGCCGTTCTCCCCTGATCCTTGCATCCAGGCCAAGGCTTTCTATGGCAGAGGCTGCCGCTTCCTTGGTGATCCCAAGGGTAGGCGCATTTGAAAGAGCATTTACCAGCGTCTTTCTGCGCTGGGCAAAGGCAGCCCTAATGACGGAAAACATAAATTCCGGATCCTTTGGCTGTACCGGCGGCCTTTCGTGGCGGCGCAGGCTTATGACGGCAGAACTCACCTCTGGCCTTGGCACAAAGCAGTTTGGAGGCACATTGGCTATGATCCTTGCCTCGGCAAAGTAGGAAACCGACAGAGTCAGGACTCCGTAGTCCTTGCCTCCGGGCTTTGCCTGCATGCGGTCCGCAACCTCCCTTTGCACCATGACTGTGACAGAGCTTATGTCTGCGCCGCTTTCAAACAGCTTCATGATTATGGGAGTGGTGATATAATAAGGCAGATTTGCAACTACCTTATAGCTCCCCTTAAACAGGCCGCAAAGATCAAGCTCCATGATATCCGCATTTATGATGTCTATATTGTCATAATCCGATAACTCCTGCTTGAGTATCGGTATCAGCTCCCTGTCTATCTCCACTGCCTTTACACTGCCTGAGGCCCTGCAAAGCTCAGCCGTAAGCGTACCTATGCCAGGCCCTATCTCCAGGACCTGATCATTTTTATCTATCTCCGCTCCCTCTATGATTCGTGTGAGCACTTTCCTGTCCACAAGAAAGTTTTGTCCATAGCGTTTTTTGAACTGAAAATCATTTTTTCTGACCAGCTCAAGTGTATTTCCGGGATTTGAAAGGTCTCTGCTCATCCTCACCTTATCCTCTCCATGTAAATGCTCCTGTCCTGGACTCCTGCTGCCGCAGTCCCCATCAGACATCTGCCGAGATTATCTTAACATCATAAAAGCAGGCCGCCAAGGGCCTGCCTAAAAATACTTTATTATATATAGATCGATTTTGGATCCCTCTGAACCTGTAAAAGCCATACTGACATAATAAAATCACGCACCCTGCTTCGAACGATATAAGACATGCGTGAGCTCCTTCTTAGGTCTCTGCTGAGGCTGCCCCACGGCACATAGGAGGCTTTGCTTAGTGCTGCTGCATTCCTGCCCTGACACGGTTCACAAATTCCTATTGCGCGGGACCCCGGCTTCAACGACCCGGAAGGAGGACTGCCATGCGATATACCGCCCTCGGCAGGGTATCACCTCTGCTAAAGCGGATCTCAGATACAGGGCACCGCTATCTCCCCGGCTGCGTGAGATTTAATTGTATGATAGATCCTTGAAAAAGTCAATTCAACCTGTCAAAGAAAGCCTTATCCTGCTGCCTTTTGTTAAAGCTTACCTTATTCTGCGGCTTTTTTTACAGGCATGCCTGCCGTATTTCCATCCTGATGCACTCCTGTGATGGAAAATACCACCCACTCAGCCACATTGGTGGCATGATCTCCTATACGTTCAAAGTATTTGGCTATCATGAGCAGGTCCAAAAGGGCCTCTCCTCTGTCGGGATTTTCTGAAATGAGCCTGATGATCTCGGTCTTTACCTTCATAAAGAGCTCATCCACATAATCATCACTCTTTACGACCCCTTCAGCCAGCACCACATTTGAATTAACAAAGGAATCCACGGCCTTAGTGACCATCTTCATGGTGGCTGAGGCCATTTCCTGTATGTCCAGGGATGAACGGAAATTCTTTGTATGCTCAGAATTCAGGAAGGTCACTATGTCAGCTATATCAGCGCACTGATCGCCTATCCTCTCCATGTCAGAGATCATCTTCAGGGCTGCGGAGATCACTCTCAGATCAGTGGCTACCGGCTGCTGCTGCAGGAGCAGCTTCAGGCACAGAGATTCTATATCCTTTTCCATCTGATCTATCTCAGTCTCTGTCTGGTGTATCTTTTCAACTATTCGGGCGCTGATCTCGGCTTCGGAATCTGTCTGTACGTCCTCTTTCTTGCTCTGAAGGGCAAGGGCCGTCTGACTGATGGCATCCTCACACATGGATCCCATGCGCACCAGCATATCGTTCAAAGCGGCAAGCTGTCTGTCAAATCTGTTCCTCATCGTTAAAAATACCCTCCGATCAACCAAATCTGCCTGTAATATAATCCTCTGTCCTCTTGTCAGCTGGCATGGAGAAGAGCTTTTCCGTATCTCCGTACTCTATCATCTCTCCAAGAAGGAAGAAGGCTGTTTTGTCAGATATACGCACTGCCTGCTGCATATTGTGAGTGACTATGATTATAGTATATTTCTCCTTGAGCTCCAGGGCCAGATCCTCGATCCTGGAGGTGGAGATGGGATCCAGCGCGGATGTGGGCTCGTCCATAAGGAGTATGTCAGGCTCCACGGCCAGGGCTCTGGCTATGCAGAGCCTCTGCTGCTGTCCGCCGGAAAGTCCAAGGGCCGACTTCTTCAGCCTATCCTTTACCTCGTCCCAGATGCCTGCTCCTTTAAGGGACCTTTCCACGATCTCGTTGAGCTGATCCTTTTTTGTTATGCCATGGGTACGGGGACCATAGGCTATATTGTCATATATGCTCATTGGAAAGGGATTTGGCTTTTGGAACACCATGCCTATCTGGTGGCGCAGCTCATTGACATCTGTACTGGGATCATAGATCTCATGTCCCCTATACTGTATGCTGCCTGTGATCTTTACTCCCGGTATCAGGTCATTCATCCTGTTGAGCGATTTCAGGAATGTAGACTTTCCGCAGCCGGAGGGGCCGATCAGTGCCGTAATGGCATGCTCGGGAATATCCAGGCTAATATCCTTGAGTGCCTGGGCCTGGCCGTACCAGAGGCACATATCCTTTACTGAAATTATATTCTCCATAATCTATGCTCTCTTCTTCTTGAAATATGCTCCTACCAGCTTTGCGGCTATGTTGAGTATAAGAGTCAGGACCACCAGTATAGCAGCTATCCCAAAGGCCACCTCAAACTCGCCCTGCTCCTTTGCATATACATAAAGCGCCACCGTCAGGGATGCTCCTGCACTTTGGAGTCCTTTTATGGGCCCGTTCAGGGCATGGGCAAAGCCTGCAGTAAACAAAAGCGCTGCCGATTCTCCAAGTATGCGTCCCGTAGCCAGGATACAGCCCGTGATTATTCCGTCAATGCAGTTTGGAAGGACAACTGTCCTGATGACTCTCCATTTGCCTGCTCCAAGGCCAAAGGCTCCCTCTCTGTAGCTCTGGGGCACGGTCTTTAAGCTTTCCTGGGTGGTACGCATGATGGTGGGAAGATTCATGATGACCAAGGTCAGGGCACCTGCCAGAAGGGAGGTCTTTAATCCCAGGAACTGGCAAAAGAACAGCATTCCCACAAGGCCATATATGATGGAGGGTATGCCTGACAGCGTCTCAGAAGCATACTCTATTATATCCACCAGGCGCTTTTTGCTGGCGTACTCGGTCAGATAAACTGCGGCTCCGACACCCAGAGGCAGTACGATGACCAGAGATGCAAGCACGATATATATGGTATTCATGATATCCGGAAGTATGCCTATGTTTCCGGAAAGATAGCTTGGCGAGGTGGAAACGAACTGCCAGGATATATTTGGCAGGCCGCGATAAAGCACATACGCCAGCACAAAGGCTACCAGAGCGCAGGTCAGCACTGAACAGAACCACATAAGTCCGGTCATGGTCCCTATATATGCCTTCCTCCTGGGGGAAAGAGGCTTTTTTATCATTCCGGCACTGCTGCCTCCTGAAACAGTGCTCATCTTTTCGTTTCCTTCTGCTGCCATATCATTTATGTTTTTATTGTTTGTAAGCTCAGCTGCTGTCATATCATCCCTCCTTGTCATGCTTCATAAGGGAATTCAGCAGTGCGTTTATCAGCATGATAAACAGGAAGAGGACCAGAGCGATGGAAAAGAGGGCCTGTCTCTGAAGTCCTGAGGAATAGGACATCTCACTGGCCACCGCCGTCGTAAGGAACCTTACGCTCTGGAAAATAGAGTCCGGCATGTTGGGTGCATTTCCCGACACCATCATGACTGCCATGGCCTCGCCTATGGCACGTCCTACGCCCAGTACCACGGCTGCTGCAATACCGCTCTTTGCTGCCGGCACTGATACCCTGAAATATGTCTCTATCTCGGTAGCTCCAAGGGCCAGGGATGCCTCCTCATACTCCTTTGGCACTGCTTCAAGGGCTGTAAGGGATACATTTATGATGGAGGGAAGTATCATGATGGCCAGCACTACTATTGCCGCCAAAAGGCTCGCCCCATCCGGGATATCAAAGAGCTTCCTGATCCCCGGCACCAGCACCAGCATGCCCACAAGGCCGTAAACTACAGAAGGTATGCCAGCGAGGAGGCTGACAGCCTCCTCGATGATCATCCTTACTTTGAACGGCGCTACCTTAGCTGTAAATACTGCTGTCATAAATCCTATCGGCACTCCTATGAGTATCGCTCCGGCTGTCCCGTATATACTGGTCAGTATGAAGGGAAGTATCCCGAATCTGGGATCCGCCGCCGTGGATGCCCATTCCGTACCGAACAGGAAATCTATAAGTCCTATCTCCCTGATAGCCGGTATGCCGGCAATGATCAGATATATGGTGATCATCAGCACACAGGCTATGGTTATGAGTCCCATGACAAGGAAGATGCCATGTACAACTGTTTCTACTTTGTGCCTGTTCATAAGTTATTTGTTCTTCCGTTATCTGAATTATGTGTCCGGCCTTTATCAGTGTATGGCTACTGCTCCAGCCTGAGCTATAAGATCAGCTACCTCTGAGCTCATTGCGTAGTCATAGAATGCCTGGGCCTGAGCGGAAAGTGCCTGTCCGTCTACAGTTACCATTACGAAGGGCCTCTGGATGGTATAGCTTCCGTCTCTTACAGTATCCTCGGTGGGCTCAACGCCGTCTACAGTCAGTGTCTTTACCTGATCAGATACTGATGCCAGTGATGCGTATCCAATGGCTGCAGGGTTCTGAGAAACCGTGGTGATAACATCACCTGTGGAGGTGAGCTCCTGACGGTACTGGCAAAGATCCTCTGTTCCGGTGATGGATTCGAAACCATCTCTGGTGCCGGAGCCTGCCTCACGTCCTATAAGCACGATCTCCTCATCATTTCCGCCTACCTCGCTCCAGTTTGTGATCTCTCCGGTATAGATCTTTGCTATCTGATCAATGCTCAGGTCTGCTACAGGGTTCTCGGGATTAACTATCATGGCTATTCCGTCAAGGCAAAGTGTCTCGCCCTTGAGTCCAGCCTCTGTCTCTTCATCCTTCAAGGCACGGCTTGAAAGTCCGATGTCACAACGGCCCTCCTGGACTGCCGTAATTCCTGAGCCTGAGCCTGTGGGATTGTAAGTGAAGGTCACATCGGGGTTCTCCTGCATGAAGGACTCACCAAGTATTCCTATAACTGACTCCATTGATGTGGAGCCATCGGTTGCAACTGCTCCTGAGATCTCCTCTGCTGCCTCTGTTTCCTCTGCCGCTGCCTCAGTCTCTGCTTCAGCTTCTGCTGCTGTGCTGGCTGCCTCTGTAGCTGCTGCTGTTGTCTCCTCTGCGCTGCTTCCGCAGGCTGTAAGAGCTCCCATGGCAAGAACTGCCGCTGCTATGATCGCTATAGACTTTTTCATAAAAATCGCCTCCTATGATAATCAACGTCATAATCTTTTGCTCGGGGCTTTTCCGCCCCGGTCGTTGCTTATCATAAAAGGCGATTGTAAAATCAAAAAACTTGTTATTGTAAAGTTTAAGTAAATATGGCACTTTCCAAGGGACTCTATTCCAAACCATAAAGCCTGTTGGCATTTTCCCAGGTCTGCCTTTCCACCCCCTCAGGACTAAGGCCCTTTATCTCAGCCAGCCTGTCTCGCACCAGCGGCAGATAAAGGGAGGAATTGCGCTCTCCCCGGTGGGGGGCGGGAGCCAGATAGGGACAGTCCGTTTCAAGGACGATGCTCTCTATGGGCACATGCTCCAGCACCTTTGTGAGCTTTCTCTGGCCCTCATAGGTGACCACTCCGCCAAAGCCAAGAAAATATCCCATGGACACATATTCCCTGGCTGCCTCGCTGGCATAGGAATAGCAGTGCATGACCGCCCTTCTGATGCCGTGTTCATAGGCTCTCCTCATGATCTCCAGAGTATCCTCCGAAGCATTGCGGGAGTGGATGATGACCGGAAGGGATAGCTCCTTTGCCAGCATAAGCTGCTCCCAGAACCATTTTTTCTGTGTATATTTATCGACTTTATCCCTATATACTCCAAATCCATGATAATCAAGGCCGATCTCTCCTATGGCAACGACCTTGTCATTAGAGGCAAGCTGTCTGAGCTCCTCTATCCATGAAGCCCGCATCTGGCCGCAGTCATCCGGGTGCACGCCCACGGCAGCATAAAAATGCTCATAGCGCCTGGCAAGCTCCACACTGTTTCGGGAGCCCTCAAGCCTGGCCCCTACGTTTACTACCCTGGCTATGCCATTTTCCGGAAGAGAGGCTATGAGCTCCTCCCTGTCAGTATCGAATTCCGTTGAATCATAGTGCGCATGCGTATCAAATATCATATATATCGTCCTTTTTATATGCTTGCCCTGCTTTGCTTTATGTCCTTCCCTGGCAGCCTCTGCCATCCTTTTCGGCCCTGCCTGTTTGCAAAGCCCTACCTGTTTGCAAAATACACCAGGGCGTAAAACAGCAGCATGTGCCCGGGGTAAAACAGATAAAAAAAGTATTTCATCGGAAGGCTGCCACGCTTTCCGTTATAAAACCTGATGAGCAAAAAGGAGGCTGCGGATATGCAGTAATACCCCAGGCTCTCTATGGCACTGAGCAGTGCTCCCGTCACAAGCCTCAGCATCCTGTCATCCCTGAGCATGTACATGAGACTGATCAGCACGACCCCCAGAGCCCCGTAATCGGACCTTATGTACCAGGCAAGGGCAGCTCCAAGCCCCATGATCATAAGCCTGAATATAACATGAAGCCTTCTGGCTTTTTTTATCATGAAAACTGTGATCAGAGCCACTGCATAAGTAAAGCATACATTCTGGTAAGATGGATCATAGATCACGTGTCTTGTGGCCAGGTCAAAGGGCACCTCAGAGATCAGGGCACAAAGCAGCACTCTTATTATGTATTTCCTTACGTTGGAGGTATTCATAAAGCCCTCTGCTATCAGAAAGGCAAATATCGGAAAAGCCATGCGCCCAAAGAACCTCAGGAATCTGGCCATCATATACCATCTCTGTCCTATCTCAGTGGCCAGAGCCAGGCTCCAGTATTCCTGGTTAAGTCCGTAAAGCACCCCATTCTCTATCAGCATAAAGCCTATGCTGTCGCAGAGCATAAGGAAACAGGCAATCATTTTTAACTGATTGCCTGAAAAACCCCTTAAACGTCTTTTATTGAATTCAAGCTTTATAGTCCTTGCCATCAGCTGATCTCAGCTCCGCCTTCCATCTCCGAGGCTCTGTCTGGAGTCATGAGACTGAGCCTGCTGCCATCCTCTGAGGATGCGCAGAGCAGCATGCCCTGAGATTCGATGCCGGCTATCTTTCTGGGAGCCAGGTTGCATATGACCATGACCTTCTTTCCCACCATCTCCTCGGGGCTGTACCATTTCTTGATGCCTGAGAGTATGGTCCTGGTCTCGTTCCCTATCTTTACGGTCTCCTTCAAAAGCTTCTTTGAATTGGGCACCTCCTCGCAGGCGATGACCTCTCCCACACGAAGCTCAAGCTTTGCAAAATCATCATACTGGATCTCTGGCTTGTGGGAAAGCTCTAAAGCGTCTGCCTTTTCGGAAGCTTCCTCCCCTTTGGCACAGGCCTCGCCCGTCTTTTCCCTGAGCTCCTCAGGAAGCAGGGATTCCGCAAATTTCAGGACCTCCTCCACGTCCTTCCTTGCAAAAAGCATCTCAGGCTTTTCAGCGACCCTTCCGCCGTTTGGATAAAGTCCAAAGGTATCCATATCATCCCAGCTGCGTCTTTCCGTATTGAGCTCGGAAAGTATCTTTTCAGAGGTCTCTGGCATAAAGCTCCAAAGGAGCGAAGCACCTATCGTAATGCCCTCGGTAAGATTGTAGAGCACTGTCCTGAGGCGGTCCTTTTTATCCTCCTCCTTTGCCAGTACCCAGGGCATGGTCTCGTCGATGTATTTGTTGCAGCGTCTGAATATGTTGAATATCTCGGTCATGGCATCAGCCACTCTGAGGGCATCCATCTTTTCGTCTGTCCTGGCGGCACATTCGAGTATGGTATCCTTGAGGTCGTCGTCAACTGGCTCAGATACATCATTCGTCTCCACAACACCATCAAAATACTTGTTCGTCATGCTGATGGTCCTGGATACAAGATTTCCCAGGATATTTGCCAGATCAGAATTGTATCTTTCCGTCATCAGCTCCCAGCTGATGCTGCCGTCATTTTCAAAGGGCATCTCATGAAGCACGAAATAACGTACTGCATCCACTCCAAATTCCTTTACCAGGTCGTCGGCATAAAGCACGTTGCCCTTGGATTTGGACATCTTTCCGTCAGCAAGGAGAAGCCAGGGATGGCCGAATACCTGCTTTGGAAGGGGCAGGCCAAGGGACATCAGGAATATGGGCCAGTATATGGTATGGAACCTGATTATATCCTTGCCCACAAGCTGAAGGTCAGCAGGCCAATATTTTTTATAAAGCTCGTCTCCACTGTCGATATCAGGATCGTAGCCTACTCCGGTGATATAGTTGGTAAGGGCGTCCAGCCAGACATACACAACATGTCCGGGAGCAAAGTCCACGGGTATGCCCCACTTGAAGGAGCTCCTGGAAACACAGAGGTCCTGAAGTCCCGGAAGCAGGAAGTTATTCATCATCTCGTTTTTACGGGATACAGGCTGTATGAACTCCGGATGCTCGTTTATGTAATTTATAAGCTCAGGGGCATACTTGCTCATACGGAAGAAATATGCCTCCTCGCTGGCCTTTTGCACAGGCCTGCCGCAATCGGGACAGCAGCCGTCCTTGAGCTGGGATTCTGTCCAGAAGGACTCGCAGGGCGTGCAGTACCAGCCCTCGTATTTGCCTTTGTAGATGTCTCCCTTGTCATACATCTTGCGGAACATCTTCTGGACCTTTTTTACATGATCCTCATCCGTAGTGCGGATGAACTTGTCATAGGAGGTGTCCATGAGGTCCCATATGCGCTTTATCTCGGCAGCCACCTGGTCCACGAAGGCCTGGGGTGAAAGCCCTGCTGCTGCAGCCTTTTCCTCTATCTTCTGGCCATGCTCGTCCGTTCCTGTCTGAAAACGCACATCATAGCCCTGTACCCTGCGGTAGCGGGCAATGGCATCTGCCAGCACTATCTCGTAGGTATTGCCTATATGGGGCTTTCCCGAGGTATAGGCTATGGCCGTGGTGATATAATAAGGCTTATTTTTATGCTGATTGTCTCTCATGGTATTTGTTCCCCCTTTAACGCACAATAACCGCAGATCATGCGGTCATTGTAGCACAGTATCGTAAGTTTTTAAAGCAAAAGCCATCCTGATATGTCCGGTCTCGTGTATGGATACGACCGTCTTTGGTTTAGGCTATCAGTTTATGCCGGAATAATCCTCTACAAAGGACATGGGTCCAAAGGTCTGGTCTCCGACTACGATCTCGATGGTATTGAGCCCCAGATTCTCGATGAAGGTATTTGCCACACAGGTCACTGCCTGCTCCTCGGTGGCTGAATCATAGCCTGCCGTAAGCTCATTGAGCTCGAGGACTGCATCCCCTCCCTCGTTTGAAAAGGCAACGATCTCTGTAGTGGACTCCAGTATGTCATCCATGATCATGACCTCAAGGAGGCTGTCCGCATCACATACATCCACATACTCAAAAAGCTGATATATGCCATAGTTGGCTGCCGCATACAGGCAGACCATGGTCCCCTCCTCAGGCTCGCCCACATACTTCTTATCCTCAGGGAAGTTGGGATTGATGGTGGTGGGCTGGGTCTCCATCATGCCGGGGCCTCCATTCACTCCCGTAGGTGCATCGGCGGGTATGGAATAAGTGCTGTCGGTTGGATCCAAAACTCCCTGGGCCTGCTCCGTCTCATCAAGTATATTTCCGATCACTGCCGCATCCGGCATGGTGGTCTCTTCCTCTGAGGCTGAGGAGCCACAGGCTGATACAGCAAACGCAAAAACACATATGGTCACAGCTGCAAACAGTTTCTTTATATTCTTCACCTTAAACTATCCTCCAAAAATACTGCTAAAGGTACACTTTTAATCAAACTATCTACAGATTATATCAAAAAAATCCATTTTATCCATATACAGTTTAACTGAAAAACTTACAAAATTCTTATAATCTTATAATTTGATGGTTTATAAAAGACCTTTTCTCTTAATATTTGTACCGCCCTGAGCCTGCCTCACTGTTTCAGAGCCTCAGCATCCTCCTGCGCTCCCGCCAGTCGGGCATTTGCCGGTCAAGGATGGCATAAAAATCCCTTCCGTGATTTGGCACCCTGGTATGTGCAAGCTCATGCAGCAGTATGTATTCAAGGCAGCTGTCAGGATAAAATACCAGCTCCAGGTTTATGCGTATGGCACCCGTCCCTGAAGTACAGGAGCCCCAGCGGCTCTTCATGGATCGTATGCTTATCTTTTCAGCACGAAGGCCGGTCCTTTCGCAAAGCCCCGGAAGGATCCTGGCAATACGCTCAGAAAGTATGTTCTGCAATTCTTTATCCGTAAGCATCCCTGCTTTGCTTCCATACCTGCTCACAAGCTCCGACATGGCCCGATCCCTTAGCTGTTCTCTTTTCCTGCCCCTCTCAATGACCTGCCTTTGACTTTTTTCTATCCAGTCCAGCCTTTCCATGATAAAGGCGCCTATCCTCTGCTCAGAATAGCCGTAAGGAGCGGTGACCAGCACAGAGCCCTCCGGCGGCCTGACATAGATATGCAGATTTTTGATGCGTCTTCTTTTTATGTCTATTTTTATGCCGTTTATGTCCATTTCCGTTCCGATTATAAGCTATCTTCATGAGCTTGACAATCAGGTGAAGAGCCAGTGCGAGCAGATCATATCTACCACGATAGGTATTGACAACCAGCTTGGCCTGTCTATAATAAGGATATAAATGAAAAAGTCTTCAGGGCAGGGTGAAATTCCCGATCGGCGGTAAAGTCCGCGAGCAGTTGCATGATCCGGTGGGATTCCGGGACCGACAGTATAGTCTGGATGGAAGAAGAATTATACGTTTTTACGTGTATTACACCCGAAGACCTTTTCGGGTGTGTTTTTTGTTCTGTGAACAGAAGCACACAAAATCTATCTTTGGAGGTATATACACATGAGTACAAACAAAACAGCCCTAAGGGCGAGGACAGACGCTTCCATGTCCACAAAGAGGATAGTGGTGACAGCCATGCTGTCTGCAGTTGCATATGTGGTGATGGTGGCGATCCATCTGAACTTAGTTCCGGCTGCCCCCTTCCTCACCTACGATCCCAAGGATGTGATCATTGCCATAGGCGGCTTTATCTATGGTCCTGCCCAGGTACTGATCATATCTGTGATAGTTTCCTTCCTGGAAATGATCACTGTCAGCGATACCGGCATCATAGGCTTCGTGATGCAGGTCATCGCCACTCTGTCCTATGCAGGCGTTGCCTCAGTGATCTATAAAAGACTGCATACAAAAAAAGGAGCCCTGACAGCTCTCATCTGCGGTACGATCAGCATGGCCATCATCATGGTGCTTTGGAATCTGCTGCTTTCCCCGATCTATCTCGGGACAGACAGGGCTACCGTGGTCTCTTTGCTGGTGCCTGCCATCATCCCCTTTAACACTCTCAAGGGTGTGCTCAACTCCGTGATCGTATTGCTTATATATAACCCCATAGTCACGGCTCTGAGAAGGGCCGGCTTTGTGGCCTGAGATCACAGGCTGGCAGCTTTGATGCCCTGCTATTGACTGAACTCACATTATATGTTAAATTTTTTATGGACAAAGTTTCCAGATATATTTTTGAGGTGAAGGATGTACAGTTTTCTTGCATTTAAGTAATTAAATACATGGCTGGGGCGAGGTCCTGGTTTTTGATGCAAGAAAGCTTTATCCATAACTATTTATATTATAACAGTCTGCGGACTACAGGAATGGACTTTCCTGCAGTCCGTTTTTTGTTTTAAAAGAGGTGATGCTGTATGTCGATGATAAGGGTAGAAGGCCTTACTTTTTCTTATCCCGGAAGCTATGATGATATATTTGAAAATGTCAGTCTCCAGATAGATACTGACTGGAGGCTCGGACTTGTTGGTCGTAACGGCAGGGGCAAGACCACCTTCCTAAGGCTGCTTATGGGGGACTATGAATACCAGGGCAGGATAACAAGCTCAGTATGTTTTGACTATTTTCCCTACGCTGTACATGATATGAACAGGGAGACACTGGATATACTCATGGAGCACTGTCCTCAGGCAGAGGAATGGGAACTCATAAGGGAGCTGTCATACCTGGATATGGATGTATCAGCCCTTTACCGCCCCTTTGAAACACTTTCAAATGGTGAACAGACCAAGGCCCTGCTTGCCGCACTGTTCCTCAATGAGGGACATTTCCTGCTTATAGATGAGCCAACAAATCACCTGGATTCTGAAGGACGCCTGATGCTGGCCTCATACCTTAAACGGAAGAGAGGCTTTATACTGGTCTCTCATGACCGCAGATTCCTGGATGGGTGCATAGACCATGTGCTTTCCATAAACCGCATGGATATAGAGCTGCAAAAAGGAGATTTTTCTGTCTGGTTCGAGGCTTTTGAAAAACGAAAGGAAGCAGAACTGGCAAAGAACCTTCAGCTCAGATCAGAGATATCAAGGCTGAAAAGCTCGGCAAGACGTACTGCCGATTGGTCAGACAAAGTAGAAGCCTCCAAGGTGGGAGCTGCTGACAAGGGCTATGTGGGACATATGGCAGCCAAGCTCATGAAACGCTCAAAATCCATAGAGCAAAGGCAGCAGAAGGCCATAGAGGAGAGATCAGCCCTGCTCCGAAATGTTGAGACCGCAGAGGAGCTCAAGCTCTCTCCCCTAAGCTACAGGAGCCAGCTTCTGGCTTCTCTGAACAGGCTCTGCATCTCCTGCTCAAATGCCGGAAAGATAGCAGCTGCTCAGGACGGCTCCTGCAAGCATGACATAAATTACGTATGCGGCCCCCTGAGCTTTACACTGGATAGGGGAGACAGGATATTCCTTGATGGCAGGAACGGCAGCGGGAAGAGCAGCCTCTTGAAGCTGTTTATCTCTTCTCCCTCGGTCCAGGTCCTGGGCTTTCCCTCTGGTATAAAGGAGACCAAAGACCATCTCATTTTTAATGAAGGGCTGCAAATGACAGGAGAGCTGCATACAGGCTCAGGGCTCATCGTCTCCTATGTGCCCCAGGACTGCTCCTTCCTTTCCGGAGACCTTAGTGAGCTGACGTCTGCCTGGGACATAGATGGAGCGCTGTTTAGGGCCATACTTAGAAAAATGGGCTTTGACCGTGTGATGTTTGAAAAGGATACGAAGGACTTTTCTGCCGGGCAGAAGAAAAAGGTGCTGCTGGCAAAAAGCCTCTGTGAGAGCGCTCAC
>CALWET010000101.1 GCA_944377385.1 uncultured Lachnospiraceae bacterium | reverse complement strand
CAAGTCTTCTGAGTCTGATCTTAACTGCCATTTTCTTATCTCCTTAAAATGTAAATTATTTTTTATATAAACAGCGGCCCTGCCGCGCTTATAGCTATTGTAGATGATAGCTGTTTATAGTTAGCTGTTGCAGCTGATATCTGTTTACAGTTTATTGCTGTTTTGGCTGATACTTTATTAAAGCCTGAAGGAGGGAAAGCCGGATCTCATGCCCGACATCCCGGGAAAGCCCGGAAAGCCTCTCTTTTTACCCTTCATCAGTCCGCCCATCTGCTTCATCATCTTCTGCATCTGCTCGAACTGTTTGACTATGCGGTTGACCTCGGCAATGTCATTTCCTGAGCCCTTTGCTATGCGCTGCTTTCTCTGGGGGCTCATGAGCTTTGGATTCCTGCGCTCCTCAGGAGTCATGCTGAGTATCATTGCCTCTATGCGCTTGAGCCTGGAATCATCAAAGCCCTCTGTATTTATTCCGCTCATGCCCGGCATCATGCTCATAAGGGCCGAAAGCCCGCCCATCTTTTCCATCTGGCGCATCTGCTCAAGGAAATCCTCATAGTTGAATTCTGCATTGCGGAGTCTGCGCTCCATCTCCTTTTGCTTATCAAGGTCGACGCTCTGTTCCACCTTTTCTATGAGGGACAGCACATCTCCCATGCCAAGTATGCGAGATGCCATTCGATCAGGATAAAACTCCTGAAGGTCGGAAAGCTTTTCTCCCATGCCTGCATAGTATATGGGCTTGCCTGTCACCGCCCTGATGGAAAGGGCAGCACCGCCCCTGGTATCGCCGTCAAGCTTTGTAATGATTATGCCGTCTATTCCGACCTTTTCTGAGAAGGTCTCTGCCACATTGACTGCATCCTGTCCGGTCATGGCATCCACAGTCAGGATGGTATAGTCAACATTTACGGCCTCCTTTATCCTGGAGAGCTCATCCATCATATCATCGTCGATATGAAGCCTGCCGGCCGTATCAATGATAAGCACATTGTAGCGCTCGGAAAGGGCCTTTTTACAGGCCTCACTGGCAATATCCACCGGAGACACCTCGGTCCCCATGGAGAAAACATCGACACCAGCCTTTTCGCCGTTTATCTCAAGCTGCTTTATGGCGGCCGGCCTGTATACGTCGCATGCCGCAAGGAGCACCTTCCTGCCCTTTTCCTTGAACTTGCCGCCAAGCTTTGCCGCCGTTGTGGTCTTTCCTGCACCTTGAAGGCCTGCCATGACTATGACAGTCAGTCTGTCTGCTGAACGGAGCTCAAGGCTTGCAGGCTCGCCGCCCATAAGCTTTACAAGCTCTTCATTTACGATCTTGATGACCTGCTGAGCGGGAGTCAGGCTCTGCATTACCTCCTCACCCACGGCCCTGGCCTCGACATCCTTGATGAAATTTTTAACTATCCTGAAATTGACATCCGCCTCAAGGAGAGCAAGCTTGACCTCTTTAAGGGCAGCCCTTACGTCTGCCTCCGTCAGCCTTCCCTTCCCACGAAGGTTCCGAAATACGTTCTGGAGCTTCTCGGTTAATGATTCAAACGCCATCCTGGCCTCCTGCTTCATCAAGCTGCGTATCCAGAAGGTGAAGCTTGGATTCGTATGCTTCAAGCTGTCTGTCACAGCGTCTTATGACATCATGGACGCCCTGGCGGGATATGCCGAAGCTCTCGGCTATCTCCGACAAGGACATATCGTTGTTCACGAGCTCAGCATAAATGGCCCGCTGATGCTCCGTAAGGAGCTCCCCATATAGATCAAATAACATTCCCTGACGTACGAGCTTTTCCATAACGAGCGTTATTTTATCTAAAAAAACAGGGGGTGTCAAGTAGTTTTTCTTGACACCCCCTCTAAGAAGATCACATCTGCATGTCCTCCACTCGCTTCATCACATTGGCCTGGAAATTTATGACCTTGTGATCATACTCCTGATCCATAAGCGGTGAGGTGATCAGGAAATCGGCAGTGGATCTGTTATTTGCCATCGGTATATCATAGACCTGGGCTATGCGCAAAAGCGCCTTTACATCCGGATCATGGGGCTGGGCCTCCAGAGGATCGGAGAAAAATATGACGAAATCTATGTCTCCCTCCACGATCTTTGCGCCTATCTGCTGGTCTCCGCCAAGAGGTCCGCTGTTATATGCCTTCACAGGCAGATCCGTATACTCAGTGATCAGCCTGGCCGTAGTCCCAGTACCGCAGAGAAAGTGCTTCTGGAGTATATCCTTGTGATCTGCACACCAGTCTATCAGCTGCTTTTTCATGCCGTCATGGGCTATAAGCGCTATGCGCTTCTGCCTGCCGATGGTAAATGTAACATACTTTCCTTCAATCATGTAGATACCTCCCTGTAATATTCAGTCACTTGGCAATGCCTCGGAAATATCAGCCTGCAAAAAGAGCCTCAACGAATTCATGGGCGTTGAAACGCTGAAAATCCTCCTCATGCTCGCCAACTCCTATGTATTTTACCGGTATTGACAGCTCCGAGGCAATGGCAACGGCTATACCGCCCTTTGCAGTACCATCCATTTTTGTCAGTATGATGCCCGTGGCACTGGTGGCATTCATAAATTCCCTGGCCTGGCTCAGGGCATTCTGTCCCGTAGTGCCGTCAAGACACAGCAGTACCTCCTTGTGTATGCCTGGCAGCTCACGGTCAAGTATCCGGCCGATCTTGGCAAGCTCGTCCATGAGATTCTTTTTATTATGAAGCCTGCCGGCCGTATCACATATGAGTATATCCTTGTTCCTCTTTTTAAAGGCCATGACTGCGTCAAAGACCACCGATGCAGGATCTGATCCCTCCTTTTGAGCGACCATATCTATGCCTCCCCTGTCAGCCCAGGCCTTAAGCTGCTCTATGGCGGCTGCCCTGAAGGTATCTCCGGCACAGATGAGCACATCCTTTCCCTCGTTTTTCAGATTGATGGCCAGCTTTCCTATGGAAGTGGTCTTGCCAACGCCATTCACGCCTATGACCAGGACTACGGATCTTTCATTTTCAAAATCATAGGCATGCTCATCCGGTGTCATCTGAGCCTCTATGGTCTCACAGAGCAGCCGTTTACACTCTGATGGATCCTTTATATGTTCCTCTCTGATCCTGCTCCTGAGCTCTGAAAGTATCCTGTCGCTTGTGGCTATGCCCATGTCGGACATGACCAGCACCTCTTCAAGCTCCTCAAAGAAATCCTCGTCCACTTCGGAATAATCTCCGAATACGCTGTCCAGTCCGTCGGCAATGCTGTCTCTGGTCTTTTTAAGACCCTGCTTCAATCTTTCAAAAAAACCTGCCATATGATCTCCTCCGATCAGCTCAGGGAATCCGTCACCAGATCCACTGATACCAATGCAGTCACTCCCTTTTCCTGCATGGTGATGCCATAGAGCCTGTCACAGGCCTCCATGGTGCCCCTGCGGTGAGTGATTACTATGAACTGTGTCCTTGAACTGAGCCTGTTAAGATAGGCGGCAAATCTGTCTATGTTGGAATCATCAAGGGCCGCCTCTATCTCGTCCAGGAGACAAAACGGAGAGGGCTTGAGATTCTGTATGGCAAAGAGCAGCGCAATGGCTGTCAGCGCCTTTTCTCCTCCGGAAAGCTGCATCATGTTCTGAAGCTTCTTTCCCGGCGGCTGTGCATTGATAATGATGCCGGCAGAAAGCTCGTCTCCATCTTCAGCAGGCTGAAGCTCAAGGTCTCCCTTGCCTCCGCCAAAGAGCTCTTTGAACACCTTGTCAAATTCACGCCTGATATCCGCAAAGCGCTCTGAGAACTGCTTTTTCATGCCCTTTTCCAGCTCATCTATCACTGAAAGTATGGCTGCCTCAGATTCCACCAGGTCGTCATGCTGTGCCTTGAGGAATTCATAGCGCTCCGATACCTCTTTATATTCGTCTATGGCAGCGACATTTACCGGGCCAAGTCCCCTCATCTCCTTCTTTGCAGAATCAAGCTGCGGAGCTATGTCCTCTGCAGAGCCAAGGCTTACATCCATAAAGGCTTCTGCCGAAGCCGGCCCAAGTTCATATTCATCCCATATATATCCTGTACGCTCTTCTATGGAAAGCTGCACCTTTTCACGGGCAGCCTCCAGGCGCATGAGTTCCTTTTCCAGCCCCAAAAGCTCAGATGAAAGCTCATCCTTTTTCCTGAAAAACTCGCTCTGGGACGCAGACAGCTCCTCCCTTCTGGAGGCGAGCTTCAAAAGCTCCTTTTCAAAGGTCTCGATCTCCTGGGAGACGAGCCTGCCCCTCTCCTGCAAAAGCTCACTTTCCTGCTTTTTCTGTCCGATGGATGCGTTGACCTCCCTTTTATCATTGTAAAGGCCGTCCATCTCTTCCTGAGATCTGTGTATCTCGGCTATGAGCCTCTCGATGTTTTCAGTTACAAAGCCTGCTTTTTGACTTAGGCCGCTGAGCTTGAGCCTGAACTCGGAAATGATCTCAAGGCTGAGCCTGTTCTTTTCAAGAGAGAGCTGGGAAAGCTCCTCACGAAGCTCATCTATGTCTGCGGAGCTTTGCTGGGCCTCCTTTTCAGCCTTGACGAGCTCTTCGTTGAGTCCGTCTATCTTTTTAAGGATATCCTCTGAGATCCTTTTCAGCTCTCCTATCTCGCGGCTGCGCCCAAGGAGGTTTGAGGTATTTTTATAGGCACCGCCTGAAATAGATCCTCCCGGCATGAGCAGCTCTCCGGAAAGGGTAACGATCCTGAGCCTGTAGCCATAGCGTCTGGCCACAAAAAGCGCAGAATCCATGTCTTTAGCCACCAGGGTCCTGCCCAGCAGATAGCTGACCAGCTCCTTATATTCACGCTCATAGCTTACTATATCCGAGGCCAGGCCTATGATGCCCGTCTCGGAAAGGGCTCTTTCATATTCTCCCTTTTCTCTGCCTCTGATGGCATCAAGGGGCAGAAAGGTGGCTCTGCCAAGCTTGTTTCTTTTAAGATAGTCTATGACGTTCCTGGCAGTCTGCTCGGTATCAGTAACGATATTCTGTATATTTCCCGAAAGAGCCGTCTCTACGGCTATCTCATAGCCGGCTTCTGTATGGATCAGGTCAGCCACCACGCCCCTGACTCCAGGAAAAGCGGACCTTTTCTGCATGACAGCCCTTATGCTCTGTCCATAGCCCTCATACCGTTCAGCCAAATTCTTGAGGGAATCCAGCTTTGTTGCCGTGGTGTGGTAATCCTGCTGGCAGTCATTTATCTTCCTGTTCAGCTCCTTTATATGCAGGGTCTGTGAATTGTAATCCTCCTCTGCCTTATGAAGCCAGGCAGTAAGCTCGTTTTCCCTGTCATCAACTCCTCCAAGAGAGGAACGCTTCTGCTTGATGGCTTTGAGCCAATCCGGCTCAACAAAGCCCTCCTCCTGGTCCTCAGCAGGTTCTCCGGCGCTTTGAGAAGAACTGCTTTTAGCATGGTCCTGCCCGGATCCCTCTGAAAGAGCATTTGAAGTTGAGGCATCTGAGGTGTCTGCAAGCTCCTCAGACAGCACTCCCTCCTCCAGAGATAAGGCATGCTCAAGCTCCCTTAAATACGACTCAGCCCTGCCCGTAAGCTCCATGAGCCTTTCAAGGTCGTCACCAGGCATTTCCGTGTCATCTATGAGCTGCAGCTCCTTTCTCAGCTCCAGCAGTGAAGATAGCTGACTTATGACCGAGGCCTTTTTTTCATCCAGCTCAGAGGCCAGCTTTTCTATCCTTTCATCATAAAGCCTGAGCCTGTTTTCCTCCAGACGGGATTCAGAGGAAAGCATCTCTATGCGGCTCCTGATATTTTCGGAGGTGAGCTTTTTATCCATTATGGAAGATTTTGATTCCTCAAGCTCCTTTTCCAGCTGTGAAAGCTCCTGATCCAGCTTTTCGCTGCCCTCTCTCAGCCTGCTGTCCTCGAGCCTGGTGTCTTCGAGGCTGGCCTTCAGTATTTCTATGTTGTTTGTCTGCTTGTCGAGCTCCTTCTGCCTTATATCCAGCTCTCTGAGAAAAAGATTTATGTCCAGCTTCCTGACCAGGTCCCTGAGCCTGAGAAACCTGTCCGCAGACTCGGCCTGCTTTTTAAGCGGTTCGATCCTTGACTCGAGCTCCTTTAAAATGTCGCTTACTCTGACCAGATTAGCTCTCTCTGTCTCGAGCTTATGCTCGGCCAGCTGCTTACGGCGTTTGAATTTAACTATGCCGCAGGCTTCATCAAAGATGCCCCTCCTGTCCTCTGGCCTGCCGTTAAGTATGGATTCCACCTGGCCCTGGCCTATGATGGAATAGCCCTCCTTGCCGATGCCAGTATCATAGAAAAGCTCCTGTACGTCTCTCAATCTGACCTGCTGGCCATTGAGCATGTACTCCGACTCTCCGGAACGATAAAGACGCCTTGAGACGGTGACCTCCCTGAAATCCACGGGAAGTATGCCGTCGCTGTTATCAAGAGTAATAGCCACAAAGGCGAATCCCTGTGGCTTTCTAAGCTCAGTTCCGGAAAATATCACATCCTGCATGGAGGCTCCACGCAGCTGCTTTACCTTTTGTTCTCCGAGCACCCATCTTACCGCATCAGCAACATTTGACTTTCCAGAGCCATTTGGCCCTACTATGCCGGTCAGACCCTGGTTGAAGCTGAGTACTGTTTTATTTGCAAAGGACTTAAATCCTTGAATCTCTATACTTTTTAAATACATGCATCACTTTCCGATATTCAGCCTTTTTATAGCTGCTTTTGCAGCCTCCTGCTCGGCAGATTTTTTTGACTGGCCTATGCCGCTTGAAATAAGCTCATCGTCGATATAAAGCTCAGCCTTGAACCTTTTCAAATGATCAGGCCCGTCAAGAGTGGCGGTCTCGTATCTGAAGGTGCCTCCCTTTTCCCTCTGCACAAACTCCTGTATAAGGCTTTTGCTGTCTCTGAAAAGACTGAGCTCATCTATATCGGCTATGACAGTGCGCTTTATGAAATCCGCCGCCTCAGCAAAGCCTCCGTCAATGTAGACAGCTCCTATAAGGGCCTCAAAGGCATCAGAAAGGATGGAATTCTTTTCCCGTCCCCCGGATCTCTCCTCACCTATCCCAAGCAAAAGGAAATCGCCAAGGCCAAGGTCCCTTGCACATACTGCCAGGGCCGTCTCAAAAACCAGGGAAGCCCTGATCCTGGTCAGCTCACCCTCCTCAAGATCAGGATGAGACCTGTAAAGATAGTCTGAGACCACAGCTTCAAGAACAGCGTCTCCAAGAAACTCCAGGCGCTGATTCGATTCGCTTCTCTGCAGTCCCGCTTCACTTGAGTATGAAGGATGGGACAGGGCTTTTTTCAAAAGATTCCTGTCGTTGAAATGATAGCCGATGATTGCCTCAAGCCTCGTTAGGCTGTCAGCAGCAATATCATTCTGCATTTTTGATCTGTTCTACGGCATCACCCACTGTAGCGATGTTTTCGATCTGCTCCTGAGGGATGGATATGCCAAACTCGTCCTCGATACCCATCATGATCTGGGCGATATCCAGAGAATCGGCACCCAGATCGTCCACAAAGGTACTGTCTAGGCTGATCTCTTCGGGCTCGATATTAAGCACTTCAGCTATGATAGACTGTAATTTTTCAAATTCCATGACCTGTACTCCCATATATGTTATTTTATATGCATTTTGGATTTTATATGATTATGCTTCAATTATCAATATTTTTTCTGTAAAATCAACCATCCTGCTGTTTAAGCAGCTCGTTGTCCCGCAGCAGGGCCTGGGAAAGCTCCTCGTTGATCCCTGCCTTTATAAAGGTCTCGCACTGGAGTATGGCATTTGAGATCTCTGTTTTTCCAGCATTTCCATGGCACTTTACCACCAGGCCTCGAAGTCCCAAAAGCGGGGCTCCGCCGTACCTGGAGGCATCAAAGGACTTTAACGTATCCTTGAGCCTGTCCTTTATGAGCAGTGCTCCGAGCTTTGACTTGAGATCCGAGGTAATGGCTGATTTTATCAGCTTTACCAATGTTCCCGCCGTCCCTTCATAAAGCTTGAGCATGGCGTTTCCGGTCCAGGCATCAGTTACTATGACATCAGCAGCTCCCTTTGGGATGTCCCTGCTCTCTATATAGCCCTGATATCCAAGATCGGGAAGCTTTTCAAGCATTGGACGAACGGCCTTGATAAGTGCATTGCCCTTTTCATCCTCTGTGCCTATATTTACCAGCTTTACAGAAGGCCTTTCTATACCAAGCAGCTTCCTTGAATATATCTCTCCCATGCGGGCAAACTGACATATCCACTCCGGTCTTGCATCCACATTTGCGCCGCAGTCCAAAAGTAGTGAAAAGCCGGAAGCTGTGGGGATGACTGTCGCAAGGGGGGGTCTGAGCACTCCCTTTATGCGTCCGAGCTTGAGCTGTCCCCCTGCAAGCACGGCCCCGGATGAGCCTGCCGATAAAAATGCATCGGCTTCGCCTGCCTTGACTGCCATCAGACCCTTTACGATGGAGGATTCCTTTTTTGTGGTTATGGCCTCCACCGGGTGCTCCTCCTGGGATATGAATTCAGGAGCATCTACGATGGAAAGCCGCTCTGAGGGAGCCTCAGAACGCTTTGAAAGCTCCTCTTTTATAAGTGCCTCCGGGCCAAAAAGCATAAGCTCAACATCACTGCTCCTTTTAAGGGCATCCAACGCTCCGTCTATATTTGATGCAGGGGCATTGTCCCCGCCAAGCACGTCAAGGGCTATCCTGACCATAGTATCACCTCTCTGATCCAATAAACTATTAGAGATTTTAGCACAGAGGCCGCAATAATATCAATGCCTATACAGTAATATAGTAATATCAGTGCATATACAGTAATATCAATGTATATACAGTCAATCTTGATTATTGGAGGGATTTATGCTATAAAAATATAGGTCAGCCGCTGTGGCGGAATTGGCAGACGCACTTGACTCAAAATCAAGCGGTTAACAGCCATGCCGGTTCGAGTCCGGCCAGCGGCAGTCTCTAAGCCCCTATTTATAAGGGTTTCACCCACTTAAAAAGCTGTACAAATCTGTACAAGTTTATTTGCAGCTTTGAAAGTGGGTATTTTTATGCCGTCAGCTCCTGCATCCTCGCAGGCCCTTGCTATAGAAACTATGTCAGTCACATTGGGTGACAGCTTCATGTATACAGGTAAATATACAGCATCCCGGGCCTAAGTCGATAATAATTTGATAAAAACCTTCCCGGAGGCAAGGTCGGTCCAGACAAAAAAAAGACTGCTGCTCCACAGATAAACCTTCGTCTATGAAGCAGCAGCTTAATAAGCTAAGCTATGATGGCTTGATAAATTACATCCTCTTAAGCTCAGGAAGCAAGAGCCTTTCCCATATCGTTGAGTTTTGCAAGCATATCAGCATCCGGACCCTCATAGCATATGATGGGCTCATAGGCCAGGGATATGCCTGCGGCAGATGCATCATTTTTCCAGTTCTCCATCCACTCGCCCTCAGCCCAGGAATAAGAGCCGAACAGACTTATCCTCTTTCCAGCAAGCTTGCCCTTTACTGCCCCCCACATAGGCTCAAACTCCGTCTCCTCAAGCTGCTCAGAGCCCATAGCGGGACATCCGAAGGCTATGGCTTCAAATTCATCTACCATAGAAGCATCAAACTGAGAAGCCGTAAGCATCTCTGCGTCTGCACCTGCGGCTTTCATCCCATCATAGACGGCCGCCGCCATAGCCTCTGTATTTCCTGTGCCACTCCAATATACAACTGCAGTTTTCATAGATCCATCCCTCCTGATGATGTTTATGTAATAAGGTCTATCATATGTATGCCTCTATGGAGTTTTTCACAT
>CALWET010000100.1 GCA_944377385.1 uncultured Lachnospiraceae bacterium | reverse complement strand
AGGAGGTCAGGTAATCCAGAGCACATTGGATGGTATATCCTCGATCATGCACACCTCTCTGGCAGTGTGTGACACGAATGGCAAGATACTTAATCATACAGGCGAGATAAGGGACGCAAATGAGCGCTTCATCGAGGCCTTTACCATGTCTGATGCCGTGGAGCAGTCCGCGGGCGATCTGCTCATGTACAAGGTATTCAATGAACATGAGCCTGAGTATGTGGTGCTGGCATCCATAAATGAGGCAAACTCCAGGACTGCCCTCAGACTGTGCGCCATGCAGCTTGAGAGCCTTAATATTGCTTATCGTGAAAGGTTCGACAAGGATAATTTCATAAAGAACCTGCTTCTTGACAACCTCCTGGTCATAGACATATATAACCGTGCCAAGAAGCTCAGGATAGACATAAACGCCGACAGGGCGGTGCTCCTGGCTGAGACCAGGGGCAGCGAGGCCCCGGGACGTGAGATCATAAAGGAGGCCTTCAGGGAAAGTGCCGGAGAGGATTTCGTCACTACGGTGGACGAAAATTATGTCGTGCTCGTAAAGCAGATCAAGGCCGATCCGGAGCAGCAGAGCGAGGAGCTTTTAGCCTACGCCGAGATCATGGAAAAAGAGCTCAAGGCCCATGGCATCGACAGCCGCATTTCCTATGGCAGCGTGATAAAGGACATCAGAGAGGTGTCGAAGTCCTATAAAGAGGCCAAGCTGGCGCTGGATGTGGGACGTATATTTTATGAGGACAGACAGATAGTCGGTTACTCAAATCTCGGCATAGGCAGGCTCATATATCAGCTGCCCATCAATCTGTGCAGGATGTTCATTTCTGAGATATTTGACGGAAAGACGCCGGACGATCTGGACGAGGAGACACTGACCACCATACAGCGATTCTTTGAAAACAATCTCAATGTCTCCGAGACCTCCAGGCAGCTTTTCATACACAGGAATACCCTGGTGTACAGGCTGGACAAGCTGCAGAAGTCTACAGGCCTCGATCTCAGGATCTTTGATGATGCCATAACCTTCAAGATCGCCATGATGGTAGTCAAATATATGGATTATATAGAAAAGAACGAGTATTGAGATGATATTACTTGAGGATGTAAGCAAAACATACCAGACAGGCGTAAGAGCCGTCAAGGATCTGGATCTGCGCATAAATGACGGAGAGTTTGTTTTTGTTACTGGAAAGTCGGGTTCCGGAAAGTCTACACTGTTCAAGCTCCTGACAAGGGAGATCACGCCCGAGGAGGGCAGCATAATAGTCAATGATTTTGACCTGGATTCCATAAGACGCAGACAGATACCCAGATTCAGAAGGTCCATAGGCGTTGTATTCCAGGATTTCAGGCTGCTCAATGACAGGAATGTCTATGAGAATGTCGCCTTTGCCCAGAGGGTCATAGGAGCCTCGGGCTATGAGATAAGGACGAACGTGCCCAGGATGCTGAAGCTCACGGGGCTCTCACATAAATACAAAAACATGCCCTATGAGCTGTCAGGCGGTGAGCAGCAGAGGGTGGCCATAGCCAGGGCCCTGGTCAATCAGCCAAGGGTCATATTGGCGGACGAGCCCACCGGCAATCTGGATGAGGCAAATACGGCTGAGATCATGAAGCTCCTTGAGGACATAAACCAGATGGGCACCACGGTGGTGGTCATAACCCATTCCAGGGCCATGGTGGAAACGATGCATAAAAGGGTCATAACCATGGACAAGGGGCGTATAGTGAGCGACAGCGGGGCCTTGCAGCCCCGGGGAGGATCAGTTGTGCTTCCCGAGGATGTCAAGAGTAGACAGAAAAGGCGGATCATAAGGAGGCGTGAAACGCTATGAGGACTTTTTTATACAGTCTGAGGCAGGGACTTGCAAATCTGCGCAGGAACTGGCTGTTTTCCGTTGCCTCCATAGCCACGGTATCGGCCTGTATTTTTTTGTTCTGTCTGTTCTATTCCATCATAGCCAATGTAAGGGGCATAGTATATACGGCAGAGACCACTGTGGGCATCACGGTCTTTTTTGACAAGGATGCAGACGACGTAAGGAAGGCAGAGATAAGAGATGCCATAATCTCCAAGGGCGGAGTCAAGGAGGTGGTCTATACCTCAGCTGACCAGGCCTGGGAGGAATTTAAGACCGATTATCTCGGAGATGATGCAGAGGAGCTGTCTGCGGCTTTTGCTGACGACAATCCCCTGGCAGACAGTGACAGCTATGAGATATTCCTTGAGGACATAGAGGATCAGGAGTCCATGGCCTCCTATATATCCGGACTGCCGGGAGTCAGGGAGGTAAATTATGCAAATACCGTGGTCTCCGTGCTGAAGAGCCTGAACCGTGTCATATACATACTGTCAGCAGTGATCATAGGCGTGCTGGTGGCTGTATCGGTATTCCTGATCAGTAATACCATCTCTGTGGCAGCGGCCTTCAGAAAGAGGGAAAATGAGATCATGCGTCTTATTGGGGCGACGGATTTCATGATCAGGGCGCCCTTTGTGGTGGAGGGTCTGGTCATAGGTCTGGTGGGAGCCATCATCCCACTTTGCGCAGTATTTTTCATATACAGGAGGGTCATGGATTATTTCATGGCATGGCTCTCGGGATTCAGCTCGGATGCGGGGCTCATAGGCCTGGTGCCCCTTGAGCGTATATTCCCTGAGCTTTGTGCTTATGGGCTGATCTTTGGAGCCGGCATGGGCTTTATAGTTTCATTCTTTACCATCAGGAAGCATTTGAAGGTGTGATGGGATCGGATATATCAATATGAACAGAAAAAGGATATTCAAAGCTGAATACATTGCTGTCATCACGGCGGCATCCTTGCTTTTTGCGCCTCTCAGCTCCTTGGCCGTAGGAGTAGATGATCTGATCAGCATCCAGGCTCCGGGGGAGGAGGGCGGCTCAGGCAGCGGTACAGACGGCTCCGGACAGGGAGGCAGCGCTTCAAAAAGCCCTGAGCAGGATGCCAGGGATGCCGAGGATCTGCAGGACATAGAGGCTTCCAGAAAAAAGATAGAGGAGAACAAGGAGAGGCTTTCGGAGCTTCAGTCTGAGCGGGGATCTATAGAGGATACACTGGATGCCCTTAACGGCCTCAAGGCGGATACCGTTGCCTACATAGAGGAGCTGGACAGCCAGCTTTCTGTCATAAACGGGCAGATAGCGGAGATAGAGTCCATGATGACAGATACCGAGGCTGAGATACAGCTCACCGAGGAGGAGCTTTCCCTTGCTCAGGCCTCTGAAAAGGAGCAGTACAGCTCCATGAAGCTGCGCATAAAATACATGTATGAAAACGGCAGCATAAACAGCCTGGACATGCTCCTTGGCTCAGGCTCGTTCTCAGAGCTTCTGAACAGGGCTGAATACATGAGAGAGGTGACCGAATATGACAGGGAAAAGCTTTCCGAATACAAGGAAACGGTAAGCCTGGTAAGGCAGAAGGAGGAGGAGCTTTCCCTGGAATACCAGAGCCTCAGCGAGCTTGCAGATGAGAACGAGAGTGCAAAGGCGGACATCGAGGCATTACAGGCCGATAAGCAGGCGGAGCTTACGGCATATAACGAGCGGATAAATGAGGCAGGAGCTGATCTCAGCTCCATGCAGGCCAGCCTAGAGGAGATCCAGGCGGCAGTAGCTGCCGAGGAGAACAATATAGCGGCTATAGAGGCAGAGATGCGCAGGCGTGAGGAAGAGGCCAGGAAGCAGGCTGAGGCCTCAGGAGAAAGCTATGAGACAGTTTCCATAGGAGACATAAGCTTTATCTGGCCCATACCTGGAGCAAGCCGTATCACTTCGGAGTTCGGAGGGCGAGAGGCTCCAACCGAGGGAGCTTCCACCAGCCACAAGGGTATAGACATAGGTGCGCCCACGGGCACGCCCATCATAGCGGCGGCCTCAGGAAGCGTTGTCATATCCACCTATTCCGCATCTGCCGGCAACTATATCATGATAAATCACGGAGGCGGTGTATATACCGTGTATATGCACATGTCTTCGCTGTCGGTATCCGTGGGAGACGAGGTGTCCCAGGGAGATACCATAGGGCTCTGCGGCTCTACAGGCTATTCCACCGGACCTCACCTGCATTTTGGAATCAGGGTGAACGGAAGCTATGTGGATCCCCTTGGATATGTGAGCCCATAAGGAAGCAGTAATATATGGAAGAGATCAAAAATACGGATCATGAGCCCGAAGAAAATGACAGCATGGCTCAGGAACTGAATGAGGAAAAAAACATAGATCAGGAGTACGACCGCAACGAGGACGGAGGAAGGAAACGGCACAGGGCCAGTCCCTTCCTCAAGGGTATCCTGGCAGGGCTTGGCATCAGCGCCCTGCTTTTTGTGCTGTACAGGGGATATATAGACATAAGCCTGCCTGGGGGCTATACACTGACCTTTTTCCTGCCCACATATTATCTGAGTGAAATACTTGGAGATGACGAGGTAAATTACAGGGACGTGGAGCGAAAGCTCAAAGAGGTGGATCACTACCTGGACACCTACTATTATTACGAAAAGGACAGCGAGGCCATGGAGGACGGAGCCGTCGCCGGGCTGCTCTACGGCCTTTCAGAGGAGGATCCCTATGTGGCCTATTTCAGCAGGGAGGATTTTACCGATGAGATGGAGAGCATAGAGGGAGGCTACAGGGGCATAGGAGTGACCATCACCCAGGATGAGGCTACAGGCGGCCTGGAGGTGCTCATGGTAGCAAAGGACGGCCCGGCCATGGAGGCAGGCATACAGGCCGGCGACATCATAGTATCAGTGGACGGCACAGACATCAGGGGCATGGACATGGATACGATAACCGGAGATTACATAAAGGGACCGGAGGAGACCTATGTGGAGATAGGAGTGCTGAGGGACGGGGAAGAACTCAGCTTTACCTGCGAAAGAAGGATAGTGGAAAACATCAGTGTGCACCATTCCATGATCGAAGCAGAGGGCACGAGCCTTGGGTATATATGTATATCATCCTTTGAAAACAATACGGATGAGCAGTTTGACGAAGCCCTTACAGAGCTTGAGGAGGCAGGAGCCCAGGGCATAGTCCTGGATCTCAGGGATGATCTTGGAGGTGCAGTGAGCTCGGCTCTGAATATCCTGGACCGTATCATAGCCGACGATGACCTGAGATATGAGACCGAGGAAAACGAGGCGGCAGAAAAGGGATCGCTTTTGTTTTATCAGCGTGACAAAAATGATGTTAGGCGTTATTATTATGCATGTGACGGAAAGTCCTGCAGGCTGCCGCTGGTGATACTGGTCAATGAAAATTCCGCCTCTGCCTCCGAGATAGTCACCGGAGTGCTGAGAGATTATGGATATAAGGTCGTGGGGATGAATACCTACGGCAAGGGCATCATTCAGAGCATCATACAGCTTTCCGATGGCTCTGCCATAGAGTTTACGACGGCAGAGTACATACTGCCCGGAGGCCAGAGGATACACGGAGTCGGCATAGCTCCGGACGTGGAGGTGGAGCCGGATGAGGTGCTGCTGGAGCATGGAGCAAATATGGACGCTCCGGACATTGAGACAGACAACCAGCTTGAGACGGCTGTAAATACACTTAAAGAGGAGATAAAGTGATGAAAACCAAATTTACCAGAGCCGAGGCCATAGAGCTCCTCAGGGAGCACAACAAGGAAAGCTTTCATATACAGCATGGGCTTACCGTGGGAAAGGTGGTAAGGAACTATGCCGAGAGCCACGGCTATGGAGACGAGGCGGATTTCTGGGAGATCTGCGGGATACTTCATGACATAGATTTTGAGGAATATCCGGAGCAGCATTGCAAAAAGGCTCCAGAGATCCTGGAAGCAGCAGGGGCCGAGCCGGAGCTCATACATGCAGTATGCTCCCATGGCTATGGCA
>CALWET010000099.1 GCA_944377385.1 uncultured Lachnospiraceae bacterium | reverse complement strand
CTATATCCGATACCGGATCCCTGCCCTCTGTGGAGGCAGCATCCACCACATGCACCAGCACGCGGCAGCGCTGTATATGCCTCAGGAAATCATGTCCAAGGCCGGCTCCCTCAGATGCTCCCTCTATGAGGCCTGGTATGTCAGCCATCACATAGGATTCATAGCCCATCTCCACTACACCAAGATGAGGGCTGAGGGTGGTGAAATGATAATTTGCTATTTCGGGCCGGGCATTTGAGGCCCTGGTTATGAGGGTCGACTTTCCTACATTTGGAAATCCGACGAGACCTACATCAGCTATGACCTTCAGCTCCAGCTGGACAAAAAGCTCCTGTCCCGGCTTGCCGGGCTGAGCATACTTTGGTGCCTGCATGGTGGGTGTGGCAAAATGCATGTTTCCAAGTCCGCCTTTTCCGCCCCGCAGTACCACCTCCCTCAAATGGTCTCCGGACATGTCCACTATGACCTGTCCCGTCTCTGCCTCACGGACCAGGGTGCCATAGGGGACCTTAATGATCATGTCCTTGCCGTTTTTTCCATGGCAGCGCTTTCCGCCGCCTTCGGCGCCGTTTTCAGCAGCATACTTTTGCCTGTGTCTGAAGGCAGAAAGGTTGTTTAGGCCCTTGTCCACCTCAAATATCAGATCTCCTCCGTCGCCTCCGTCTCCGCCGTCAGGACCGCCATTTGGCACATAGAGCTCGCGCCTGAAGGAAACGTGGCCGTTTCCTCCGTCACCGCTTTTTATATAGATTTTTGCCGTATCAGCAAACATAATATCCTTTCCAAAAAAACAGGCCATGTTATACCTTTTATAACACAGCCCGTTTTGCATTAAAACCGAAATATGATTTCCGGCAGCTCAGATACTTTTCTGCCGGCAGACACTGGCTGAAAGCAAAAACTTATGCCTGTGCCTCTGCGTAAACAGAAACCTGCTTACGATCTCTTCCAAGTCTCTCATACCTGACGATACCATCAGCCTTTGCAAACAATGTATCATCCTTGCCGATACCAACGTTAAGGCCAGGATGGATGTGCGTTCCGCGCTGTCTGTAAAGAATATTTCCGGCCAGAACGAACTGTCCGTCAGATCTCTTGGCACCGAGACGTTGGGAATTACTGTCTCTACCGTTCTTGGTAGAACCCATACCTTTTTTATGAGCCATGAATCACACCTCTCTTTCTGTCCGTAAATTTACTTTGATATCTTGTCGATCTTCACTTCTGTGAAAAGCTGTCTGTGACCGTTCTTCTTATGATAGCCGGTCTTTCTCTTGTACTTGTAGACAATGACCTTTTTGTCCTTGCCGTTTGCGGTAACAGTAGCCTCAACGCTTGCGCCGTCGATATAAGGCTTTCCGATGGTGAGCTCGTCACCGCCGATCAGCATGACCTTGTCAAAGCTTACCTTTGAGCCTTCCTCGGCTCCAAGCTTCTCAACTCTGATCACGTCTCCCTCAGCTACCTTGTACTGCTTTCCTCCTGTGGAAATTACAGCGTACATCTAAGGTACCTCCCTTTTTCTAAGACTCGCTAATACGGGTGGCTCCCTGCGATAAACGCATATGGACGCACTTTTACCCTTCTTATGCGGCATACCATAATAAAATAGCAGTTCCCGGCAAAAAAGTCAATAGCCCAGATAAAAATCACTTTGGCCATATCAGACAAATATCCCTGCAGTTCCACAGGCAAAGCCATAGCTCGGAGCTGCAGGGATCCTTTTATGCAGGACTTATCACTTTGCAAGGCCCTGCTCTATACGACGCTTTTTGTTTATCGCTATCATGCTTGTGATGATGATGGCAAATATCGTAGCCAGGTAAGGAAGCATCTCCAGGAACTCAACAGGGAAGTCTGTCTGGTTCTGAAGCGTGGTCCCAAGAGCATCTGTAAAGCCGAACAGCAGTGAGGCAAGGGCCGAGCCCACGGGCTCTCCGTTTGCCATGTTCTGAGCCGACAGGCCTATGTAGCCTCGTCCGTTTACCATCTCTCTCATGAAGAAGGTCACCCAGCTCATGGACATGAAGGCTCCCGACAGTCCTGAAAAGACTCCGCAGAGCGCAAAGGCGATATAGCCTATCTTGTTTACTGATATGCCTACGGATTCCGCAGCCTTGGGATTTTCTCCCACTGCCCTGATCCTGAGCCCTATCCTGGTCCTCTTTAGTAAAAACCACATAAAGATGATCGAAAGTACGGCCAGGTAGGTCAGCATGGACTGACCGGAAAGTATGCGGCCTATCACCGGTATATCCTTTATGATCGGTATGTTTATGGCCGGGATCTGATAGCTCCTGAAGGCGCCTGAGGTGGTGGATTTCTCACCGGTAAGCAGATACATGACGAATACCGTGCCTCCTGAGGCCATCAGATTATAAGCTATACATGTAAGATAAAGGTCTGCCTTTCCCGTCAGACTGGCAAAGGCTATGAAAAGCCCTGTGGCAAGCCCGACAATGATGCCTCCGATCAGGCCTATCCAAACGCTCCCTCCGTAATGGGCAAAGATGACTGCGCCAAGGGCTGAACACAGTATCATGCCCTCAACTCCCATGTTGAACATGCCTGCCCTGTTACATATAAGAGCTGCCAGAGCGGCAAATATGATAGGAGTTGCCATCCTTATGCCTTCTGCAATAAAGGCGATCCAATCTATAGTCATAAAGCCTCTCCTTTCTCTTTAAGCCGCCTGGGCTTCCTTCTGCTTCTCTTCCTTTTCAGCCTCCTTGTAGATGAGCCTGTTCTTTGTGCCTGACAGGAAGGATTCTGCGGCTACCAGGAGTATGATGATACCCTGTATTACCGTAACGAACTCAGAAGGAATGTCTCCGCTGGTATTTACAACGTCAGCTCCAACTCGTATATAGGCTAAAAACAGTGCGCCTATAGGGACAAGCACAGGATTCCT
>CALWET010000098.1 GCA_944377385.1 uncultured Lachnospiraceae bacterium | reverse complement strand
ATCTCCTGAAGGGCTCCTGCTGAACCTCACCGCCTCTGGTCTGATGCATAAAAATACAGAATGTCCGTTGAGCTCCGTTTCCAGGATATTTGAATCCCCTATAAAATCAGCTACAAATCTGGTCCTTGGAGAAGAATATATCCTTTCCGGTATGTCTATCTGCTCTATCTTCCCCCTGTCCATGACCGCTATCCTGTCTGACATGGTCATGGCCTCCTCCTGGTCATGGGTCACATATATAAAGGTTATGTTAAGCTGTCTCTGAAGACGTTTAAGCTCAAGCTGCATCTGCTTACGAAGCTTGAGGTCAAGGGCCCCCAATGGCTCGTCCAAAAGGAGCACCCTGGGATCATTCACCAGGGCCCTGGCTATAGCCACCCTTTGCTTCTGACCTCCGGAAAGCTGCTTTACCCGCCTTTTCTCAAAGCCTTCAAGCTGCACAGTCTTCAGGGCAGAAAGCACCTTCTCCCGGATAATGGCCTTATTTATCTTTTTCAGGCTCAGCCCATAGGCTATGTTGTCATAGACGTTCATAAGCGGGAACAGTGCATAGTTCTGGAAAACTGTATTTACAGGACGCTTATAGGGCGGAAGCTCACTTACATCCGTACCGTCTATATATATCCTGCCACTGCTAAGCTCCTCAAAGCCAGCTATCATGCGAAGTGTGGTAGTTTTTCCGCAGCCGGAGGGTCCAAGAAGGGTAAGGAATTCCCCCTCCCTGACGCTCAGATCTATGCCGCTTACCACCTCGGCACTGCCAAAGCTTTTATGTACATCCTGCATGCTGATTATCTCTTTGCTCATATCCCTTCTCCACCTGTTCCCTGTCGGCATAGTAAATATAGTTTTATAAATATTCAAAAAACCTGGCTAAATTATAGCACAGGTTTAGAAAAAGTAAATATTTATACGTAAATTATGTTAATTTATACTATATTCCATCAATAGGTATCTAGGGGAGGCTCCACCGTATCCGGCAGCGGACAGGTATAGCTGCCGCCATTCCGCTTTTTGACCTCCTCCTTTGCCGCCTCGATGATATCAGGTCTCTCCATGGTCCTGATGCAGCAAAGGGCCAGCACCTTTGCTGCCGTCAAAAGCCCCTTGTGGCTCAAGCTTGAACAGGCCTGAGCTGTCATCTGCCAGGTATGTCCCACGTTTCCAAGACAGGCTGTAGCTATATTTATGTTGAGCGTAGGTACTGCATAGCCAACATCGCCCACATCCGTAGAGCCTGCCTCCAGCTTTATCCTGTCCCTTGAAAAAGGATGCACTTCATCATCCAGAGGTTTATTGAGCTTTTCCTCTGTCCTCTCCTCTCCAAAGGTCTCTGCTATCTCCCTTCTGGCCCTTTCCCTGACCTCAGCATTATAGGTATCAAGAAAACCTTTGGCAAGTTTATAGTCTTCATCGGACCACATTGGCGCTCCGATCTCCTTCAGACATTCATCTGCCACCGATGCCAGTGTCAGATTTGGTATATATTCAGTAAAGGCCATGCTCAGGTCACAACGCATGCTGGTGCCAGTCATAATAGCTGCACCTCTGGCCACCTCACTGACCCGATGAAAGAGCTCCTTTACCTGGTCAACATAGGGCGCCCTGACCTCATAGCGGACTATGGCATGATCCTGGACTACATTGGGAGACGTCCCGCCTGCGTCGATATAGGCATAGTGTATCCTTGCCTCAGGGATGACATGCTCCCTGAGATAATTGCAGCCCACGCTCATCAGCTCACAGGCATCCAGTGCGCTCCTTCCAAGATAGGGCGTGGCTCCGGCATGAGATGAAACTCCATCAAATATAAAGTTTGCTCCCATGATCGCATTGGAGTGTACTGCTTCGATCCGATTTTCAGTTGCAGGATGCCAGGTATATACAAAGTCCACATCCTCAAAGGCCCCGGCTCTGGCCATAAACTGCTTTGAGCCCGCCCCTTCCTCGGCCGGGCAGCCAAAGTAAATGATGGTGCCATCCCTGCCTGTGCTCTGAAGGTACTCCTTTACCGCTATGGCAGCTCCCAGGGAGCCTGCCCCCAGGCTGCAATGTCCGCAGCCATGTCCCGGCCCGCGCTCCTTGAGCTCCCTCTTTACCGACACTCCTGCCTCCTGGCTGAGGCCGGACAGAGCATCAAATTCGCCAAGCACTGCCATCACGGGCCTGCCGTTTCCGTTTCTGAAGCTGCCCTTAAAGGCAGTAGGTATGCCTGCAAGGCCCTTTTCTACCTCAAAGCCATGCTCTTTAAGCTTATCCATAAGCAGCTCTGCGGATGAAAATTCATGAAAAGCGAGCTCTGCAAGGCTCCATATCCTGTCATTTACGGATATGAGCTCCTCTGAGAGCCCGTCAACAGTATCGCTTATAAATCTGCCGTCCAAAGACAGTCCGTCCATCATCTGTCCTCCTGTTTTCTTTACCCTGCTCAGGCCTCGCTGAGCCTCAGTCTCTGCTCAGCCCTGCCCAAAAGCAGGGAAAGCACCGTGGTTATAAAAAGATATATGGCTCCGGCTATGAGTATGGATTCTATGGGCCTGTAGGTGGCTGAAAGCACCGTCCTGTAAGAGGTGGTCAGCTCATTTACAAAGAATACCGATGCCAGTGAAGCCTGCTTTATCATATTGATAAATTCATTGCCAAGGGCAGGGAGTATGTTTTTTACAGCCTGGGGCAGGACTACTCTAAGCATAGCCTGGGAGCTGCTGAGCCCCAGAGACCTGGCTGCTTCCATCTGTCCTCTGTCCACTGCCTGTATGCCTGCCCTTATGATCTCCTCCACATAGGCTCCTGCATTTACTATAAGCGCAACTATGATGCAGGCAGTATCCGACATCTCAAAGGGCATGACCCTGGGCAGGAATATCCAGAAAAAGTAAAGCTGAAGGAGTATGGGCGTCCCTCTGAGCACCCACACATATAGCCTCACAAACAATCCAGGGAGCTTAAAGCGGCTGTATCTGAAAAGAGCCAGAAGTGTTCCGAGCAAAGTGCCGGCACCGACCGTGATGAGGGCAAGGCACAGAGTGCCCAAAAGCCCCTGCACATAAACGATGCCATATTTTTCAATGATACTGGAAATGACCTCAAGCATGTCTCACATCTCCCGTCCATCAAAGTCCCAGGGATGAGGCATATTCTGAGTATTCCCTGTACCATTCTGTATAGAGTCCTTCCTCTGTTAAGCCGTCTATGATCTCATTTACCTTGTCAAGAAGCTCTGTCTCTCCCTTTTTAATGCCTATTCTGGTGCCCTGAGTCTCCTCATCGACTACAAACTCTATATCAGGAGCTATGCACATACCGCAGCCCTCGTTAGCTTCAAGATAAAGCTCGGCTGTGGAGACTGCCGTGATGCAGGCATCAGCCTTGCCCTCCTGGACCATCAAAAATCCATCTGTCGTTGCAGAGACACGTTTAAGCTCTGCACAACCCTCGGGAAGCTGGTCAGTGGCAAATCCCTCCTGTATGGATCCGCTCTGCACAACCACCACCTTGTCAGAAAGCTCCGAAGTCGAGGTTATGGTCTCAAGGTCCAGCTCCCTGATCAAAAGCCCGTACTGTATCTCATCCTCTGTATAATAATAGCCCTTTGAAAGCTCCATGGCCTCGGCCCTCTGGGGAGAATAGGCCAGAGCTGAGATGGCCAGATCATATTTGCCCTCGGTGATGCTGCTGAGCACTGCCGTAAATTCAAGAGGAACTATCCTGCACTCCACACCAAGCTTATTGGCTATGTACCTGGCAAGCTCGATATCAGCTCCCACATAGCGCTCATCCCCAGAGGCCAGGGGATCTATAAATTCAAAGGGAGCAAAATATGGCTCTGTGGCCACCTCTATATAGCCTCTCTCAAGTATCTGGGAAAGCCTGTCAGCGGCAGCCTCCCCACTGTCCTCCTCGCTTTCTGTCATAAAGGTCTCTGTTTCAGGAAGGGCCGATGCCTCCACCGTACCAAGGACAGAACAGCCCGTGGATAATAAAGCAGCTGCCAGAGCCAATGCGCCATATAAGCATATCATCCTCTTTTTCATGATCTCTCCCCTTTTTGAAAAGCCTGGATAATGTAAGCAATAACAGATGGACGTAAGCTTCACATCTTTATGCTATCACTTTACTATGATAATATGCTAAATTATAATGACCTTATAACATCTTGTCAAGCTGTTTATTCCATGACTTTTTATACAATTTATGCCATGATCTGTCATACAAAAAAAGAAGGGAAGCTTCATTTTATCTTTGAAGTTCCCCCTCTCCTTCAGTTTCTGATCATACCTGATCATTTGTCAGCTGCCTTTTTAAGATCAGCTATCTCTCCCATATCAGGCAGCCATACCGATGAGGCATCCACAAAACCCTCTTTGCTTTTTGACTGCTCCGCTATGCTTGAGCCTATTTCTCCATTTAGCTGCCCTCTGAGGCTTTCTGCCCTAAGCATACAGAAGCTTTCAATGGTCTCCACGGCTTTAAGATGATCTTCATATGAGCAAAATGCCGTTGGATCAGCTTTTACATAAGGTGCTATCATATCCTCCGTCAACTTTACCATATTTGAAAAATACCCACTCTCAAAATAGCTTTTGATCAACTCATCCATATATCCTCGATAAGCTGAAAAATATTCATCATTTTTCATGATCTCATGATACATGGGTCTCTTTAGCATTATCTCACCCAAGGCAGGCGTGTCCATGGGATAATTTACGTAAAGCTCTGCATCATTTATCGGGTCAGGCATGCCAAGGCTGTAGGTAGCAAAGGCCAGATTATAGTCCCATGGTAACATGCTGAGGATTCCATCCTTTTCATAAAGGAAATAGTTATGTCCGGTACGCCCGAGATAGCTGTCAAGATTTACCACAAATACCTGTACGGCAAAATATCTCAGCACCTCGTCAACATCCACTGCCTGTTCCATATCCTTTCCTGAATTCAGTATCCTTATGGCTTCTATGAGACGTGCTTTGTCCTCTTCTGCAATATCAAATTTTGCATTTTCAAATATATTGGGATAACTTTCAGGCCTGTCATCTATATACCTGAGGTGTACATCGGCATTTTCATCATTGAGGCTTCTGTAATCCGGCTTATAAAGCTGCCCATGATCCATTCCAAAACAGCGTCTTGCAAACGCTTCCTCCGGCTCTTCAACAGCAAGGAAAAGCCCCCAGGCCGATCCGTTTACCTTTACGAAGGCATAGCTGCACAGGGGTGCTGGCACACCCATGTGATCCATCATGTCATAGGCTATCCAGTTTTTCATATAGCTGTTATCCTGAAAAGATGAATCAAG
>CALWET010000097.1 GCA_944377385.1 uncultured Lachnospiraceae bacterium | reverse complement strand
TATCACCTGAGTCTATGGCAGCACGAACCTTTTTGATGTAGGTCTTTACTCTTGACCTTACAGCCTTGTTGCGTGCAGCTCTGGTCTCAGCAACGATTATCCTCTTTTTAGCTGATTTGATATTAGCCATGGATAGCGACACCTCCTTCTTTCATAGTATCTGTTTCCACTTATACCGGACACGGACAGCTCGTGTAAACATTCCTAAATATTCTATATATTTGTCAGTTGAATGTCAAGGCTTTTCTGCCTTTGTTTCAATGTATTCTGCTCTTGTTTCAATGTATGTGCTTATATCCATTTGATTTCCGTCTGTGCTTATCTCTATAGCCCCATGCTTTCCCGTCTCAAGGCACAGCATTCCATATCTGCCGTATCTTTTCAGCACTTCCTCATGGGGATGTCCAAAGCGATTTCCCCTGCCATAGGATATAAGCGCTATCCTGGGCCTTGCAGCCTTCAGCATCTGATCCGAGCTGGAGGTCTTGCTTCCGTGGTGCGGAGACTTCAGCACCGTGGTCCCGTAGGGCAAAAGCCTCTCTAAAAGCTCTGCATTTTCAATATAAAATGTCTCTTCATCCTCCTTCGTCATATCCCCTGTCATAAGCATGGAAAAATCTCCATGGCTAAGCAGAAACACGGGAGAATGTCGGTTCACCTCATCTGTGTCAGTATCTCCGCCATAAAGGCACAAAAGCCCTTTCCCAAGTCTCATGCCTCTTTTTGCATATACAAGGCTTCCCTGCTGTTCCTTTCCAAAAAAGAGATCCGTCAGCTCTTTGTATGCCTCATGTGATGCGGCAGGCTCAGGAAGTACAAGCTCTCCAATGCCTATGCCAGCCTTTTCCGAAAGCAGCTCTTCTATGCCGCTTGTGTGATCCTCATCACCATGGCTGACAAAGACCCTGTCTATGTATCTTATGCCTTTGTACATAAGATAGGGCTTGATAATATCCTCTGCCACAGTTTTTTCAGAGGCCGAGCCTCCGTCAAACATCCATACCTCTCCATCGTACCTGGCCAGTATGCAGTCCCCCTGTCCTACATCCAGCATGCTTATCTCAAGTCCCTTTTGTCGGTCCTCGGCCTTATATAGAAGCAGCGGAGAAAAAAGCAGCAGTACAAATGGAGCTGCCTTCCTAAGCCTTGACAAAGCTTTACCGCAGTTCATGATGCCCTTCTTCAGAGAGCCTGCATCCATCAGCCTCACCGCCAACAGGATAAGGATGATATAGGCTATGATCTGCACCTCACCGGGCCTGCCCATCAGTATCTCATTTTTGGGAAGCCCAAGGCTCAGCTCACAGATAAGCCTGTAAAACTCAAGTATATAATGTCCTGCTCCTCCCGACGCCACAGCCAGCACACCAAGCCAGCTGAGCCTTTCCGCAGCCATCCCGATAAAAAGGACTGCAATGCCGGAATACATGACCAGCCCCGTAAGGGGTATGACCACAAGGTTCAGTATCGTCCCATAGACAGGATAAGTAAAAAAATGAAAGCACAGGGAGGGCAGGGTAAAGAGCTGCACTGAGAGGTTGGATATAAGTGTTTTTAAAAATTGCCTGAGCCTGTGAGAAGGACTTATGTATCTTTTGAACCTCAGGCCTTTACCAAAGCTTCTGTTCTCGGCCAGCAGCTCCATATAGCCAGATACTCCTCCGCCAAGCACTGAAAGGCCAAGCACTGCCAGAAATGAAAGCTGGAAGCCCGACTGCATCACTATATAGGGGCGTTGAAATATCAATACTATAAAGGCAGTGGAAATTGCCGAAAGCATGTCATATTCTCTCATGGCTGCCATTGCGGCAAAGCGGCAAAACAGCATGATCAGCGCTCTGACAGCTGAACCGGAGGATCCGGTCAGCTCCACATATAAAAAGCTCAATATGGATGCTGCTATCAGGGCAATAGACCTTTTCATACGAAGCATACGAAAAAGCTTCAAGGCACTGATACCGATCAGAGATATGTGCAGGCCGCTTACTGCAATGATATGAGATATCCCCGAGGCCTGATAAAGCTCCTTGATATCTGTTCCCATATCAGTCTTGTCCCCAAGGAGTATGGCTTTGTAAATGCCTGCATCCACCGGAGCCATGTAACGATCCAGTATGGCTTTGAGCCTTTCCGAAAGCCCGTCTATGAACAGCCTAAAGGGATCCTCCCCATCATACCCGTTATATTTCTGGTCCAGCTCCCGTTCTGAGCTTATACCCTCACCCTTTAAATACAGCGCATAATCGAACTGTCCTGGATTAGTGGCCTGGTACTGACTAAAAAAATCATATTTTTCATCATAGCTGTTTTTTATGTATGAGGCTCTGAAAAATCCGGCTGCGAAAAAAATGGCAGAAACAAAAAGGAGGCCTCTAAAAAAGCTTAACCTAAAGCTTCTGCCGCCCTGTGTTTTTTCTTTGCGTATATGAAAGCAAAGGGCTGCTGCCGTATAAAAACTCCTGCACAAAAAAGAAGTCTCAGAAATACCCCAGAGTATGCCTGCCAGAGCTGCTGCCGCAAAGGCTGTCAGTGGTCGTTTCATTTTTATTTATGATCGTTTTGAATGATAGATCGAAAAAGATGTAACAGATTAAAAAGAAAACGGGCCAATATGACATTGGCCCTGATGATCATTTCTATAGCTTCAAAGCCCTGGGACCTTTATATGAGATGTCCCTATCTGGAGAGCCTTTATCTGGCCTCCTCCATTTTTCTTTCAGCCGCCAGCGCAAGGACCCCGGGACCTGTATGACAGGCAATGGCCAGGGCAAGCTCTGCCTTGCTTATATCCGCCAAAGGCCACTTCCTCCTGACCTCCTCCATAAACTCCTCCGCAGCCTCATCATTTTTGGAATGGACCACATATATATACGAATCCCTGGCTTCGGGGTCCTGCAGTCTTCCATTCAACGCATCCTGAACGGCGTTGATCATCGTCTCCTTTGCCTGGTTCATGGTCCTTACCTTTGCAAAAGCATCCAGCTTGCCTCCGTCGATCTCAAGCACAGGCTTGATCTTTAAAAGGCTGCCAATGGCTGCTGCTGCAGGGGTAACACGCCCGCCCTTTTTCAGATAAGTCAGAGTGGGCACCGTCAGATATATGATATTCTGCCTTCTGTGGCCTTCTATCAGTTCCTTGATCTGAGCGCCGTCATATCCCTTTTCTATAAGCTTTTTTGCATTGTAGCAGGCTCGTCTTTCAGTTATAGATACCGCAGTATTGTCTATGGGAAATACTCTGCCCGCATATGGCTCATCTGCCGCCAGCATGGACATGGTAGTATACGCTCCGGTAAGTGACGAAGACAGTGTGATGCAGACGATCTGGTCGTATTCCTTGAGCAGCTTGTCCCACATGTCCGTTATCTCTCCGGGCGAGGGCTGTGATGTGGAGACATCTGCTCCTCCTTCAAGCTTTTTATAGAATTCCTCAGGATGAAGATCCCTGCCCTCCTTGTACTGCACTCCGTCTACTATGAACGGAGCCTCCAAAAGGGCAAAGCCTGCCTTCTTTGCTTCATCCTGATATATGCCTCCATGTGTATCCGTTAAAATCGCTATCTTCATTTTTCCTTAGGTGAAACTCCTTGGCTGCTTTGTTTAACCTCTGATCAGTAAAGATTTTCCTGTCATTTCTGAGGGTATGGGTAGTTCCATGAGCTCAAGCAGAGTCGGCGCAATATCTGCAAGCACTCCCTGCTCCCTCAGCCTCAGATCCGATCCTGCGTTAAAAAGGATAAAGGGGACAGGGCTTGTGGTGTGGGCCGTAAAGCTTTCTCCCGTAACGGGGTCTATCATCATATCGGCATTTCCATGGTCAGCACATATGAACATTGCTCCCCCAACTTCCTTTACCGCCTCACAGACCTTACCTATACATTCGTCTACGGTCTCTATGGCCTTGACTGCGGCATCTATCACTCCGGTATGTCCTACCATGTCAGGATTTGCAAAATTACAGATGATCAGATCATATTTTCCGCTGCGTATTGCCTCGCACAGCTTTTCACAAACCTGAGGCGCACTCATCTGCGGCTTCAGATCATATGTCGGCACATCCTTTGGAGAGGGCACCAATATCCTATCCTCAAACCTATTGGGCTCCTCTATGCCTCCATTAAAGAAGAAGGTGACATGAGCATATTTTTCGGTCTCAGCTATGCGGCACTGGGTCTTGCCAAGAGAGGCTATGTATTCTCCAAGGGTATTATGTATTTCCTCTTTTTTGAATACTACATGCTTGTTTTCTATGGTATCATCATAGTCCACAAAGCAGGCAAAGAAAATATCAAGTCTCTTTCCTCTGTCAAAGGAATCAAAGCTGTCATCACAGAAGGCTCTGGTTATCTGTCGTGCCCTATCAGGCCTGAAATTGAAAAATACCAGGCTGTCATGCTCCTTTACAACAGCCCTGGGCCTGTCTCCATCCATAATGACGGTAGGCACTATAAACTCATCATATACCTTCTTTGCATAGCTTTGCTCCATGGCGGCATCAGCGCTTTCTGCCTTTTCTCCCTCACCCTTTGTCATGGCGTCATAGGCAAGCACTGTGCGATTCCAGTTTTTATCCCTGTCCATCGCATAATAACGTCCGCTGATGGTGGCAATGCTGCCTGTCCCGAGCTCCTTCATCTTTTCTTCAAGCTCTCTGATATACTCCCTTCCGGAATCCGGAGGCGTATCCCTTCCGTCCATGAAGCAATGTACGTATACCTTTTTCAGCCCGGCTCTTCTGCAAAGCTCCAAAAGTCCATATATATGTGTATTATGACTGTGGACGCCTCCATCTGACAAAAGTCCCATCATATGGAAGGCGGAGTCATGCTTTTTACAGTTTTCAACTGCCTCCCTGAGCACGCTGTTTTCAAAGAAATCCCCGTCCTCTATGGATTTGGTTATTTTGGTCAGCTCCTGATAGATGATCCTTCCTGCACCCATGTTCAGGTGTCCCACCTCGGAATTACCCATCTGTCCATCAGGCAGTCCTACAGCAAGCCCTGAGGCATATCCCTTTACAAAGGGACACTCCCTCATCAGCCTGTCCAGATTTGGTTTTTTTGCCATGGCTATGGCATTTCCCTCTTTTTCGTCTCTCAGCCCATAGCCATCCATTATGGTCAATACCATCGGTCTTATGCCCATGTCATCACCTCCGCACCGCATGAACTGCGGCAGCTGTATATAATATTACAAGTTGAAGTTTTACACTCACATTGTATAATATTAACACAGTTCCAGAAAAAAGAAAACACGCGTTTTATCCATAAAAACATCACTATTTCAATGCTTTTGGACATTAAGGAGCACAAAATGGCAAATTTTGATCTGGTAAGTGAATTCAAGCCTACAGGCGACCAGCCAAAGGCCATATCTGATCTTGTGGCAGGCTTTAAGGCAGGCAATCAGTTCGAGACTCTGCTGGGCGCCACAGGCTCAGGCAAGACCTTCACCATGGCAAATGTTATAAAGGAGCTCGGAAAGCCAACCCTGATAATGGCCCATAACAAGACTCTTGCAGCACAGCTTTATTCAGAGATGAAGGACTTTTTCCCCAATAATGCCGTAGAGTATTTTGTGTCCTATTATGACTATTATCAGCCCGAGGCCTATGTACCCTCCACCGATACCTACATAGAAAAAGATTCCGATATCAATGATGAGATTGATAAGCTGAGGCATTCCGCCACTGCTGCCCTCTCTGAGCGTGAAGATGTGATCATAGTCGCCTCCGTATCCTGTATATACGGTCTTGGATCCCCCATAGATTACAAGACCATGACCGTCTCCCTCAGGCAGGGACAGTGCTATGACAGGGACGAGGTACTGCGCAGACTAGTGGACATGCAATATTCCAGGAATGAAATGGATTTTAAACGAGGATCCTTCCGTGTTCATGGTGATGTCCTTGAAATTTATCCCTCCTATTCAGGGGGAGAGGCCTACCGTATAGAATTCTTTGGCGATGAGATAGACCGCATCACTTCCATAGATTCCGTTACCGGACATGTAAAATCCTCCCTTGCTCATTGCATAGTTTTTCCGGCCTCTCACTATGTCGTACCAAAGGACAAGCTTGAAAGGGCATGCAAGGCAATACTCAAGGAAATGGATGAGCGTGTAAGCTATTTCAAATCAGAGGACAAGCTCATAGAGGCCCAGCGTATAAGCGAGCGTACATCCTTTGATGTAGAGATGCTCAGAGAGACCGGCTTTTGCTCGGGGATAGAAAACTACTCACGTCATCTGTCCGGCACTGCGGCCGGAGAACCGCCCTATACTCTGATAGATTATTTCCCCAAGGATTTTTTGATAATAGTAGACGAATCACATATCACACTGCCCCAGGTCAGGGGCATGTATGCCGGCGATCACAGCAGAAAGACCACATTGGTTGACTATGGTTTCAGGCTCCCCTCTGCCCTGGACAACAGGCCTCTGAATTTTGAGGAGTTTGAATCAAAGATAGACCAGATGCTTTTCGTTTCAGCCACACCCAATATCTATGAGGCTGAGCACGAGCTTTTGAGGGCTGAACAGATCATACGTCCTACAGGCCTTCTGGATCCAAGGGTAGAGGTGCGTCCGGTAAATGGACAGATAGATGACCTCATAAGCGAGATAAATAAAGAAACAAAAAAGGGCAACAAGATACTTGTGACTACCCTTACAAAAAGGATGGCCGAGGATCTGACCAAATACATGCAGGACATAGGTATCAGAGTCAGATACCTGCATTCCGATATAGACACCCTTGAACGGAGCCAGATCATACGGGATCTGAGGCTTGATGCATTTGATGTGCTCGTTGGCATCAATCTGCTTCGTGAGGGCCTTGACATACCCGAGGTATCTCTTATAGCCATACTTGATGCAGACAAGGAGGGATTCCTAAGAAGTGAAACCTCTCTTATACAGACCATAGGCAGAGCTGCCAGAAACGCAGAAGGCCATGTGATAATGTATGCTGACAGTATCACGGAATCCATGCGCAGGGCAATGGATGAAACTGAACGAAGAAGAACTGTTCAAAATCAGTACAATATCGAACATAACATCACTCCAAAGACCATAAATAAAGCTGTCAAGGAACTGATCATGATCTCAAGGACTGCCGAGGATGACAGCGGAAAGCATTCAAAGGATCCTGAATCCATGAGCCACAAGGAGCTCATCGCCCTTGAAAAAGAGCTCAATAAAAGGATGCGAATTTGTGCAGCTGAGCTTAATTTCGAAGAGGCTGCAGTGCTCAGAGACAGGCTGCTTGAGATACGTAAGATCATCTACGACAACAGATAGCCCTCGTGGATATAGCCTGGTATGTCTGACCTTGGCAGATATATCTCTTCATCATATAAAAGCTCATGCTGGCTGCCGTCTATGTCTATGATGTAGCTTATGGGCTCATACTGTATCTCTATGTCGCCTCCTGCTGCCGGAATGATCACGGCCTCAGGAGGCTTATAGCCTGCAAAGCTTTTAGGAGTATGACTTGATCCAGGTGTTTTTGTATAGGCCTCCCTTTCAGTCCTTCCATTAAGTATGTATATAAACTGTCCGGAAACTGCAAAGGAATAACCGCACAGGCTGCATTTTCCAGTAGAGCTGTCCTTATTGTGAGCCTGTTTCCCTAGCGCCATACCGCAGGTGGCACAGGACATGCTATGATTTTGTGCGTCTCCGCTTATCTGTGTATATTTCTTTGAGCTATGGGTACAGCTTGCCTGCTTTATACAGGTCTGCAGGTTTGACACTGACAGGCTGCCCTTGTTCAAACTGTACTCTCCGCTTTTCATAAAGCCTGCTGCCCAATAAAGATTGTTTCGCCCATTTACTCCGCTTGCAAATTTTTCCAGATCCTCTCCGCTTATATCCCAGTATGCGTCTATCTTCAGGCTCCTTCCATAGGGAGAGCTGCTGCCTATGCTTGAAAAGGAATTATAAGTCATCGTTCCTCTTGAAGGCTGGGATCTTTCCTGACTGGTCTGAGAATAGGTAGGAGTACTGAAGCCTCCAAAGGAATTGTAATTATTATTTGTGTTCAGCTGATAGAAAACATAGCCGAAGCTGCCTCCTGAATTATCCGTCACATCCACCTTGAGATGCAGTCTAAGGGTATTATTGTTTATCACCGACGCTGTCATCGAGTGTACGTTAAAATCCGCATAATACGTGCTTATTTCAGGCTCACTGAAGGCCTGCCAGCCATACTGCTCCGTAACCGGGCTCCCGGACTCATCCAGTTCCCTTACGCAGGCATATATACCAAGCCTGTTGTACTCCTCTGTCTCCTCATCAAAGCTTACTATCTCCCAGGCTCCGAATATATTTTCATGGGTATACTCAGCTACAGTCAGGGAATAGTAGGGCATAAACATCATATCAAAGCCCTCCCTTAACCAGGTCCCTTCCTCATTTGAAAGCCCGGGATACAGCCTGAAAAATCCCTTCCATATCTCTTCCGTATATCCTTCCTCCGAAAGGCCCTCATAGGCCGGCATACCCTGTTTTTCCTCGTGCTCCTGATCCTCTATTGAGATATTTTCCACATCCAATGGGATATTTACCATATCCGGCGAAATGTGTACCACATCCGAGGAGGTGGCAATCGCATCATCACAGCTCTCAGTCACTGAGGCCTGAGCAGGCACAGATGACCTTATAAAGATCAAGATCCCTGTCAAAACAGCAAGGTATATCAATAATATCTTGTATCTCATCCTGTCACTTCTGCTCAAAATCTCTCCTTTCCGCCGTCATCTGAGGCTCTCCAAGCTCAGGCAGCCAGTGCACGCTTATCTCTGTCTCATATGTCAGGCTCTCTCCATTGCTTCCAAGCAGGACCTCGCATCTATATACATCACCGTCATTCGACCGCTTCAGCCTATCAGCCACATAAATGCTTTCCTCATGATCGAGCCTCTTGTATTCCGTGGTACCTGCGGATCTCACATACCATGTATAAGCCTTTGCAAACTCTGTCTCTGCATTCAGAGCGATACGTCTGTACTGATCCTTGATGTCACCGTACATCGACTCATAAGAAGCTTTATCCTCCACTCCATCCACATACTCTATGACATGATTGTTTACATGCTCCTTATCCCATAGATTCCCTGTCTCATCACCTTCTCCCGAAGTTTCTTTGTCCGCTTCATTTCCATCCTCTAAAAAATGCTCCTTTTTCTGCCATAAAGCAAGGGCTGCCGGCTTGCCCTCCGTATGATAATATACGGATTCCATGCTGGCCTCATCATCATTTACGATCATGTACCTGCTTCCGCTGCTTATCAGCTCTCCGTCATGTGGGCCCGGACTTATCGGCATACCATTTCCTCGGAGATACCATCCTATAAAGCTGTATCCCTCTCTCCTGGGCTCCTCCGGTATAATGATAAAGCTGTCATTTTCTTTTTTATGATCTCCATTTTTGTTTTCTTCGTCATATATCTCTCTGCCGTCATTATATACTACGGATATCTCCATCAGACTTTCTCCGCTTGCAAAGGTACCTCCATTTGCATCCAGGTCCATTTTGTAATGCCTGGGAGTGTAGACAGGAATCAGGCTAAGGCTGTCACCGTCATCTGAACTGAGATTTTTCACATAGGTCTCTGCCCTGAGGAAATCTCCCGCTCCGGCATACACGGCTTTTGGGCATCCGTGGCATATCAGGGCTGATATTGTAATAAGCCCAATGAAATACTTAAAGCTCCTTGAAATCCTGATCCCTCCATTTTTCGTGCTCATCTGATCTGATCCTCCATTTTTTTCAAAAGCGGAGCCCCTTCATTATAATCAAAGCCGTAGATATCCGAGCATATGCTTCCTGCCCTTCCCAAAAGCTCATAGCATATGCCATACTGCGCCGTTCTTTCATTTATAAGAACGGTTATCCTGTCATCCACGCCGGATACGCAAAGCAGCTTCCTTTCCCCGTCGATAAGCTGATACCAGGTCATATCGCCTGTGTCAGAGCCCATAGAGCTTACATTGGCTCCAAGCTCCATTGCTATCCTTCTGCTGGCTGATGCTCCTGCATCCTCCCCATCAGGTTCCACTGCATCAGATAGATCCGTATACTCCGTAAAGCCCTCAACTCCGTCTCCAGAATCCGGGGTCTCATCTGTATCATTTCCTTTGAAGGCATCATATATGCTGTCAAAAGCCTCTTCCGGCGAAATTCCATCCTCAAGCAGTTCCTCATTTCCTTTAAGCTGTACAGCACATATGGAAAAATCGAAATCCAATATAAGAAGGACATCCTCTGATAATTTTTCAATGCTGATCCTATAGCGGTATACCTTTTCATCACCTGGCTCTGCCCTCGATATAGGGCCATGGAAAAAGCTGCTTCCATCCTTTCCTTCGATCCTTCCCAAGGCTCCTGCTTCGCTTTCTCCCTCTGAAACAGCTACACTTATGACACCATCCGTTCCCAATCCCTCGCTTATGACCTCCAGTCTTGGTATGACTATAGATGGTACTGACCCACTGACAAAGGTGCTGAAGCAAAGCTCTATGATATCTCCCTCACGATAAGGGCTTAGTTTTTCGTTATGGTCTCCAAAATCCGCTATCACTGAAAAATCCTTATCTGTGTTTATATCCTCGGGAATCTTGTCCTTGGGATATCCAAAACCTATGCTGGCAGTTCGCAGCTGCCTTGGAGCAAAGGAGCTAATATCCGTAAAAAAAGCGGAGGCTGCAAACACGGACGCACCTATAAAGATAAAGCAAGCCGCAAAACCAAGCCTCAGATCCCTGCTCAGCTTCAAGAAACCACCTCCCTCCTACATCCCTTTATTGTCCTTTTGCAAAAGATCCTGTGGCCGGAGCTTCCTGCCACTCGCTTCTGTCAATACTGCCGATGCCTTCAGAAAATCTATGCTGAATGGCATATGTATCTATACTGAGCTCTGCCCTGCTTCCCATAAAGCCGTTATCACATCCCTCAGAAAGCCTGATCCTGCATTGATAGGCCTTTTCATTTATAAGAGATCCGCTTTCTTCATCAAGGTCAAGCTCTTCCTCGCTCTGCCGACTGCCATAAAGTGTATTTTGTGTTTTTCTCTCATATTCTGCCCTGTCATATTCCACTCCGTGAGCAGCATCTATCCTGTCCTCGCCATTAAAGTAGCTTATGTCATATTCTTTATCGAGCAGATCTCCGTTCTCATCACAAAGATAATATTCTGAGATGCCCAATCTCATTTTTTTATCAGATCTGATGGTAATAACTGGCTTTATATCAGCAGATATACTGCCGCTGTTTTTTACTACAAAGCTTAAAGTCGCCATCTCTCCCGGCATGAAATCATCTGATTTATCAAACAAAAGTCCCTGCTCACCATATTCTATGCCTATATCAAGAGCGGAGACTGAGGCCTCCATACCAATGTTGTCTGTCCACAAGGCCCCTGCCGACAGGGCAGCTGCGATCACGCCCCCTGTTGCCAGCAATAATACTGATATGACCTTTATCCCAATTTCTTTTCTTATTTTCATAAAAACCTCTCTCATGCTGCCTCCATAAACCTCATGTGTAAGTTGATCAACATCAGGGAATCAATACGACCTTTGCCCTGACATCCTTTGGATCAAGTCTTTCAAGATCTTCAGAAGTATTGTTGTCACCCTTTGTGATCATATTGGCCTGCTCTCCATTTTGAAGACTTTCCTCATCCTTTGCCACATATCTATGTACTACATAGGAATCGTCCCTTTTAAACAGCAATATGTCTCCGATCCGTGCATCGAGACCATCCATTTCCTCAACGATCACGATCTGGCCTTTTCTGATCGTGTCCTCCATGGAACCGCTGGTGATATAAACTGGCTTGTACCCCATAAAAAATGCAGGCTCACCGCTGATTCTCTCATTCAGGCCCATATAAATACCCAGGGCTGCCATAAATACGGAGATCCCCAAAATGCAGTCAATGAAAGCATCCAAAAACAGGCCTGAAAGCCAAAATATCTTACTCAATGAGCAATCCTTTTTCATCAACTCTCCTTCCATCCGGGGTGACCTCATTTCTGTACATGGAACCATAGGTCCTGTCACCAAGCATGTCATACAGCCATCTGCCTATAAGAGTATTCCAAAACCAGTTTTGCTTATATGTGTCCTCAAGGGTTGCAAAATAATATCTGCCCATTCCATCTGAGTTTTCAATGTTCATCCAGCCTGTAAGCATATGCCCATCGGAAAGAGAGAGAAAATACGTCCTTCCATCAGAACTGTCGTCATGCCACCCCGTTTTTAATGCGCCAAGCTCACCATCCGATATGTCATTTGCAAAGTACCACATGTCCGATTCGGTCTTTATCCAGGAGATCCCCATGAAACCGTCCTTATCAAAGTAAAACCAATTCGACTTATTTTCTTTTGATGAATATGGATTGAACAAATAGGCAAAGCCAGATCTTACAAGCTCACCCGATGGAAGCCTGTAGCTCCAGAGCTTCTTTTCCTCGTCCACGAGGATCCAGCTGCCTTTATCAAAGGATACTTTTATCGAAAAATCCGGTATGTCCTTTAGTATCAGGCTTCCTGAGGGGCTTACCACTGAAGATGTATCATATCCAGGCCCTATGGCAAAGCTCCCGCCGGATCCAGTGCCTGAGCCCTTTGATCCACTGCCTGAACCACTGGAGCCACTGCTGGAGCCGCCTCCCAAGCCATGATATCCTTCGTCATCTGATCCGCTGCCACCTGGATCTCCACCATCAGGATTTGGATCAGAGCCCTCCGTATCATCATCCGAATTGCCATCGCCGCCTGTGTCGGGATCAGAAAGCCCCAAAAGACTGTCTGAAAACCATATCCTGAAGTCAAATTCAGCATTTTGTCCCATGACTTCATTAGTTACTGAGACCGGCATGTATAAATTCAGACCTAAAATAAGCTCACCCTTAGCTGAAAGCCTGGCCGCCATGACATCCAGATCAGACAACGCCCCATCATAAAGTATACGAGAAGTCCTGGCAGCAGACCTGTTTTCATAGGCTGAAATGTCCTCCGCCTCTACTCTTATCCTCAGGCTCTTTAGGAGCTGCTCACTGCCGGATAAAAGGCTTACAGGAACGATCCTGAAATATAAGTCATGATCGAGCTTGTTTAAAAGGCTGATATCAGCATTCTCAGAATAACCGGGAACAAACTCCTTGGATGAAAAAATCTCATCTATATCCAGATTCTTTTCTATGATGACTCCATCTCCGGCATTTTCTTTGTTAAAGCTTAATTTCAAGTCGGATCCATAAGCAAAGTAGGGTGGGGATAAAAATAATAAAGAAGTAAAAAAGATAGCAAAAAATCGCAAAGGCTTAAACAAGATTCCACCTCCATGAAATGTGATATGTCTGATCACCTGATGAGCTAATGAATGGTCTGAACGTTCAAAAGAAAAATGCATAGGAAGCAAGAAGGATGCATCCATCAAATATGAATATCAGAGATTAAAAAGATTTAATGAATAGGCTTTGAACCGCCTTATACTTTGAAAGTGTGTTTATTATAAATATTTTGCCTTCTTCAGTCAATCGTGATATTTCACAAAATATCGACCCTGATTTTCTACAAAAAAAAGACTGTCTATCGACAGTCTTTTATAATGTACCTTAAAAACCACATACCGAGAAAGAAAAGAAGCGATGCGGATAAGCCCTCGACCTATTAGTAGCAGTCAGCTGAATGTGTCACCACACTTACACCTCTGCCCTATCTACCTCATACTCTCTAA
>CALWET010000096.1 GCA_944377385.1 uncultured Lachnospiraceae bacterium | reverse complement strand
ATGTTAAGTTTCCTCCTTTCCTTCCACCAAGTTACTTAGTTACCTTAACTGTCTCTTTGATGGTTATAAGGGATTTCTTCGGTCCCGGAACTGAGCCCTTAACCAACAGCAGATTGTTTTCAGCATCGACTCTGATAACTTCAAGATTTTCAACGGTCCTCTGTACCGAACCCATGTGGCCCGGCATGCCCTTGCCCTTGAATACACGTCCGGGTGTGGTCGCAGGTCCGTTTGATCCCTGATGTCTGTGGAACTTAGAACCGTGCATCATGGGTCCTCTGTGCTGTCCAAGTCTCTTGACTGCACCCTGGAAGCCCTTACCCTTTGTGATGGCAGTGGCATCGACCCTGTCGCCCACCTCAAAGATATCGGCCTTTATCTCGTCAGCCACCTTGTAATCAGCAGCATTCTCAAGCCTGAACTCCCTGAGATACCTCTTTACGGATACACCGGCCTTTGAGAACACGCCCTTCCTGGGCTTGTTCACCAGCTTTTCCCTGAGATCTCCGAAGCCGACCTGTACGGCACTGTAGCCGTCATTTTCCTCAGTCTTTACCTGAGTGACCACGCAGGGGCCGGCAAGAAGAACTGTTACCGGAACCAGCTCGCCGTTTTCGGCAAATATCTGGGTCATTCCGACTTTTGTAGCAAGTATCGCCTTCTTCATTAAATGTCTTTCCTCCTTATTTAATCTACAGCGGAATGCAGGAGCCTCCTGCATTCATGAAAGACCAGCGCATCGACCAGCGATGAAAGGTGCTTTCAAATTTATATATTATGCAGCGGCTGCGAAACCTCCGGATCCGATCCGGTGTTATCCGCTTATATGCCGCACATAAGCTTTTTATCAGGCCTCTTTTTCCTCGGCCTTTACTGCCTTCTTTGCCTCAGGCTTCTGGGTCCTGGGCTTCTGTGCTCCTCTGGGCTTGCGGGGTGCGGGCTTTGTGATGAGCTGCTTCCTGGGTGCGCGCTTGCCCTTGTCGGACTCATTCTTCATCTGTACATCGATATATACTCCTGCGGGCATATCAAGCCTCTGAAGTGTCTCCATGGTCTTGGGGCCGGGATTGATGATGTCGATGAGTCTCTTGTGTGTCCTCTGCTCAAACTGCTCACGGCTGTCCTTATACTTGTGAACGGCACGAAGTATGGTCACTACTTCCTTCTTTGTGGGAAGGGGTACGGGGCCGCTTACCTCTGAGCCTGTCTTTCTGCAGTTCTCCACGATCTTTGCGGCGGACTGATCCACCAGCTGATGATCGTAAGCCTTGAGTGTGATCCTCATGATCTGATTTGCCATAAAAAAAGTCGCCTCCTATTCGTACTTTTTTGCCAGTACGACAAGTGGTGACTGTACACGCTTCCGGGTGTGTCCTGTGTCTGCACACAGCCAACTGCCCGTCTCCGGTCTATCCGGACTGTTGTTTCCTGTACAGTGACTTGTCGCCAATGATATGTCTTGACATTCGCTCCCCGCAAAAACCTGAAGGCACTTATGTATTCGTGCCGGCAGCAACCTTGCAGATCAACGCTATCATGCCACAGCCTTATAAAGATAACATAAAAGCGCCTGCCAGGCAAGCGCTTTTTAAAATTGCAACGATTGTATTTTGTATTTTTTTTGATACAATCCTTGGTTTCCATCCAGATCTTATATAAGAGCCATCCGGAAGGCCAAAGGCCCCGTTTATCCGATCACTCAGATCAGATATAGGAGACCTCAAAGGCAGGAGTCAGAAGCTCACTGGGCTCGGCCCATGCGCCTGATACCCATCTGCCCTCGGAGTCTGATTTGAATTCAGCCTCTTCCTTGTTTGAATTGTAGTTCTTTCTGATATTGCCGCTCCTGTTCACCAGATAGGTGGTGCCGTTTACGGTATAGTAGGCATAGCTGCTGTCAGTAGCCTTCTGGAGCAATCCCATATAGTAAAGCTTTCCGTTCTTTACACCTGTATAGCCATAGCCCTGGCTGTCAAAATAGAAGGTGTAGGTATTGCCCTCGGCATCCGTGATGGAACGATCTCCCTTCTGGAGACAGCATTCCTGTCTGTTTCCGAAATACATGCTGGTGACAGTGCCATTTGATTTTCTGACCTTCCTCAGTCCATAGACGGGATTGCCATACTCATTGAAGAGATAGGATTCTACCTTTCCGTTCTTTTCAAGCCTCTTGAACTTTGCCTCCAGTGTCTCGTCGTCATCTCCCTCGGATACATCCGATCCGTAATAGGGCTGTCCCTTGGCATCAAAGTAATACCACTCTACATTTCCAAGGTATCCCTCGCCCTCCGGAGGATATGCTGAAAGCCAGCCCTGATGAGCTGCTCCGTAAACGCCGATGGCGTCGCTGTCATTGTAATATCTGTAGCCGGCTATGACAGGGTTGGTATCCTCTACCTTTACCCAGCCCACCTGCATGCGTCCTATATAGTCAAAGGCGTAGCGGTTGTTGTTTATGACCATCTGGCGATACTGGCCATAGCCCTCGGACTTGCATACCTTTCCGGTAGAGAGGAAGTAGAACCAGTACTTTCCGTCCGTGCTGAAAGGCCCGTCATCCTCGTCATCCATGATATATTCCTCGGGTGGTGTTATGTATCTCCAGGTGGAGGTGACCATACGGCCTCCAGCCTCGGGATCACAATAATAGAGGGAACCGCCGTCATCGACCCAGCCTGTCATCATGGAGCCGTCGTAATCGAAATAATACCACAGTCCATTGATCTGTCTGGATCTGTTTTTAATCAGCTGTCCGTTGCTGTCAAAATAATACCATTTGCCGTCTATCTGCCTCCAGGCCTCAGTGACCATCTTGCCGTCAGCATCCACGTACCTCTCGTCGTCAACAAAGGCATTTGTGACCATATATCCATTGCTTCCAAGATAATAATAATTCCTGTCGGCAGATATGCGCCAGTCATTTGTGACTCTGTAGCCGTTGTCATAATATGTCCACTGACCGTTTTCCATGGTCCAGCCATCGGCAAAGGCTGTGATCGCAAACGCTGCCGTAAGCGCCGCCGCAAGCGCCAGGGTCCTAAGCATCCTTTTCATAAGTCCATCTCCGCCTTGGGGACACGCCCCTGAAATACTGTTAAACTATAATGAAGTATAACAGCACTTCATATATTAAACAATGAAAAAATATGGTCTAAATTCTTACGATAAAGCAGGCAGTTTACTATGTCCCTGCACATCAAAGTGACAGGGCTCATCCCGCTGTCCAAAATCCCGCTGCACCGCAGGGAAGCAGCAGTCCGCTTTCTCTGACTGGAAGGAACAGCTCATCCGACACTGTATGCCCTCCCAGCCTTTTGCTCAGCACAAGCTCCAGCATATAGGTAAGCACTCCTGCCTGAAGTCCCGTAGTGTAGGAATTTATAAGGAAGAACAGGGGATCCTTGGATAAAAGGCCAGAGCACAGCCTGATAAAATCAAATATATCCTCCTCTATCTTCCAGATCTCGCCCTTTGGGCCGCGCCCGTAGGATGGCGGATCCATGATTATGGCATCATAGGTATTCCCTCTCCTGAGCTCTCTTTCCACAAATTTTGTACAGTCATCCACCAGATAACGTATGGGGGCCTCTGAAAGCCCTGATGATATGGCATTTTCCTTTGCCCAGCTCACCATCCCCTTTGAGGAATCCACATGGACCACCTCCGCTCCTGAGGCTGCTGCCGCTATGGTCGCCCCTCCGGTGTAAGCGAAAAGATTCAGGACCCGGGGACGCCTGCCCCGTTCGACTCCGTATCGTTCAAGAAGCACCGAACACCGGTCCCAGTTTGCAGCCTGTTCAGGAAACACACCTGTATGTTTGAAGGAAAAGGGCTTGAGATTGAAGGTGATAGCCCTTCCCGTATCTGATCCAGGCAGCTCATAGCTGATCTGCCACTGTCCCGGCAGGTCAAAGAACTCCCAGCTGCCGCCTCCCTTTTGCGAACGATGATAATGTCCGTTTGGATGCTTCCAGCCTCTGTGAGACCTTTTACTCTTCCATATGACCTGGGGATCGGGGCGTATGAGCAGATAACCTCCGAAATCCTCCAGCTTTTCACCGTCAGAGGTATCTATGACCGTATATTCCTTCCATCTGTCAGCTATAAGCATCAGCCAAGCTCCTTTCCAAGCTCCTCAGCCCTTTTTCTGAGCTCCTCCTCATCCGGATAGCGAAGCTCCTCATCTATATCCGCATCTGCCAGTATAAGCGCCATGTAATACGGAAGGAGCTTTTTATGCCTTCCCTGGAGCTGCCTTTTGAGTATCCTTATGCAGCCTGCACGCTTTTCCTCCTCGGAACGGGCAGCCCTGTCCTCCTCATCCATCTTGTAGGAACCCAGATAACCCTCCCTGCCCATCAGATAAACTGCCATGGCAGTATCAGAGGGCTCAGAGGGCATAAGCCCTGAAATGAGCCTTTCTATCTCCTTTCTCTGAGCCTCCCCATAAGGAAAGGCAAAGCGCTTATATCTCCGCTCGTCCGCAGCCCTTTCCTCCCTGCTCTTTATGACAAACCAGTCCATAACTCCCATATCATCGCCCTCCGCAAAGCAGACCATAAACAGGTCTCACATATCTTTTCATTATTTTAGATGCCATATATGCCGCAAATATGCATATCACAGGCATCAGAAGATAGCCTATGAGCAGCATCAGTGTATTAACAGGCATAATGAGCCATACGGCCCTTATGATCAGGTAATGAGTGGCATAAACAAAAAAGGATATATGCATCCAGCCATAGGAGGCTCTGCCTCCAAGCTCAAAGGCCGAAAGGAGCATCCATATCCCCACGGCGCCGCTGATCCTCTGCAATATCGTAGCACCTATATAAAGCGCGGTAATGCTGACTGAGCCTGTCTCCGTTATGGCAAAGGAGCAGGTAAATATGGCCAGGCAGACACACATGAGCAGCCTGTGCACCCTTTCCCCCTCAGTCTCAAATATATCCCTGTACCAGGTCACGGCAGTCATGCCACAGCAATAATAAAATATCGCATCCTCATTTATCAGATGATGCTCCAGTGCCTGATTGTTGGCCGCAACTATAAATATCAGCAGCAATATGAACAGCGCTGCCTTCCTTCCTCCATCTCTTAAAACCGCATAAAGGAAGGGTGCTGCCACCGACAGAAGGATGAGCTGCTGCATGTACCAGAATACCGGATTGTAGCCATAAAGGACCAGGGCCCTAAAAAGCTCACCGGGTGAGAGCTCAGCTCTTCCTGCCACAAGATAGATCGCATAATAGATCAGGTTCCAGATCAGATAGGGGATGAGCAGGGACCAAAAGCGGTCCTTCCACTTAGATATTATCTCTGATATCCCTATGCTCCCTCCATCAAGGCTCCTGGCAAAAAGATAGCCGCTTATGAAAAAGAAGCCGGGAACAGCCACCGCTCCCAGCCTGTCAGAAAAAAAGCCCTCTATGGCAGCCACAGCACCGTAAAGAGGGCTCAGCATATATGCCTGATCCGTTATCAGATACAGATTTTCTGAATGTACCAATATCACAAGGACGGTAAAGACAGCTCCCAGATGATACAGCCTGTTTGAAAAGCGTTCATGGCTCATGCCTGCTTCTCCAGGGCCTGGGCCCTCTTTTCCTTGTAGGCAGTAACTCTCCTGTTTATCCTGTCAGTGGGATTGAGCAGCCCGCTGATGGAATAATCGTGATTCAGATAATCTATCAAAAGTGCGATATATTTTGCCATATCCACGCTTACGTACCATTCCCTGTCGAAAAGCTCCTCGGGCTGATATATAAGATTTGTGGTAAAGACCCTGTCGATGATGCCCTGCTCATAGGCCTTGTCAAATACCGATGCTCCCCCGGTAAAAAGTCCAAATGTAGCGCAGCAGAATACCCTGGATGCCTTTCTGCGCTTGAGCTCCTTTGCCACCTCGACCATGGTATCTCCGGAGGAGATCATGTCATCCACTATGATAACATCCTTTCCGGCAACATCAGCTCCAAGGAATTCATGAGCCACTATGGGATTCCGCCCGTTTTCAAATCTTGAATAATCACGGCGCTGATAGAACATACCCATATCAAGTCCCAGCACATTGGCAAAATATATGGCCCTTGACATCCCGTTTTCATCAGGGCTTATGATCATCATATGCTCGGAATCTATGTCCAGATCCTTTACTGAATTGAGCAGAGCCTTTATATATTGATAAGTAGGAGACACAGTCTCAAAGCCGTAAAGAGGTATGGCGTTCTGTACTCTGGGATCATGGGCGTCAAAGGTGATGATATTGGTGATGCCCATATCCACCAGCTCCTTCAGCATCTGGGCGCAGTCCAGAGATTCCCTTTCATCTCTTTTCTCCTGTCTGCCCTCGTAAAGGAAGGGCATGATGACGGTCATGCGCTTGGCCCTGCCGCCGGCAGCCGCGATCACCCTCTTTAAGTCCTGAAAATGATCGTCGGGGGAATAGTGGTTCTGAAGCCCACCTACCGTATAAAGTATGGAATAATTCGTCACATCCACAAGGAAATACAGATCGTCTCCCCTTACGGAGCTCTTAATGACACCCTTCGATTCGCCGGATCCGAACCTGGGGCAGTCCGATTCTATGATAAAGCTGTCCTTTTGATATCCGGCAAAGAGTATGCTGTCCTTGTGCCTGGATTCCCGCTCCCTGCGCCAGTTCACAAGATAGCTGTCTATACGCTCTGTCAGCTTTTTCATACCCTTTAGGGGCACTAAGCCCAGGGGACCCACAGGTATTGATTCTATCTCTTCATCATAGGCTGAAGAAGCCGCAGCCGTATTTATGTCTGTCATTTACGCATACCTCCTCTAAGTCGCAGATCATCACCATAAAAGGGTATCAGCACATAGCTCTCCATCAATCTGGATACTATCCTCTCTCCATAAAGATCCCTCATCTGATTCATGGAAAGGTTTGAAGATATGATGGTAGATCTGCTGTTTTTGAGCCTGTGGTTTATAAGCATGAACAGGCGTGAATTTATAAAAGAAGATGTCAGCTCCGTACCAAGATCATCTATGATCAAAAGCTGACAGTCAAATATCTCCCTGACTCTGCCGCTCTGTCCCTCATCCTGCTCCCGCTGGAAGCTTTCCCTTGAAAAGAGCTCGAACATCTCTGCGGCACTCTCATATATTATGCCAAAGCATCTGTTTATGGCCTCATTGGCTATACAGTTGCTGAGGAAGGTCTTTCCTGTGCCCGGGGGCCCCGTCATGAGCAGATTTCCCTCACAGCTTCTGAAAAATGAGCTCATGAAGCTCTGTATCTTTGGCAAGACTATCTCCTCCATATAGGCCCGCTGTGTGATGACCAGGTTTGGAAGGAGCTCCTTTATGCTTTTCTCGTCATCAAACACGCTCAGATCAAAGCTTTCAAAGTTTTCCTTCTTCAGCAGCTTTGGAAGCCCGGAATCCAGATAGATAAGCTCGGATTCCATCTTTCTGAAGCACTGGCATTTTTCATTGTTTACATAGCCTGTGTCCCTGCACAGTTTACATACGTACTGAGGCTCAAGATAGTCCCTGCAAAGCCCAAGGCTGCAAAGCAGCTCTTCCTTCCGCCTGAGGGCCTGCTCCCTCCTGCCCCTTATGTCAGCGGAAAGTCTGCGATCCTTCCTGAGCAGCGCCTGGGCCTCCTGCACCGCACTTTCAGAAATGATGCGGTCACATTCCTCTATGGCAGGATGTTTACGGTAAAGCTCCTGCCTTTTCTGCTCAAGCTCAGCGTCACTCCTTCGCCTGCGCTCATCGTAAACCCGCATTATGCGATTATACTGCTCTCTGGTAAGTGGCATCAGCCCTGTTTCCTTCCGATCACCTTGTCCATAACGATGGAATCATAGTCCGTTCCACGGCTCTGGCCCTTGACCGCCTGTCTGCGGCTGGTCCTTCGTGTTTTTTCGGATCTTGCCTCGTCAAACTGTCTGGTCCTCTTTCTGGCTGCCTCCACGTCCCTTATACCCGAGGATGCCCAGTCAAGCCCTACGGCCTCTATATATTTTATCTTATCCTTGCCCTGTTGTACACAGTAGTCCACCAGATAATCTATCACGTCGCAGGGAAGGTGCAGCCCGTCATACAGATAGGCAAAGACCTGCTGATCATTGTTTGTAAGTATCCTGGACATATATTTCTGCACAACAAATAAAAGCTGGGAAAACTCGGCATCTGAAAGCAGGCGGTCAAGGGCAGATCTGCCCGAAGCCCTCCTGTATCTGTTGCGGAGCTCTGCCGCATCCTCACTTGAAGCCTCGGCCTTGAAGGCAGGCTCTGCTGCAGAATCGGCCCTTATGATGGCAGGCCTGCCGTCTTCCCTTGACAGGCTCCTCTGGCTGCCGGCCTCTCTCTCCCTGTCCCTGAATATGCCAAGCTCCTCCCAGTATCTGATGGCTCTCCTGACATCTCCCTCGGTCAGCTCAAGGGCATCAGCCACCTGGGACACCTCAAGCTGCTTTTTGCCGTTTCTGAGCATGTAAAGATATACTTTTACATAGTCGCCGTTTGCCTTTGGCATGTATATATCTATAAACTCATTTGCAAGCAGAGTAACATCTATTTTAAAGCTGTCTTTGTAGGTCATCTTACTCATTACCGCCCTGTCAAACTTCCTGTTCCGCTATAATAACATATGCCAAAAAAAATGTGAATATGCCCTCATAACAGGCCTGAAAGCTGTGGATAAAGTGGATAAACCCCAATCTCAGCCATGTAAACCCCACTTTTTCAAAAAAATATCCACAGGATGTTCCTCGTATAACTCTGCACATTCCTGTGGATAAAGTGGATAACTATCTTGATAACAGGTGATCTGCCACATCTACAATGTTTCCTGCCCCCATAGTTATCAACAGATCTCCTGTTTGTAAATTATTTAAGATAAATTTTTCGATCTCTTCAAAATCCTTTATGTAGACCACCCGGCCTCCGGCCTCTCTTATTTTTTCCGCCAGATCCTCCGAGCTTATGCCCACCGTATTCTGTTCCCTGGCTGCATATATATCAGTAAGGATGACCTCATCGGCCCTGCTGAGCACCTTTGCAAAATCTGAAAGCAGCGCCTTAGTCCTGGTATAGGTATGGGGCTGGAAGGCCACCCAGAGCTTTTTATGGGGATACAGCCTGGCCGCTTCGATGGTAGCTTCGATCTCCTGGGGATGATGGGCATAGTCATCTATGATGGTAAAGCCGTTTACCTCGCCCTTGTGCTGGAATCTGCGCTCCGTGCCCTTGAAATCGGCAAGAGCCCTTTTGGAATCATACAGGGATATGCCCAGATGATCAGCAACAGCTATGGCAGCCAGAGAATTATATACATTGTGAAGGCCGGTGACCCCAAGCTTGACTCTGCCAAGCTCCTCTCCGGAAACCAGCAGAGTATAGGAAGGCCTGGCCAGCTCATCAAAGCTTATATCCTTTGCACTGTAGTCTGAATCTCTGGAGCTTCCGTAGGTGACATAGCTGCATCCGATGTCAGAAATAAAATAATCCAGGTCCTTTATATCGCTGTTTATGACCAAAAATCCCGCCTCAGATCTTGGCAGCCTATCTATAAAGCTCTTGAAGCTGTGTCTTATGTCCTCCAGATCCTTGAAGAAATCCAAATGATCGGCTTCCACGTTCAGCACCACCTCCGTGGTGGGGAAAAAGCTCAGAAAGCTGTTTGTGTACTCACAGGCCTCGGCCACAAAGCAGTCCGAGGAACCCACCCTTATGTTGCCGCCTATGGAATCCAATATGCCGCCCACAGTGACCGTAGGATCCTTTCCTGCTCTCATCAGGATCTCGGTGATCATTGAGGTAGTGGTGGTCTTGCCATGGGTGCCTGCGATATTTATGGCCTCGCCATAGTTGTGCATAAGCTCTCCAAGAAGCTCTGCCCTGGTCAGCATGGGTATCTGTCTGCTCTGTGCCTCCCTGAGCTCCTCGTTATCCGGATGTATGGCAGCCGTATACACCACAACATCCGGCTCCTTTATGTTTTCTGCCACCTGTCCTATGCTGACCTCTGCTCCCAGGCTCCTCAGATGTCTGGTAAGCTCTGTCTCCTTTATGTCGGATCCGCTGACCTTAAAGCCCTCTGATATAAGGATCTCGGCAAGCCCCGACATACTGATCCCTCCTATGCCTATGAAATGTATATGGCATGGATCACTGAAATTTATCTGATACATATATCTCTCCATAATTTTTGATCAGGTCGATTATAGCATATATCATTGAAAGCTGCGATATGAAAAGGCTCCGGCAGCTCTCCATAAAAAGAGGAGACCCCGGAGATCCGAGGATCTGCCGGGGCAATTATGAAAAATCTATGTGCAATTCTTCTAAAGTCATATTAGATATTCAAATCTTCTTTATGTATTTATAATAAAAAATGATTATGAATAAAGTATGAACAAATTCCAATTTTTTGATATTTCAGCCCCCGCTGTTCCACCTTGCATATTCAGCCGCGCTGATCTGTATCTTGTGATTCAATATCCTGATGGTGCCATCACCGCAGAGCTCATTTATCAGCTTGCTTATCGTGATCCTGGCGCTGCCGACCATGGTACCAAGCTCATACTGGGTATAATGGTACTTCATGGGATACCACCTGTCCTCCACGGGATGCTCTGTGTCAGCAGTGCTGCACAAAAGCCTGATAAGCCTGTCTCTTGTGGAATTGAAGGTAAGATTCTCTATCTCATGCCTCATGATAAGCATCTTCCTGAGCACGCACTCAAGAAGGGTCTCCCGAAACAGGGAATTGTTATCAAAGAGCTGTTTAACACTGCTGTAGCCTATCTTGTAAAGGACAGTATCCACCTCCGTCCTGGAATACAGCCCTGTAGGCTCTCCCATGAAAATAGGTGCCTCTCCGTAAAACCAGCCGGCAGAAAGAGTATAGAGCTTTTTTTCTGACCCATCCTCGTCTATCATATAATGCCAGGTCCTCCCCTGGACTATATAATAAAGCCCGGTCAGCTCATCTCCAGGCTCAAGGAATATCTTTTTCGCCGGGTATCTGAGCTCCTTTCCATAGTCGCGAAGAAGCTCCTCCAGCTCTGCGGCCCTTGGATTTGGTGCTGTATAAATATATTCTTCGTCCTGCATTCTCTTATGGTTCATGCTCTTGCTTCTTTTCTGATCCAGACAACATACTAAGGCTACAGAAGTATTTTAATATCTAAATTATGATAAATCAATAAAGGCCGCCTTTTCTAAAGAAAATAATTTTCCCGAAAAGTGCGACCTTTTTATTTCAGAGCTGCCTATGATATATGATCCAGGTCCTTATATGATCTAAGCTCTTTTTTCCGTACGCGGCATCAATACTCTGCTCCGAAGAAATCGAGGGCTATGCCGCTGAGGGTCAGTATACCTGTGGTTATGGCCTTCCTGTCACAGTAGAAGGTAGAGCTGTGCATGCTGCCATAAGGGCCTCCAGGAGTCCTGGCTCCAAATCTGACAAATACTCCCTTTGCCTTTTCCTTTACATATGCAAAGTCCTCGGCGCCCATGCTGGGAGTCTTCATCTGAATGACATTTTCCTTGCCCAGCAGCTTGCTGCCGCATCTGATGACTCTGTCTACCCACTCATCATCTGAAACGAAGGGCGGCGGTCCGAGCTCTATCTCCACCTCGGCCTCGCCTCTCATGCTCTCAGCCACGTTCTTTACTATCTCAGGTATACGCTTGTTGACATAGGCCCTGACCTCAGGATTGACTGTCCTGATGCTGCCTGTCATCTTTACCTCGTTTGGAACTATGTTGTTTGACTTGTCTCCGCCATGTATGGTGCAGATGGAAAGCACAAAGGGCTCAAAGGTAGATACCTCCCTGGATCTCATGGTCTGGAGCTCGTTTATGACAGCAGCTGAGATCACTATGGGATCAACTACAGTATGAGGGTGTGCTCCATGGCCTCCCTTGCCCTTGATGGTGATATTAAGCGCATCGCTGCTGGCAAGGATGGCCCCATATCTGACACCAATGGTGCCGGCATCGATCTCAGGGGATACGTGCAGAGCTGCCACTCCGTCGATCTTCGAAAAATCTATAAGAGGACTATTGGCATACATCTTGCCTCCTGCCAGTATCTCCTCTGCTGGCTGGAAGAAGAAAAGTATGGAGCCCTGTATCTGATCCCTGTAATGCTCAAGCGTACGTACTGCTCCAAGAAGTATGGAGGTATGCACATCATGTCCGCAGGCATGCATGACTCCGTTTACCTTGCTCCTGGGGCTCATGCCCTCGGCCTCCTGTATGGGAAGTGCATCCATATCGCCTCTTAAGGCTATGCACTTTGCAGGTCCCTCCTTGGTGCCCTTGAGCTCTACTATAAGGCCCGTATCCCCGATATGCTGGATACTGTCCACATGAGTTTTTTCCCTGAGCTCCT
>CALWET010000095.1 GCA_944377385.1 uncultured Lachnospiraceae bacterium | reverse complement strand
GTCGTTTCTATCGGGTGCTTTTCTCTTTCCCTGACTATGTTCCTGGCTATGTTCCTGGCAAATCTCTCCTCTCCGTATTCCTTTATGATACGGTAAAGGCTTTGCTCATCATATCCGTTTACGACATCTTTTGCGCTGAAGCTCTGGCGCTGGTCCATGCGCATGTCCAGAGGTGCATCGTTTCGATAGGAAAATCCCCTGTCAGTCTCATCAAACTGATAGGATGAAACTCCAAGGTCAAGCAGCATGCCGTCTATCCTGTCTATCCCAAGCTCTCTGAGTATGGAAGGAGTATCCTCATAATTCCCTCTCACAAGGCTGATCCTGCTTCCATAGGCTGAAAGCCTTTTACCTGCGGCTGCTATAGCGGCCTCATCCCTGTCGATGCATATGAGCTTGCCCTTTTCTCCAAGACGCTTTGCTATCTCCTCTGAATGTCCGCCTCCGCCTACGGTGCCGTCCACATATATCCCATCCGGCTTTATATCCAGTCCCTCTATGACCTCTGAAAGGAGTACCGGCTTATGTGAAAACATATCAGATGCCCAGTCCTTCCCACATGTCATCAAGGCACTCAGGATCCTCAAAAGGCTTCTGTTCCTTGTCCCACATATCCTTGTCCCAGATCTCTATCAGCTCCAGCTGTCCTACAAGGACTACCTCCTTGGACAATCCGGCAAACCTGCGAAGGGACTGAGGCAGCAATATGCGTCCCATCTTATCCAGCTCACATTCCGTGGCAGCAGATACGATATATCGTTTGAAATCCCTGACCTTTTTATCCGTTACCGGAAGCGTCGAGATCTTTTCCACCATCCGCTCCCAGTATTTCATGGGATAAATGCTCAGACAGCTGCCCATGCCTCGTGTCACTACAAAGTGGTCTCCGAGCTCATCACGAAACCTGGCAGGAATGATCAGCCTGCCCTTGGCATCTATAGTGTGATTGTATTCGCCCATCAACATCCTAATTAACCACTTTCTGACACAAAACACCACAATTTGCTACTTTTCCACTATTTTCCCCCATCAAATATCAAAAGTCAAGGGAAAATCCTGTTTTTTCCATGCTTTTTTGTCAGTATTTTTACGCACAAAAATACCGGTACAAAATATAGTTCAAATCATCTATATCTTGTACCGGTATCAGCGCAGACTGATCTATTCAGCTGTCATAAGGCTGGTATCAGACATTGAAGCGGAAAACTATGGTATCTCCATCCTGTACCACGTAATCCTTTCCCTCAAGCCTTACAAGTCCTTTTTCCCTGGCAGCGGCTAAAGAGCCACACTCCAGGAGCTGCTTGTAATTTATGACCTCTGCCCTTATAAAGCCACGTTCAAAATCAGAATGTATCTTTCCTGCAGCCTGAGGTGCAGTAGTTCCCTTTTTAATGGTCCAGGCCCTGGTCTCCTTTTCTCCTGCCGTCAGGAAAGACATAAGTCCAAGCAGGTCATAGCTGGCTTTGATGAGCTTGTCAAGGCCGGATTCTTCAAGCCCCAGGGTCTCCAGATATTCAGCCTTTTCATCATCCGGAAGCTCTGCTATCTCTTCCTCTATACGAGCCGAGATCACAAAGACACCGTTTCCGTTTTCCTTTGCGTATTCCCTGACCTGAGCCACATATGGATTTGATGCCCCGTCATCTGCCAGATCATCCTCTGAAACATTTGCCGCAAATATGACAGGCTTTGATGTAAGAAGGAACAGCGAATCAACGATCCTCCTGTCCTCCTCATCCTCGATCTCCACCGACGAGGCGGGCTTTCCGCCTTCCAGGGCCTCCTTGAGCTTTTTTAGCAGCTCAAGCTCATGCTTGGCTTCCTTGTCATTGTTTTCAAGCTTTGCCGTACGCCCCATCCTTTTTTCCAGAGCCTCAAGATCAGCAAATATAAGCTCGAGGTTGATGGTCTCTATATCCCTGACAGGATCCACGCTGCCCTCCACATGCACTACATTGGGATCCTCAAAGCACCTTACCACATGGACTATGGCGTCACACTCCCTGATATTTGCCAGGAACCTGTTCCCAAGGCCCTCACCTCTGGAGGCTCCCTTTACCAGTCCTGCAATGTCTACGAATTCTATTACTGCCGGTGTGATCTTTTGAGAGTCATAAAGCGCAGCCAGCTTGTCAAGCCTTTCATCCGGCACTGCCACGACTCCCACATTGGGATCTATGGTACAAAAGGGATAATTGGCAGATTCCGCTCCTGCCTTTGTTATGGAATTAAAAAGAGTAGATTTTCCTACATTTGGTAACCCAACTATGCCCAGCTTCATGTCTATCGATATCTCCTTATCTTGCCTTCAGCTTATATTTATAACGCATAATCAGCTTTTTCTCAAGCTCCTTGCCCAAAATGCCGTCCGGTCCCTTTCTTTATTTTTGACAAGCCCCTCCCCTGCGTGATAAAATCCATCTAAATATTTATGCTATATAACCTCAAGGAGGTCCGGAACATGAGTTACAATGGTGCGGATCTGATCTTTCCCCATCTTGGCATAGTCATACAAAAGCTGAGCAGGAGCATAAACCTCTTTGGCAGCTTTTCCATAGCCTATTACGGTATCATCATAGCCATAGGCATGCTGTGCGGGATCGCTGTAGCCCTCTGGGATGCAAGGCGCAGGGGACAGGATCCTGATCTTTATACGGATTTTGCCATATACGCCATCATATTTTCCGTGATGGGCGCCCGTCTTTACTATGTTATTTTTGAGTGGGATCTGTATAAGGATGATCTTCTGTCCATATTGAACCTCAGGCAGGGCGGTCTGGCCATATACGGCGGAGTGATAGCAGCCTTTGCCACAGCCTATGTCTTTACACGCATAAAGGGTTTTCCCTTCCTAAGGCTTGCAGACACCGGCGTCCTGGGCCTTATAACCGGACAGATCATAGGCCGCTGGGGTAATTTTTTCAACTGTGAGGCCTTTGGCGGCTACACCGACAGCATCCTGGCCATGAGGATAAAGGAATCGCTGGTAAATCCCTCCATGATCTCAGCCGATCTTGAGGCTCATGTCATCCTGGATGCAGGTGTAAGATATATACAGGTCCATCCCACCTTTCTTTATGAATCGGTATGGAACCTGTGCTGTCTCATATTTATGATATGGTTTGGAAAGCACCTCCAGAAATGGCAGGGAGAGATAACGGTCCTGTACCTTACACTTTATGGGCTTGGACGTTTCTTCATAGAAGGCCTGCGTACGGATCAGCTTTTGATCCCCGGTACCGTCCTTGCGGTCTCCCAATGTCTCTCAGCCCTGCTGTTTATAGCCGGTCTCTGCATACTCATTTACCAGCATCGCAGATACCTGGGCAGGCCGATCACCGGACTGCGCACATAAAAGCATCAAATATTCATATGATAAGAAAAATAAAGGGCTGCCGGTACTCCGACAGCCCTTTATGCACCAGAGAAGGCTCGAACTCCCAACCTTTCGGTCCGTAGCCGAACGCTCTATCCAATTGAGCTACTAGTGCACGCATCAAATGCGACTAATAATATATCAAAACAGATTTTTTTTGTCAAGACTTATTGTGTTTTTGCCCTATTTCGTTTATACTCCACATATCAAAAGTCCAGAGGTCTTCAGTACCTTTATACAAGTCTTGAAAAACCAAGCCATCGGCCTATTCCTCAGTTTTTCCAGTAAAGCATCATCACAAAGCTTCAACTCATTTATTCTGAGCAAGTCTTTTGATCTTAACCGGATATTTTCATCCATGATCCCTGTGATCTGCCTTAGGTACATGACCCCGGATATTGATTCCACGGCATACCAGGCTTTTTTGATCGCCGCCGCCTTGCGGAAAACCTTATGCAAAAGCCCTGGACCGGTCTTTTATATGTCACGCAAAAACTCTCTTTAATGACCTGCCTGGAAACAGTACCTTGAAAAATATATATGCTTTATCTGACATCTGTCTCCTCAGGCCAAAGTCCTCTGGTGACAGATGTCTTTTTATGCCGTCATCCCATCCTTCATACCTCAGATCTCCTCAACCCGTTCCTTTTGCGTGCCAGCATGCCTATGTCTATTGCCTGCTCAGGACAGGCTGATGCACAATCACCGCAGCGTATACATTCAAAGCTGTATGGATCCTTCCACACCTTTATCCCCATGCCGCAGGCTGAAGCACAGGCTCCGCATCCCGTGCATCTTTCTCTGTCTATGGCCAATCCATACAGAGATACCGGATTGAAAAAACCGTACAAAGCGCCAAGAGGACAAAGATATTTGCAGAAGGGCCTGTAAAAGCCTGCGGACAGAGCCAGGATCAACACCAGGGCCCCTAGCTTCCATAAAAATCTGAAGCCTGCCGCAGCCCTCAGCTCCGGAGCCAGCGAAAGAAGGGGCAGTCCCGCAAAGAATGTACCGCTTGGACAAAGATACTTGCAGAACCAGGGATCTCCAAGCCCTGCCTCATTTACAAAGATCATAGGGAAAAGAATACATAAGAAAAGCAGCACTGCATATTTCAGATAGACCAGCTTTCCATGTCCCGGAAGGTTCTTTCTTTTTTTCAGAAAGGGCATACGATACAAGAGATCCTGCAAAAGTCCAAAGGGACAGAAAAAGCCGCATACGGCCCTGCCCAGCAAGGCACCCACAGCTACCAGGAAACCAAATACGTAAAGTGAGATCTTGTATTTTCCGCTGTCCAGCACAGCCTGAAGCGAGCCTATAGGACAGGACAGCAGAGCCCCCGGACAGGAATAGCAGTTCAATCCCGGCGCACAGAAGCGTTTGAGGCCGCCACGGTATATCCTTCCCTTCAGGAATCCATTTGCATAACCATTTGTCAGAGCAAAAAAGCCTGCCTGAATCAGGAACCTTGGTACTGAGCTTCGTCTTTTTCTATCCATGCCTGTCACCTTTTCCTTAGCCTATCCCTATACATTCAAGACATATGGTCACTGCCTTCTGCATCACGGTATCCGCTTCCGAAGTACAAAAGGCTCCGTAAAGGCAGGCTGTGACTCCAAGAAGAAAAAGCAGCATGCCCGTATACACCCTGACATCCTTTTTCATTTATGACACCCTCTCTTCCAAACCAAGATATATGTTCAAATATTATCATGTATGAGTCTTTACATCAAGAAATCAAAATACGGTTGAAATAGCAGCCCTGGCAACTTATAATTATCATATATAGGTATCTTCCTATTTTTTTACGGCAGTTTGCTGCCAATGAAAGGAGCTGTAAACATGGAGGAAAAATTTTACATTTGCAGCCATTGTGGAAACATAATCATAAAACTGCATGATTCCGGCGTCCCTGTAGTATGCTGTGGAGAGCCCATGAAGGAGCTCAAGGCAGGCACCACTGACGGGGCACTTGAAAAGCATGTACCTGTTTATGATGTAGAAAACGGAAAAGTATCAGTGACAGTGGGCTCCGTTGAGCACCCCATGCTTCCTGAGCATTACATCGAATGGATCGTACTTAAAACAAAGAAGGGGACTCAGCTCAGGCGGCTTGCTCCCGGCGAAGCCCCCAAGGCCTGCTTTGCTGTCTGTGAAGGAGACGAGGTAGAGGCTGTCTATGAATACTGCAATCTGCATGGCCTCTGGAAGGCATGAGCATTTGGAAGGCATGAGCATTTGGAAGGCATGAGCATTTGATAACTAAAGCCTGATGGCAATAAAAGAGAGTGCTGCAAGATCATCAATAACTGATGACATCGCAGCACTCCTTTCTTTTTTACGTACTTTACTTATTGTCCGAAAAGCTCCTTATTCCTCGTCACCGCCGATGACTTCCCAGCTTATGTCCGAGGCTATGGCGTCAGAGGCACTTGCAGCCGCCTGCTCAGCCATGCTCTCCATTATCTGAGCCGTGTAATCTTCCATCATCTTCTCCTGCTGATAATTTGAATATACGCTGATGCCTACAGGTGACAGAAAAAGCACCACCAGAGCACATATCATAAGTATGGTATCTCTCTTATAATTCTTTTTTTCACTTCCGGGCTTATGATCATTTTTGTTTTTCATTTAAGCCAGTCCTCCGTATACCGTTTATTTCATCAAGAATATAGATTATAAATGTGTCCAAATCGTTAATAAAAACATAAATTTCACAAATCTTACACAAAGATCTGAAATCAAGCTGAGCTGTCCCTTATATCCAGCACCTGAAGCTGAAGCTCCCTTTTGCCGTTATATTCATTTATCTGGGGAAAATAGAGCACGGACAGCCTTCTGCTGCCCTCAAGCCTTGCTCTCAGCTCCTCTGCATCTCCAAACATTATGGCAGAGACAGAGGCGCCTGTTTCTTCACGAATCCCGAATTTAAGTACGTTTTTATTTTTTCCAAGTACTCTTATATCATAAGCCTCAAGTCCTTTTTCAGCAAACACAGGCCTTGGATTCCCGGTCCCAAAGGGAGCCAGGCGCTGAAGCTCCTCTGCAAGCTGCATGCTGATATAGCTGATGGGCATGGCCGCATCTATCCATAGCTTTTCTATAAGATCCTCATCCCTCAGGCCGCAGTTTCTGTTAAGCTGCTCCCTCAGTCTGCCGATATCCGAGGTCCTGAGACTTAAACCTGCAGCCATTGGATGGCCACCGTACTTGATGAGCAGCCCATCCTCTCTCCTGATCCCCTCAAACATGTGATATTTTTCCGTGGATCGTCCGCTGCCCTTGGATATCCCCTTTTCCTCAGTATCAGTAAATACAAAGGCAGGCTTTCCAAAATGCTCCCTCAGCCTGCCCGCAACTATGCCTGCCAGGGATTCATGGAGCTTGGGCAGTTCAATGCAAAGCACCTTGTCATCAGGATAGCTTTCCTCTGCCTGAAGCATGGCAGCTTTGACTCCCTCCTCTGTCATAGACTTTCTCTCATCATTAAGCATCTTCAGATGCTCTGCAATCTCCGCTGCCCTTTCCGGGATATCGCAAAGAAAGAGATCAAGGGCACAGCGAGCAGATTCAAGCCGCCCTCCGGCATTTATACAGGGTCCAAGGATAAATCCTATATGATAGGAGCCTATCTCTCTGTCCATGAGGCCGCAGCTCCTTATAAGCTCCCTAAGGCCTGGATTGAAGCCCCGGGGCCTCTCATTGATCATCCTGAGCCCTTCCCTGACTATGATCCTGTTTTCACCTATCAGAGGCATGACATCACCTATCGTGGCAATGGCTGCAAAGGGCAAAAGGCCAAGCCAGTTTTCCCTTTTGACTGAGAAAGCGGCAAACAGCTGTTCGGCAAGCTTCCATGCCACCACTGCTCCGCATATATCCTGAGTATCATAGATCGAAGCCGAACGCTTGGGATCAATGACTGCTGATGCCGCAGGCAGTATATCCTGCCCCATCTGATCCTTGCGCACATCATGATGGTCTGTGACTATAACTGTCATTCCCAGCTCCTTTGCTCTTTCAAGCTCATTTTGGGCTGCGATGCCGTTATCCACCGTCACAAGCGTATCCACGTCCTCAGCCGCTGCCTCCTCGATGATACGCAGGTTTATGCCATATCCATCCCTGATACGGTCAGGTATGACCTGGTCCACCCTTCCACCGCACATGCTTATGGCAGTATACATGATATAAACGGCACAGACCCCGTCTATATCATAGTCTCCCACTATCCTTATACGTCTGCCTTCCCTTATCTTTTCAGCAAGCAAGGCTGCGGCCTTATCCATATCCGGCAGCCTTCTTCCATCATAAAGGTCCTTCATGGACCCATAAAGAAACAGGGAGATGTCCGTTTCCGAGACTAAGTCCCTGTTCCTCAGCACTCTGGCTGTTACCTTATCTATTCCAAATTTTTCTGATATGGCCTTAAAATCAGCTTTTTTTGAATAAATATACCACTGTTTTTCCATAAAAGCTTTATTTTATACCCAGCTTAGAAGCAGCCTTGGCCATATCCTCTATCAGGGCATCGACAGCCTCCTCCTTTGTAGCCCAGGAGGTGCATATCCTTACTGCGGTCCTTCCATCGCCCATTGGAGCCCAGGTGCTGAAGCTGTATTTCCTTGACAGCTTTTTTATGAGCTTGTCCGGAAGTATAAAGAACTGCTGATTGGTATAGCTGTCGCTGTAAAGCTCAAATCCAAGCTCGCTTATGCCCTTCTTGAGCTTCATAGCCAGCTCGTCGGCATGTCTTGCAAGCCTGAAATAGAGACAGTCGCCATGTACATCCTTTTCGAGCAGTGTTTCAAACTGGATGCCAAGGAGCCTGCCCTTTGCCAGCATTCCTCCCTTTTGCTTTATATAATATCTGAACTCCTTATGGCATATGCCGCTGTTAAAGACCACTGCCTCGCCAAAAAGAGCTCCCTGCTTGGTGCCTCCTATATAAAACACATCCGTAAGCTCATAGATATCCCTGATGGTCAGATCTGACTTTTCAGACATGAGTCCGTATCCAAGCCTTGCTCCGTCCAGGAAAAGGTACATGTCGTATTTTTTGCATACCTTGCGTATGTCTCTGAGCTCTTCCTTTGTATAGAGGCTGCCTGTTTCCGTGGCATAGGAAATGTAAACTGCCCTCGGCTTGACCATATGATCCGCAGTCTCGTCTGCCCAATAGGTCTTTACAAAAGCCTTTATATCCTTGGCACTGAGCTTGCCGTCCTCAGACTTGAGGGTAATGACCTTATGTCCCTGGGCCTCTATTGCCCCCGATTCATGCACGGCAATGTGTCCCGTATCCGCACTGATGACTCCCTCATGTGGCCTCAGAAGGTAGCTGAGTATGGTCATGTTTGTCTGAGTGCCTCCCACCAGGAACTGGACGTAGGCATCCTTGTCCCCTACCATTTCCTTAATGAGCTCTGCGGCAGCGCTGCAATGGCCATCCTCTCCATAGCCTACAGTCTGCTCATAGTTTGTCTCAGCCATACGTTCAAGTATCTTTTCGTGAGCACCCTCAAGATAATCACAGTTGAACATCCGCATATGTATTCTCTCCTTAAAAATGATCAAACTCATCCCTTTTGGGAATATATATCGTTTATTATAGCATGTTTGTTTTTTTTCTTATACCCAATTAGTAAAGTATTTGACAGATTATTTTCACAGTGCTATATTTGCCTTGGCTTATTATAATAAGCCTGTATTGATCAGGAGGTATATTATGAAAGGAAAAGTCAAATGGTTTAATAACCAGAAGGGCTATGGCTTCATCTCTGATGAGACTGGAAAGGACATATTCGTCCATTATTCCGGACTCAACATGGAGGGCTTCAAGTCACTCGACGAAGGACAGGAGGTAGAGTTCGACGTCGTTGAGGGAGCAAAGGGGCCTCAGGCTACTAACGTAACCAAGTTGTGATCTCTCTTTTTTTAATTCCTTTCATTGAACATATAAATAGCACACAGGATATACGGATATCCCAAAGTTATGATAAATGGGAATGAATAGAAATTATCAAAGATGCTCCGGGACAGTCATTTGGACTTATCTCGCAGGTTGTGGCTTATAGGCTGGTAGCATAAAAGCAGCGGCAAAACCGCTGCTTTTTATTATATCTGCATTTGCGCTCTCTGCGTACAGGCTGTCCCTGAGGCCTAGGCCATCAGGCCACATTCCTTCCGCAGCACTTTTTATATTTCTTGCCTGATCCGCAGGGGCAGGGATCATTGGGATATATCTTCCTTCCCTCACGCCTGACGGTTCCGGCTGCCTTGCACTGATGGAACAGCTCCTCTCTTTTTTCTTTTGTAAGGATGTCATCCCACTGAGGGAGCTGATACAGCCAGGAGGCCTTTGCATCCACCATATTATAGTAGAGCTTTTCAGGGTCTATCTCTATCTTTACTACAGTAGACTCATCCATCTCCTCGATGGGATTTTCATAGCCCTTGAGGGATTCATTTACCCCATCCAGAAATCCCACGATCAGATCAATGTCAGCATCATACTTTTCAGCAAGCTCCTTCACGGTACACTCCGTTACTCTTTCAGGGTCACTGAGCAGATCCTCATATATGCTCTTTTCCTTCAGGAAATAACGCTCCCACAGCTTCTGCTGCGCCTTTTTATCCTTGCCTTCTCCGTATGCCTCATCTCTCCATTTTTCAAGTAAAGTCATTTTATATCAATCCTCCTTATAAAAGATCCTTGTTTGCCGCTTCAAAAAGATGCTTTGCAAGTATTGCCGTCGTAACGGCTCCTACGCCTCCCGGAACAGGGGTGATGGCTCCGGCCTTGAGCTTGCAGTCCTCATAGTCCACATCACCGCAAAGCCTTCCTTCCCTGTCCGTATTTATGCCCACGTCTATGACGATGGCTCCCTTTTTTATATGATCCGAGGTTATGGCTCTTGCTCTGCCAATAGCAGATATGAGTATATCCGCTTTTTTTGTCACCTTTTCCAGATCCTTTGTCCTGCTGTGACATATGGTGACCGTGGCATCCTCCTTTAGCAGCAGCATAGAAAGGGGCTTCCCTACCACATTGGACCTGCCTATGACCACCACATTTTTCCCTGGAAGCTCCACCTTATAATAATGCAAAAGCTCCATGACAGCCTGTGCAGTGCAGGGAGCAAAGCCCTCCGTTCCAAGATAGAGCCCCGCCGCATTTACAGGGCTGATGCCATCCACATCCTTCTCGCTGTCTATACAGCTTATTATGAAGCCCTCATTCAGCTGTGGAGGAAGGGGCCTCATGAGCAGGATACCGTCTATCCTCTTATCCTCATTAAGTGCATTAAAGGAGCGCAGGAATATATTGTCACTGACATCCTCCGGAAAAACGAAGGACTCAGCCTCCATTCCAAACTCCCTTATCCGTCTTGCTGCATTTTTTTCATATGTCAGATCCGATGGCTTTTCTCCACACCTTATGATGGCAAGCCTCGGTTTTCTGCCCAGCATGGTCTCCACTGAGCTCAGCTTTTCTCTTATATCCTTGCCGATGGCCTCTGACACTGGCCTTCCCTTAAATTCCTTCATGCTCCTCCTGTTTTTTCGCAGACCTGCGAAGTCTTTTTCTGTATATCAGTGTACTGAGTCCAAAAAGCAGCAGTGATGAGGCAGAGATCATCGCACCTTCTTTAAGGCCCTCAGGCATATAGCTTAATTCTATCACATGTTTCCCGGAAGGAACAGCCACTGACAAAAAAGCTCCAAAGGCTTTTTCCTTGAGCACAGGCCTTCCGTCTATACTTATCTGCCAGCCCTCATCATAGGGGATACTGAAGAAAAGCCTTGCCGTATCCTTTCCTGTCTCAAGCATGTCTTTGCTTATATCTATGCTTCCCTTCAGATAGGTATCATCCCAAGTGTCAAGCTCGATCGCTCCCTTTTTCAGCTTCTCATAGGCCTCTGAAAGAGCCTCATAATCAAATCTGTAGACCTCAACTTCCATGGTCTGTCCCTTGGTCTCAGAGCTTATGCGTATGGTCTCTCCCCTTGCGCAGTCTCCCAGATCCAGCAGGTAGCCTCTGTCAACATTGTTGAAGGTCTTTCTTTTTTCCGGCCATAATACCGTGGCATCCCTGATCGCCGGATTTTTGATCAGTGCATAGTATTCCCCGTCCTGAGTAATGGTCACAGCATACTCTTCACCATCAGTATTGCCCTGTTCTCCGTTCAGCTTGAGTACTGAAGAGGTAGCGAGCATGTCACAAAAGGAATTCTGGACCAATACCGGATCATCCAGCTCAAGCATCCAGCCATCATACATCTCACTGCTGATCACAAAGCCCACCGGGAGCACATATCTGTTTTCATACAGATAGCTTTCTCCCATGCTCTCTATGAATTTTTTCCCCTCCCCCTCAGCCTGGGCTGAATCATATATTGCATATCTTACCGAAAACAGCATATCCGTAAAGGGGGTGGAGCCATTCGTACCATAAGCGTTAGTAGAGCCTTCACAGCCTAAAGAGCTGAAAAAGTCAGAGCATCCGGCACTGGCAACCGAGGAAAAAAGGGATGCCGAAGGAAAATTCAGCCAGGCTCCGTCATTCCTGGTCTTTTGCTGTACCCTTTCAAGCCTGAAAAGCTCAGTGCTGGGGAAAAGCCCGTCCAAAAGAGCCCTTATATCATCATTTCCCTTTACGTAGCTTACCCTGCTTGTGGTGGTGATGCCCGTGGCGGCTGTATTGCCTGCAGCCTCAAGAGCCACAAGGCAAAACAGCAGGAAGCCTATGGTCCTCCTTTTCAGTCCCCTATGCAGATAGGTGTATATCAAAAATACATAAAGAGTCAGGAGACCCATTGAAATATAATATACAGAAAAGTTTATATCCTGGTCTCCGGAGCCTATCGTATGCTGGCAATAAAGCAGAAACAGCATCGCAAAAAGGAAGGCATTCCTGAGCTCGTTGGCTCTTATAAATCTCTTTTTCTGGTAGAGCCGGTAGCACAGCGTGATCAAAAGGAATATATAAATATAGGACTGTCTTGCAGGCAGCGAATTAGGATAGTGCAGCCCATGCCATAGAAAATTGAAGGCATTTATGGAAAAGCCCATCAGCATGAGTATGAGCAGCAGGACATATACTGTTTTTTCCTTCAGGCTTATCCTTCTGTTCTGAAGATAAAGAGGGAACAGGATCAAGACCCCGACTCCGCAGTATATATTGGGCCAGTGATCCAGAGCCTGCTCAGTCTGTATCCCCGGCAGGTGCCTGACCAGCATCTCCATTATGGAGAAATATTCGGAAAACACCTCTGGAAACCTTATGTCCGCCGAGGCAGTATAACTCATGGCTGCGATCTCCGGCAGCAAAAGCACTGCTGCAAGGCCTCCCGAAAGCAGGCTGTACCATATAAATCGAAGGGCTGTGGAAATAAAGCTTTTCAGGCTCCCTGATCCCTCCAGCACCATATATGCTGCAAAATACATACATAAAAAAATGCATGTCATGATGGATATATAGTAGTTTGAAAGGATGCTAAGCCCGAGGGCCAGGGTATAAAGCCCGCCTGCCTTTCCCCTTACCAGCCTTTCCATCCCTAATATGACAAGGGGAAACAGTACGATGCAGTCCAGCCACATGATATTCCAGTAATATGCACACATATAGCCGGACAGGGCATAAAAAACCGAAAACAGTATGACTCCCAGGTCATAGCCTCCACGTCCGTGCCTCATAAGATAAAAAGCCATGCTCAGCCCACAGAGCCCTATTTTAAGCACCACCATGAGCATGATGAATTCTATGACAAAGGCTTCATCCACAAGTACCACGAACCAGTTTAGCGGACTTGCCAGATAATATGCGTAAAGGGCCACAAAATTCACTCCGAGGCCCACATCCCAGCTGTAGAGCAGTGAGCCTCCGTTTTGGAGCTTGTGCCTGAATTCGGACATAAAAGGAGCGTATTGATGATACATGTCAGTCCTAAGGAAGCATTCTTCTCCAAAGGGGTAGACCCTGTTGATCACAAGTATCATGCTCACTATGACCACAGGCAGCAGAAACGCCAGCAGATATATTTTTTTATTTTTTTGTAAAGATAAAAAGCTTGCTTGCGACATAGTTGAACACCACATTTATGATCGTAGTAAAAAGCTTTGCTGCATATTCATTCGTATCCATCAGGTCTACCATCAGCCACATGAGCGCCATGACCAGCAGACCGCTGAATATCCTTGCCGCAACAAAGGCCGAGGCCTCCCTCAGCATATGTCCAGCCGAAAAATCGTGATTTTTAAAAACCAAAAGCTTATTTGTGATATAAGCAAAGGCAACAGCAGAGATCCAGGATATGAGCTGAGCAAGCATGACCGAGCTTATCTCATCCATACCTGAAGCCTTGAGGGGCTCATTGACCAGGGCAAAGACGGAAAAATCTACTATGGTCGTAAGTACACCTGCGATCAGATAGGCTATGGTCTCATAATTAACGACACTTTTCAAAAGCCTGGATATATTCCGGATGCAGCCCTTCAAAGACCGCAGCTGAGCTTTGTCATTTTTTCTTTTTGTCATACTTTTTTCTGAATTCTTCCAGCTTTTTGTTAAATTCCTCTTCGCTCATGCCCATGCTCTCAAGCCTGTATCTTCGTCTGCGGGCTGCCCTTCGTCTCCTTTGGCGTTCTTCCTCTCTGACCGCATGAGTATGGTAGGCGGCTCCGCCTGAAAACAGAAGGAAGGCAATCCCTCCTCCCACTACCGCAGCCAAAGATACTCCGACTGCCACCTTTGCAGCAGGAGGAACTGCCTCTACTGATATGAGAGGATCTCTTTCGTTTATTATATAATAGCTTCCGCAGGTATGTCCCTCATAGCTGAGATCCAGCCTTGCCACTGAAGCCTCGGGAGCTCCATGCCCAAGATTATATTCATAATCAAGCACTACCTGGGATCTGTCTGCTCCATAGGGCAGGGTGATGAGGAAGTCACGATCAAGGCTCAGCTTATTGCTGCCGCTCCCTATGACCGTATCCGAAAGCAGCCTCTCCTCCATACTCTCCAGACTGCATATATCAAAGCCGGACATATTTTCAAAGGATGAAAAGCCATAATCCATCATACTCAGGGTATCCATGTAGTGCTGCGGATTTTTATCCATCATCACTACTATGGACAATCTTCTGTCCCCGCTTTCCGCCATGGTCACCAGAGTATTTCCTGAAGCACTGGTATAACCCGTCTTTCCGCCAACGACCCTCTCATCACTGTAGGCATTGCCTGAACGAAGCATCCTGTGCCCTATATTCATCCAAAGCCCTGAAGGCACGCGCTCCGTTGGATCAAGCTGATAGCTGTCAGCCTTCTCTATCTCAAGAAAGGTCTCATTATCAAAAAGGGCATTTGCTATCATAGCCATATCATAAGCACTTGTCACATGCTCACTGTCCGTGAGCCCGCTGGGATTTTTAAAGCAGGTATCCTCACAGCCAAGCTCCTGGGCCCTCTCGTTCATCATGTCCGCAAAGCCCTCTATACTGCCGGCCACATGCTCGGCCAACGCATTTGCCACATCATTGGCTGACATCAGCAGCAGGGCATGGAGACAATCTCTGACACTCAACTCCTCTCCCGGGCTTATGTATGCCGTGACTGCCCCGGACTCAAGATCCGTCACAGCCCTTTCCGAAAACACAACTGTCTCATCTAGGTCACAGTTTTCTATGACCAACAGGGCTGTCATGAGCTTTGTTATGGATGCGGGATAGCATTTTTCATGGATATTTTTACCATAGAGTATGGCCCTGGTGTCAGCGTCCATGACTATGGCTGATCCGGCATTTATCTCTCCCGGACTGCCCCAGGGGGCAGGATACGCAAAAAAGCCTCCTCTTAAAAGGAAGGCTGCTGTAAAGACAATGAATACTATTGCCTTAAAGGCTATGATCCTTTTTGCGTTCTTTGATGCCACCTGTGAACCAGATCCTCTTTCTTACTAAAGATACCCGAGTCAATATCAGATTTCATTATAGTGCCTCAAGCTTTGTAAGCCTTGCATAATTGAACAGATACTGCTGTATCACCCCGGCATATTCCTTATATTCCTCCGGCAGGCTGCCTCCGTATACCCCATCTATGACTCTCTGCATCCACACATCCACCGGAGCCACCTCCAGCCTGTGATAACCAAAAAGTGCCACGCAGGAGGCCACCTTCACCCCTACGCCATGGAGCTCCATAAGGCTGTGTATCAATTGCTCGGTAGGAAGATCGGAAAGTCCGGAAAGCCTGCCTGCCTCCCATGCAAGAGCAGCTTCCCTTACATAGGGCAGCCTGTACCCAAGGCCACAGGACGCAAGGCTATCCTCGTCAGCCTTCAAAAGGGCCTCAGGCTCCGGAAAGGCGTGATATACGATCTCCTGACCTTCTGCATCCAATGCAAAAAGCTCCTTTCCGAAATTCTCGCATAATTTTTCTATTGCCGTCCTTATGGCGGGTATGGACTTTCTTTGGGATATGATAAAGGATATAAGCATCTCCCAGGGATCCTGCCTGAGTATCCTTATGCCTCTGCCAAAGTCTGCTGCCTCCTGAAGGAAGCTGTCATCCTTTCGGATATGAGCCCTTATATCGCCATAATCCCTGTCAAGGTCAAAATACGGCCTCCATATCCTGTCAAAGTCTTCCTCCGTACAGCTAAAAATGAGTTCGCCCGTCTCCCCATGCCTTATCCTGAGCTTCCTTTCATAGGCGATCAGGACTATGCTTCCATCCTCCGCCTGTCTCATCCTGAAGCACTGTCCGGATTCCGCAATGGCCTCGGGAGACAGATCATCACTGTATATCCTTGTTTCCTTTTCAGCTTGCCGCATATACCTTGAAGGGATAGCATACACCGTCCTCTATGCTCCTGGCATAGTATACGACTATATTATCCCCATTGTCTCCTTCCAGCGATCCCTCCTGGATCACACAATTATCTTTTATAAAGCTGATCTCCTCAGATTGGGCTGTACGGATAGTAAAGGTGCTCATGGCATTTGATATGCTGATGCCCTCTGCACGCTTTATCTCATATTCGCCCTCCGGAAGCATGACTATAAAATCCACATTTTCACTGTCGTTTACCACATCTCCATGAAAGAGGATGGCTGTCTCCGTCCCCGGAGTGGTATCTACAAGCACATCTCCAAGCTCCGTACCCGGTATGGACCAGGAATTTTCCCGATCGAGCTTGTCCTGGAAGGTATAGACTGTTACTCCGCCCTCCTCCTGAACTACGGAGCTGAGCACTGCGTGCATGATTCCAAAGTATGGTGAAAACTCTTCATTTACTCCTTCTGCAGCAGTGGTCTCGGGATAGGTCTCTGAAACAGCGCCGCCCTGGGCTTCACTTGCCATGCCCATATCCTCCCCGGAAAGCTCATCCGAGGCTTTAGCCATGACCGCAGTCTCCTCGGACTGTGCCTCTTCAGATGTCTCCGAGGTCTCTTTACCAGAGCCGCAGCCCCACAGAAAGACCAGCATAGACAAAAATATAAATGAAACCTTTACCTTATTTTTTATCCTTCTGTTCAAATCAACTCTCCCTTTCTTTAAAAGCTTTTGCCACGTCGCTTCGTATTGAAAAAAGCAGCCTTTCCCCGTGGCTCCCCGATTCTGCATATCTTTCCGCAGCAGTGCCTGGCGCAGCATGAGATCTGCTCAGGCAAAGCCTGTAGGCCTCTGAAGAATATATCCTGGATCGGAGCCTGTCTCCCAAAAACAGAGAAAGATCCCTGTCGTGCTCCATGAGAAGGTCCGAAAAGCCATGATCCATGGATGTATATCGTCCATACTCCCTGCAAAGGGGCTCCGTCCCAAAAACTCCTCTTATCAACATGGATGAGACATTGCCCAAAAAGCCGTATGCCCTGTTCCTCTCATGCCTCTGATCCTTTTTTTCTGCTTGCCCATGTCCTGGCTCTTCCATTTTCAGCCAGTTTTTATATCCCATAAATATATCATCACAATAGTCATGAAGATATGAATAGATCACAGCCTTTATCTGGCTGTCCTTTGGGAGTGTACCCAGCTCTGAATAGGCCGTTTCAAATTCATTATATATCTGAATGAAGGTCTCCATCAGCCTTAGCATCCCTGGCCTGTCATCCTCCTGCAAACAAGCCAAAATACCGGTAAGCTCCATATACCAGGAGGAAAGCATGGCTCCAAGGGACTCTCCAAGCTGTTTTTCTGCCCTGTCCCTGTAAAGGTAATCCTCCTCTGACAGAGGGGCTGAAGGTCCGACTTTTCCATCAAGGCACCTGCAGATAAAGCCTCCTGCTTCCCTGAAATAAGCCTCAGCCCGGGGGCTTAGGTCAAGCTCCAATCCCCTTATCCTTTCCTCTGAGATCTCAAGTCTTTCTCTGAGCTCATCTTCGCCTGAAGGAAAGACATAAATATCCTCATTTATATGCTCGTTTACCCAGGCTTCCATATCATGCTCCATTTAAAGCCATGTATCCCATGGCTGAAAGGATGAGCCACGAAAGGAAAACCAAAAGACAGATGGCCGCTCCTATATATGACAGTATATAATTTCTTTCCGCTTCCTTTTTTGAGAGCAGAGCCAAAAATATCCCAAGAAGGGAATAAAGCATGCAGCACAGACCAAGGGCGCCTGAAACAAGGGATGAGCCACCGGCTGATCTTGCCGAAGCATATATCGTAGCCACCGTGGCTGCCAGGACAATAAGGGCTATGATAAAGGAATAGATCCCGTTCCTTGCCAGGGGCTTTTTGATGTAAGAGTATTTTTTTATCTTTTTATCATTTAACGGCAAGCTGATCTCCTTTATCATCTTTTGTCCCCAAGCTCCCGTATCCTTACCCTGCTTCCAGACTTTTTAAGCCTCCTGCCAAAGCGGATAAACTGTACGGCCCTGTTGGCATAAAAACCAAGCACTGCTCCAAGAGTGTTCAGCAGCATGTCATCCACATCAAAGCTTCCTACCTGAAAGATCAGCTGAGTACATTCAATAAAAAAGCTGATCAGAAAGCCTATGGCCATTACTCCCAATCCTCTTCTGCATCTTCTGGATATTGCCGGCAGCAGAAAGCCGCAGGGCATGAATGCCAGTATATTTCCCACTACATTCAGTAAAAATGCCTTCATTCCGAGTTCCTGCCTGTACACCCAGAATCTCCGGATCTCCGTAAAGGGTATAAGATTAAATCTCTTTACTGCGGCATATGTCCCTGGATCTCCCCGCCCCAATGCCTCTGCAAAAAAGGTAAAGTAAAAGAGCCCGACTATATATATCATGAAAACGACCCAGCAAAGCTTCTGGATCTTAGTCGTATTTTTTATCATAGTTAATCATTTTACCATAATCCCCAGGCTGAGACAATTTTTTTATTGAAAGATCCAGCCTCTGGATCTGTTCAAATCCCAGCTCCTCATAAAGTTTAAGCGCTGGAACATTGTCTGAGGATACCTGAAGGAAGGCCGTATCTATCCCCTGGCCCTTTATCCTTTCCAGCAAAAGAAGCATGAGCTTCCTTCCCAGTCCCTGTCCTCTGAATCTGCTGTAGACCAAAACTCCGTATATATATGCTCTGGCTCCGACGAGTCTGTAATGCGCCTCACCGTAGCCTGTCCTCAGTTCCTCGCCAAAGCCGTCCTCATCTGTCTCCGTTATCAGCTCATATCCGTCGCCGCCCCTCGATACTTCATGTCCAGACAGGGGTTCTCTCTGCTCAAAAATATTCAGATCCAGCTCCATCATGTACTCGCTGTGCTCATAGATTGCACCAAGACTTTGCAGCTTTTCCCTTGCACCCTTATTTTCATAGCTTGAAAAAAGCAGGACCGGCCTCAATAAAGGCAGGGCTGATGAAAAAAGGGAGCTGAACAGTCCCTGCCTTCTGTTTTCAGGTCTTGTAAAGGCAGCCACTTCATCCATGGCATATCCGTCTCTCGTATCTCCCAGATGCCAGACAGCAAGCAGGGAATCCATACTGTTGCCTTGTGGATCAAAGGCTATAAAAAAAAGATCTGCGTCCTCAGGGACGGAATACTCCGTATGATCGGCTTTGTTGCAGGCTGCTACAAGCCTTGCAGCCATGGAAAGCTCCTTCTTATTTAAAAGATCCCGAAAAGCCACGGCTCTTCGGGATCCCTCATCATGTCTCATCCTTATTTTGCTCCGATCTTGTATCCCCGGGTGCGGCATCCTTTTGTCTCAGATGCAGGCTGACCCTGGTGATGACCCTGTCCTTTACATCCAGGATCCTGTAGCTCGCCTCTTCATCCTCGACATCTATCGGACAGTCCTCAGGCACCGGGATGCGGTCCAAAAGCTCTATCAGATAACCGCTCATAGTATCGCAGTCACTGTGTATGTGCATGTGGAGCTCCTCATTGACTTCACTGAGCAGCGCTGATCCCATCAGCTCATAGGTATCCCTGTCTACTCTGCGTATGGGGATCTCTATCTCCTCATCATCCTCGTAGATATCTCCTACGATCTCTTCTACCAGGTCCTCCATGGTCAGCATTCCGCTGACTCCGCCATACTCGTCCACGATTATGGCCACCTTTTGGCTCTTCTGCTGCATCTCCTTGAATACGGCATCCGTTTTCATGTTTTCAGATGCAAAAAACACAGGCTTCAGAAGCGATCTGACATCCACATCATAAAAGCTTCCCTTTTCCTTTGCCTTGATGGCAAAGTCCTTCATACTGAGTATGCCTATTACATTGTCTATGTTCTCTTCATATACGGGTATCCGGCTATGCTTTGAAAGCAGGATCTCGTCTATGTATTCATTCACCGGATCGTTCAGATCCACAGCCACCATATCCTGTCTTTGGACCATGACCTCCCTTACCCTCTTGTCATCAAAGGAAAATATGGAGGTGATCATCTCTTTTTCTATATCGTTGAAAACTCCCGTCTCCGTGCCGGTCTCCAGCATGGATTTTATCTCTTCCTCGGAGACATCCTGCTCAAGCTCATCATGATAAAGCCCAAGCAGCTTCAAAAGGCCGTTTGTACTTGCTGAAAGCAGAAAGAGCACAGGTGAGATGAGCTTTGAAAGGATATATATCAGTCTTATGCACATCTGACTGTATTTTTCGGCATATAAAAGCGCTATCCTCTTTGGTACAAGCTCTCCTATGACCAGATTGAAATAGGCCAGCAAAAGTGTTATGACCACGTTTGAGATAGCCAGGCTAAGGCTTACATTGATGCCCTTCTGAGCGAGGGTCGAAGCCAGTACCTGTGATATGCTGTTTGCAGCAAAAGCAGAGCTGGCAAAGCCGGCCAGCGTTATAGCCACCTGTATGGTCGATAGGAATTTTGTGGAATCTTCAGATACCTTTTCGACAAGTGCCGCTTTTTTGTTGCCTTCCTCAGCGAGCCTGTGGATCTTGTTTTTGTTTACGGACACCACAGCCATCTCCGATCCTGAGAAGAAAGCATTGATAAGTGTCAGCACTACCAGAACAGTTAATTGATAGGGTATACTACCCGCGCCTGGATCTACGTCCATGTGGTGAAAAAACCTCCTTGATAATAAAAAATATGATATAGCGCAGATTTTATCATAAATCCTGCGTTCTGTCCATGATGGATTTCACGGCCTCCAATATGTCGGCGCTCATGAGATCAGGCTTGCACTCATAGTGCCCGTCCTTTCCCGCCTTGCCGGTGCCAAGGAGCACGGTATGGGTCCCTGCTCTTTGTCCGCAGCATATGTCCATGGTCATGTCGCCTATCATATATGAAGCCGAAAGATCTATATTGTACTTTTCTGCGGCAGCCATCAGCATCCCCGTCTCAGGCTTTCTGCAGCAGCAGTTGAATTTCAGCTCTTTTATCTCGCCCTCAAAGCCGCTGTCCGGATGATGGGGGCAGAAAAAAAGATCATCCAGATATGCCCCCTTGCTGCCAAGCTCCGTCTCAAGCCTGGCATTTATCAGATCCAGCTCTTCAAAGCTCACCTCTCCCCTGGCTATCACAGGCTGATTTGTAATGACTATAGCCAGATATTCGGATTCGTTTATGAGCCTGATGGCCTCTGCTGCTCCAGGAATCAGCTCAAGCTCTTCCGGCTTTCTAAGCAGGCCTATGTATCTGTTCAGCGTTCCGTCTCTGTCAAGGAATATGCATTTCTGCCTGTTTTTGAGATTCCTCGATCTCACAAGGCCACTGCCTATATCCCTTGCCACTGTCTCATATCTCTCAGGTGTGCCCATGTCCTTTACATATTCGCTGGAGCGATAGGCGGCTATCCTTCCTTTTTCGATCAGCGGCCTTATGATATCCCTGTCAAGATCAAGCTTTTTGGGCTCCTTGATCATTTCAAGTATTTTGGGGCTCAGAGCATATATGCCCGCATTCACTATATTATGATAGACCTCCGGCCTTTCTGAGGACTTCCCTATGACGCCTCTGACCCGGGCGCTTCCTGAGGCATGGGGCGGGCGGCCGCCTCTTTTGCATCTGTCCTCCGTATACTCAGAAAGCCTGCCAGCCGTATCCATGATTATGATATCGCTGTCATAGGGGTGAGAATTGGGATGCACGAAAAGCGTTGCCTCCCCTACCTCCTTTTTATGAAAGTCCATAAATCTGATGAAATCCACGGACAGCATAAGATCTCCCATCAACAAAAGGAAGTCCTCATCCAGTATCTCCTTCAGGAAATAGAGAGCACCTGCCGTACCCAGGGGCTCATCCTCATTTATATAGCTTATATTAACGGAAAAACGCGAACCATCTCCAAAATGATCGCGTATATACGATGATCTGTAGCCCACGACCATTATTATATCAGTGATACCGCACTGTCTGAGATTGTCAAGCTGGTACTCCAGCACAGGCTTTCCAAGCACAGGCACCATGGGCTTTGGAAGCTCCTCAGATACGCTCCTGAGTCTGGTACCTTTTCCTCCTGCCATGATCACAGCCTTCATTTGCTCTCCTCCTTCCCGTCCTTCATGGTCCTTTCATCCTCTCTGCATACATTTCTCAAGGCCAGGCTCTGGCTTAGCTCCTCTATCTTTTTTTCCAGCTCCGACATATGCAGGCTCATGGAGAAGATCTTCATAAGCAATATGAATATCATGAATAAAAACAGGAAATTCGCCGTAGAGTATATCCCCAAAAGAGCAGCCAGCCCATCCGGTATCCCGGGGAAAAGGGCAAAGATTATAAACATCACGCATAAAAGCACCCAGAATACTGCATCCTCTATGCGCATCTTTGATCCCCTGATCTTCTGAATGACTGCCCCAAAGGTAGCAAGGGACACTATTATAAGCACTATCCTGAAAAGTGTGGTCATCATAGCTTCATCTTCCTTTCTTATATCAGGGACTGGACTTGGATCCCTTTTCGTCCCTGATGATCCTTTCCGCAAGCACAGGATTTGAACTGAAAGCCTTCACCAGGGAAAGAGGAAGCCTTTGATAATTTTTCCCCAGCAGATACCCTGCATATTTAAAGGCGGAATTTATGAACAATCCAGGAAGCTCTGCAAAGGCACCTTCTGAAACAAGCTTCCCTGCTGTGGAGGAAACAAGCTTTATACCCTCTGATTCAGAGCTATAGGCTGAAAAGACCTCTCTGTGCTGGCTCTGACTCATTCCAAGGTCAAAATTCCTTTTGAGCTGCTGCATCGGGCCATAGCTGTGGCTGTGGTATACTCTGGCTTCAGGCACATAGGCTATGGCATAGCCGCCTTCAAGGACTGAGGATGCATATACCATATCCTCATTAAAGATCGCAGGCTCCTTGAAGCCTCCAAGCCTGTCAAATATATCCCTTCTGTAGGCACAGCAGACATTTGAGGCAAAGCAGGTCTTTATGCCAAGCCTTTCTCTGTCAGCCCAGGTCTTTAAGCTGGCCTTTTCCGGATAATTAAAGTCCCTAGTAATGGCCTCTGTCCTGCTGCTGTCCCTTCTTGGAAGCTGTCTCGCATAGGCCTCGGCCACGGTCTCACCGCCGGGGGCTTTAACTGACAGGGCCCTCATGAGCTCATCCGTAAGCCCTTCATCCGCAGGTATCGCATCATCCGTCATGCATATGAAAACATCTGCCCTGGATAGACTGATGCCAAGGTTCCTGGCAGCAGCATGATCGAACTCATCCTTTTTTATGTGTGTGAGCTCTACACCATCCTTAAAGGCATGCTCCCTGTCAAGGTCAAGCGCCTTCAGTCTTTCCCTGACTTCATTCGGCATCATATCTGCCTCGGTGTTTACCAGTATAAGCTTCCGTACTGGTATCCTCTGACGGACCAGCATATCTATGAGCTCCAGGAGCTTACCATCCGGCCTGTATGTTGGTATTATGACATCTATATTCAAGCTTTGCATATCAAAAGCACGATCTTCGATCATCTGAAGGCCCTTCCCATTTTTCTGAACAGCACAAGCAAAAAACCAGCCAGCATAAGCAGCATAAGTATGACATAAGCCCCTGCGGCCCCCTCAAGGCCAAAGGCCGCTACCATGCTTCGGCTGACGAAAAAGGCACAAAGCGCCCCAAAAAGATAAATAAAAAAGATCTCCCTGCGTCTGCCTATTATGACCAGGATATAATAAAACAGATTGTTTATCGCATATATGCCGCCCCCAAGTATGATCAAGAAGAAAACTCCCAGGCGTCCGGTCAGTATACCGCTCCCTTCCTGTCCCAGGATCATCTCCAGGATATACAGCACCGGGCCTCCAAGTATTATGACTCCAAGAAGGACAGCAAGCATGAGCCCTGCCACTGCCAGAAAGAGCCTTCGCACCATGGACATGAAGCCATTCCTGTCAGAGAGCTCATATAAAGCGGCAAGCTCCGTCATAAACGGCCTCATGATAAAATTTGCCACCAGATAAATAAAGCTCGTAGGCATGAAAAGGATATTGAATATCCCTGAATCGCTGTTTGTACCGAACCAGTCTATGGCATATTTTGAAGATGAAAAAATATAAAAATCCAGGAAAGATGAAAGGAACAAGGGCAGCGTGGCTGTGAAAAGGGAAGCAAGCCTCCCCTCCCGGATCTCCATGCTCCTCTTTTCTCCCGGTACTATCCTGTAAAATGGATTTATATCAAAAAGATTGCAGCCTAAAAGCTGTATGAGCACTCCAATAACTGAAGCCAGGATCAGGCTCCCGGAGATAGCGATCACTAGCATAAAGGCCGCCATGGAGATCAAAGTGCGCAAAAACAGAGCCCTTCCTCCGGCATAAAGGCTTCCTGCCCTCTGAAACTCAGATTCATAGACATCAGCATATCCGTCGATGATCTTATAGGCTGCCAGCATGAAAAGGGCAGCCGCCTTATAGATATCATAGCTGCCGGATAAAAGCAGGATCAGGATATAAGCAGCTGCAAAAAAAATGGCTGCCGCAGAGGTAAAGCTCCTCAGCCTTATGTAGGTACCCAGAGTATAATTCCCCTCGGTATCCGTTATCTGAAAGGGCCTGACCCCGAAATATGCTATGATAAATGCCTGCTGCCCCAGGGTCGAAAAGCCAAAGCCAAATATACCGCCCTCATCCATTCCAAGTTCCCTGGCGACCCAAAAGGCCAGGATCATTGAGGAAAGGGCATACATCAGGCTGCCAAGGGCATTCCATATTATATCTTTTTTCTTATCACTATCCTGCATCGCCGGATCATCTGTTCGTCCTGAAATTCTGTATAAGTACTATTGATGTCAGCATCTTTGCCATATATCTGACTGCATTGATAGGGTTTACGTAAAGAGAGGCTCCGCCCTCACGCTCTTCCACCCTTACCGGCACCTCGGCTATGCTGGCTCCATTTTTTATCAGAAAGGATATGGTATCCGGCTCCGGCGGGAAATTCAGCTTCCAGGCAAATATGTCTATCATCCTTTTGTTATAAAGCCTGAAACCACAGGTAGGATCCGTCATCCTTACTCCGGTAGTCAGCCTTACCGCCGCCCTGATCATCCGGCTGCCAAGGCTCCTGAGACCTCCCATTTCATTCCTGAGGCCAAGGAAGCGTGATCCTAAGACTATGTCATAATCTCCCTCCTCAGCCTTTTCAAGCATGGAGGCCACATACTCAGGCCTGTGCTGTCCGTCTCCGTCAAACTGCACCGCATAGTCATAGCCCATCAAAGAAGCGTACTTCATACCAGTCCTGAAGCAGCCGGAAAGCCCAAGGTTTACCGGAAGATGTATGGTATTATAGCCTCTTTCATCACATATCCTGTCAGTCCCGTCAGTGGAGCCATCGGTTATGACCACATAATCAAAGCAGCCATAATCCTTCTCAAGCTCATCCACGACTCTCTCTATACTTTCCGCCTCATTGTAGGCAGGAATGATCAGAAGCAATCTGTTCTTTTTTTTTCTAAGCTCAGCTCTCATTCCATCGACCTGTTATCATATGGGATATATCCTTACATCCATATCCTTATAGGCATGTATGCTGCGCTTTGGCATGAAAAGCTCAGCCTCCGGTTCGTTTCCGGATGCCCACATGATATATGCTCTCGGCACATCAACGCCTGCTGCATGGGAAAAGGGATATCCTCCTCCAAATCGGGCATTCATGTCCAGCACGAAGGCCTTTCCATCCTTGTCATCATATATGACATCCACATCCATCATACCCGTATGATGAAAGCCCTCAGATATGTGCCTTCCAAGCTCCCACAACCTTTTATACTCCGGCTCATCTCCTCTGAGCACAAGGGCTTCATCCGTTTCTCCGGAACGCATGGCCAGCTTTTTCCTTATGACAGTCGCCCTGAAGCTTCCACTGAAGTCATTTATTATGTCCAGCCCATATTCCTGCCCACGGACTGCCTCCTGTATAAGGACAGCTGAGCCGTCTTTGTATCCGTGAAGCCTTTCCTCGGTCTCGTATCTCAGATAGCTTCGCTTCACTGCTCTTTCACAAAGCCTGTAAAGTATCGTCAGCTCATCTCTGTCCTCGGCCCGATACAGGCCTATGGATCCCATGCCAAATCTCGGCTTTATATATGCCGGAAGCTTTCCATCATAATCACGGACATAAAGTGCAGTATCCGGCACATCTATCCCAAGCTCAAGGAGCCTCTTTGACATCAGGTACTTATCCCTGCAAAGCTCAGTCACAGACTGATCTGAAACTGCCGGGATCATGCCTGCATCCAAAAAAAGCTGTTTTTCCTTTGACAGGGCCCATACATCCACATCAAAGAGCGGGATGATCATGCGTATATCCTGTTCCCTGCAAAAGTCCAGCAGCTGATCGATATAGCTTTCTGAATATATCAACGGCATGATCCTGTATCCGTCCGCCTCACAAAGGGCCGGTGACAGCTCGGAATTAGATGCAAAAACAAGAGACCCGTCTGAAAGAGCCTCTTTGAAATATCTCACCAGATATGTGCGTCTTCCCGCACTTGTAAGCAAAATATTCATGGAGCTATGATAGCATAATGTCACGAGCCGCGTCAAACACTCCGGGGAGCCCTCCCGTGTGTATGAACAGGACACTGCCCTTTATATGCTCCTCCTCTATTATATTCCTCATGCCAAGGAAGGCCTTTCCTGTATATGTAGTATCAAGAGGCAGCCCATATCCCTTCATCATCTGTCTGCACAGCTCTGAGAGCTCCTGGTCTGCGCAGCCATAGCCTCCCTTCACAAATCTGTCATCAAAGAATATCTCTGAAGCAGCAGGCACCTTGACTTCTGTTTTTCGGCCATCTCTCATGTAGCTGCTCATGTTCTCTCTTATGGCTTCCCTGCCCCGGTCCCTGCTCCTGGCTACGGATATCCCGCATATTTTTTTATCATCCCCATGCAAAATAGATGCTGCCATCAGTCCTGACTGCGTGATTCCTGTTCCTGAGGCAAGGAATATATGTGAAAATGAAATACCACTTTTAGCTTCAAAGTCCCTTATCTCCTCGTACGCCTCTACATAGGCTTCAACAAGGCAGGCCTCATTTCCCCTTCCATTAGAATCGCCATATATATAATAAGGCCTGTGTCCGTCTCTGACGGATCTTCTAAGCTCCTCCTCAACTGCTGCCCTGACCTCAGAGCCTTCACAGTAAACTATCCTTGCTCCGCTTTCTTTTACCAGCAGCTCATTATAGGGCTCATGGGCTCCCCGCCCTTTTTTGAATATGACGGTACAGGCCACTCCCCTGGACCTGGCCATATGAGCCGCCACCCTGTTCAGGTTAGAGCTTTCCGAGCCATAGCTTATGAATTCATCGCAGCCCCTGCGCTCCATATCCTCAAAGGCCTTTGTCACTATCCTCAGCTTGTTTCCACCAAAGGAGAAGGGAAGCAGGTCATCCCGCTTTATATATATGCTTGCATCTTTTATCTTCATCAGGAAATAAGTATCTTCCATCCTGAAACTCCTTTTCCCTTAAAATATGATCTTGGCATGGACTATCTGCCTTTTCCCCTTACAGTCTCCCTGCAGTATGCCAAAAGCTCCTTCATGCTCCTGAGCCTAAGGAGCCAGGCTCCGCCCAAATATATAAGTATTCCAAGAGCGACCTTCAGCATGGTCACAAGCAGGATGGAGATATATGAGCCTCCTTCCATACCCAGCTCTGTCATAAAACCGCCTAGGGCAAAAACCACCGTCCCCATCAGAGCCGAAAGCCCAAGCTCTCCTATGATCCCACGCCACTGCCTGACAGGTCCATAGCCCAAAAGGAAGGCATTGGGAGCCGCATTTATAAATGTACACAGCAGATCAAAAAGAGCCTTCATACAGAGCATGGCAGCGATACCATAGCCTGAGCTAAATACCAGCACTGCCACTCCTATGAGCTTCTTTATGATCTCAAGCTTCAGGAATATATCACTTCTTCCTCTGGCATTTATTGCCTGAAGATTTGCCACATGCATGGGCCATACGGCATAGGACAGACAGCACAGCCTGAGCATGGGTACTGCCTCAAGCCACTCCTCTCCAAGCATGAGCAGTACCAGCTCCTCGGACACTGCCATGAGTCCTGCCATCATGGGAAACATCAGGAAACAGCCCATCCTTACCGTGGCGGAAAGCAGCTCCCTGAGCCTTTCTTCCTCGTCCTGGGCTTTTGAGAAGGCAGGCAGCATTACAGCCTGCATGGTCTGAGATACTGAATTTGCTATGATCTGCGGAAACTGATTGCCCCGGTTATAATATCCTACCATGGCTGGACTGTAGAGCTTCTGTATGACCGGCGTGTACATGTTATTATATATCGTATCTATAAGCCCTGACACCAGCATCTTCCACCCAAAGGAAAAAAGGCTTCTGAGCCTTGACATAGATACATATATCTCCGGCCTCCATCTGACGAGCAGGATCATAAATATCATCAGGAAAAAGTATTTGAACAGCTGCTGACACACCAGTGCCCAGGTACCAAGCCCCAAAAAGGCTGCGGCTATGCCTATGGCTCCTGAAAACAGGTCTGCTGCGATGGTGGCAATGAACTGGAGTCTGAAATCCATCCTCCTTGAGATGATTGCTGTCTCGACTGAGACCACTGCTCCAAAAAAAAGCATAAGGGCCAGCACCCTGAGCATCGGGCTTATGGCCTCGTCTCCGAAATAATCCGCAGCATAGGGAGCAGACATAAAGATAAGAGCATACAGCAGGGCAGAGATGCCAAGCCCCATCCAGAATACGGAGCTTAGGTCCTCATCCTCGATCTGCTTTTTCTGTATCAGGGAGGTCTGAAAGCCAGACTGTATGATAACATTTGCCACAGCAATAAAAACAAGCATCAATGAAAGGGTGCCATATCTTTCGGGTCCCAGCAGTCTGGCCAGGATTATGGAAATAACGAAGGTGATGATCTGGTCACCTCCGTTTTCCACGGCCTTCCATAAAAGCCCTCTTACTATGCTCCTGTCTGAAGCCTTTTTATTGTCATGATATTCTTCGATCATGCCTTAAAACCTCATAAACTCATAGCATCCGCCTTGGCGGACACTATGAGTTTACAGTAATTTCTCTGCTTTTTCAATTTTATCCTGTTATTCAGGGATTTATACCTGTAATTGCAGGATCAGTAGGATCATAATTCTGATTCATGGGGATCGCCCACTCTATGGCCGGCCTGTCCAGAGGACCCATGACCCAGTAATCCTCATATATGGTGATGGAAGTGCCCGTCGGACAGTTATTGTAAAGCCATGCCGCATCGGCCGCAGTCAGCCTGACACAGCCATCCGAACGACGCTTTCCGTGATAATTATAGGAGCCTGCCTCAAAATGGTAGGAATCGGGTACATCCTCATATATCAGTGAATGCATCAGATAGCCATTATAAAACCTTGCCAGATACTGACAGTAGATGTTGTCGTGCATGAATTTCCATCTATATTTTACATAGGTATTGTAGGTGCCCAGGGGAGTGGCATCTCCTACTGTTGTCAAAAATACCTTGTATGGTATTATGTAACCGTTTTCTCCGTCTCTGGTATATACCGTCAGGGTCTTCATCTCCTTGTTGAGCTTGAGCTTGTAATCGCCCGTTTTACCCATGATCGGCTCCAGATCCCTGACCACCACTCCATTGTTATCAAAGAAATATTTATATCCGTCGATATACTGCCATCCGTTCACTCTCTGGCTGTTTACAAAATAATACTTATTGCCATCTGTATCATAGGCCCATCCTGTATATGGCTGGCCTGAAGCAGCGGAATAAAGCGCCAGGCCAGTGGCGGGATCATAGGCTATGCCCTCGTAATGGGCAGCTACCATATGCTGCCTTGTAGGCTCATAGAATTTAAGGCCATTTTGCCAAAGCTTCATCTCAAGGGACTGGATATACCTGCCTGTACCTATGGTTCCTGCCGTCTGTCCGTCATGGGCCCAGTCGAGCACGGTCCCGTCATTAAGCACTGCCCTGTAATATATATTGTAAAGGTTACGGATATAGCCGGTGGTCCTGATCTGAATGGCTGTGACCTTTGCTCCGTCACCGCCGTAGGGCGTGATCATCTCATTCATGGCCCACTGTGACCAGCCATGCTGATCCGTGTATACCCTGTAAAACACGTCTCCTATACCCACGTCCATGCGGATCTTCAATCCGCAGAAGCCGTCCTGAGGCGAGGAAAAGACCCCTGTGTCAGTAGTAAAACCTGTTGTCAGCTGCCCGTCGGACGTCAGCATCTGGCCATGCAGCATAAAGGTCTGTCCCAGTACCGGATCAGGAGCTACCCTTCCTGCATCCATGCCCACATTGGGGTCGGTATTGTCTATGCCCATGCTTGCGGCCAGCATATCATCTGAAAAGCTGTTTTCAGCTGCACCCTCCACATATCCAGGGCCAGAGGTGGCATCCGACACTCCCGGCCCCTGAGCAGCTCCGGTACCCTGCTGTCCTGATGGGATCTGAGCACCTGTATCCTGCTGAGGCTGCTGGCTTCCATCCTGAATCTGGGTATCCGTAGGTGTCTGCTGAGAAGCTGTCTGATCCTGAGTCTCTTCTCCACTAAGCTCCATGCTTACGCCCGGTCCGCCGTTTATGCCCTCTACCACTGCTGCCAGGGAAGTAAATCCTGAGACCTGGCTGAGCAGGGCTACAGCTGTGATCAAGGCACATATCCTGCTTTTGTTAAACATATATATACTCCCAAATAATTTTTGTCTTTTCTAAATTATATCATTTTAAATAAAAGGTCAATCAATAATATCTGAAACTCTTCTTACAAGTTGGATCCAGGTCGTAAAAAAGATTTAATATTCATCCTTCTTCCCATGGAGCCTGAGCCACGTATCCCTCATGAGTTTGTAGGCGGCTGGATGTCTGTACTGAAGCCGTATCAGATTCCTCTGCAAGGGAGGCAGTTCCTTTAAAAAGGTCCTGTTTTCTTCCTTTAGCGCAAAACCCAGATCTCCTTTGTTCACCTCCGCCTTAAAATGCTCCCTGCTGATCGCTTCCCTTACCGAAGAACTGTATCTGTGCTCTGAAGCGGAGTCGAATGCCTGATACAGTCTTTCCATGGCTTCATAATGCTCCTGCCATTTCCGTTCCAGGCTGCTTTTGTCCCCTTTTTCCATAAGATCGCTCCAGGAGCCTTTGTTTCCTACCCTGTAGGCTGACATAGGCCTGTTGATATAATATACGCTGCCGCAAAGCAGCATAAAAAGCTGAAGAGGGATGTCCCCTACAGGACAATCAAAGTACCAGTCCGGCAGTTTCCTTGCATATTCAGTCCTGAAAAAAAGTGAGGCTGTAGGTATGTTTACGGATTTTGAGATCAAGCTTTCAGGCTCAACTATCTGATCATTATGATAAGGAGCAAGCCTGGCCAGCTCCCTGAAGGAATCATCCATGCTCACTATCCTGGCAGCATGACAGCACATCGAGCATTCAGGATGGGCCTCCATAAAATCAGCCTGTATACGCAGCTTTCTGATATCCAGCCAAAAATCATCACCCTCACACATAGCAATATACTTGCCCCTGGCTCTTGGAAAATTGAAAACTCCGCTGAGATTGTGCATGCCCCTGCTGTACTGGTTTTCCTCTTCATACATCGGAATGATGTTTTCGTATCTTGAAGCGTAATCCTCTATGATGGCTCTGGTTCCATCGGTGGATGCATCATCATGTATGAGTATCTCAACAGGGCTCTCTATGTCCTGCCTCAGGAAGCTATCCAGAGCCTCGCCTATGTATTTTTCATGATTAAAGCTGAGGCAGCATATTGAGATTAGCGGCCTGTCTTGTTCTTTTCCTGGTGCCTCATCGCACTGAATATCGTTTGTTTTTTCTTTTATATCCATACAATCAAACGTATAATCTATAAATTTATATTTTAAGCTACGGATTCATTCATTTTTAACAGCTTAGCTGCCTGATCTGCCGTTGACAGTGCAGTTATCAGCTCGTCCAGATCACCGTCTATAATGGAATCTATCTTATATAAGGTCAGCTTTATCCTGTGATCCGTGACCCTGCCCTGGGGAAAATTATATGTACGTATCTTCTCGGATCGATCTCCTGTCCCGATCTGGGATCTTCTGAGATCATCCTCCTCATTGTGCTTTTTTTCCCTTTCAAGCTCATAAAGCCTTGCTCTGAGCACCTTCAGGGCTTTGTCCTTATTCTTCAGCTGGGATTTCTCATCCTGACATGATATCACTATCCCGGAGGGATAATGGGTCAGCCTGACGGCAGAATCCGTAGTATTTACGCACTGTCCTCCATTCCCGGAGGCTCTGAACACATCCCAGTGTATGTCCTCAGGAGCTATTACCACATCTACCTCTTCAGCCTCCGGCATGACTGCCACCGTAGCTGTGGATGTATGTATCCTTCCTCCTGATTCTGTTTCCGGGACCCTCTGTACCCTGTGAACTCCCGACTCGTATTTAAGCCTTGAATATGCCCCCCTGCCATTTATCAGAAAGGTTATCTCCTTAAATCCGCCTATTCCGTTTTCATTAAAGGATACCAGTTCCGTCCTCCAGCCGTTTCGTACGGCATAATTCGTATACATGCGATAAAGATCAGCGGCGAACAGGGCAGATTCATCTCCACCCACCCCGGCTCTGATCTCCATGACTATATTCTTTTCATCATTTGGATCCTTTGGCAGAAGCAGCAGGTTGAGCTCATCCTCGCTTTTTTTCAGTTCCTGCTTTGAGGCTGACAGCTCGTCCTTGGCAAGGCTCCTCATATCCGGATCCTTTTCGTTATCCAGGATCCAAAGGGCATCCTTTTCATTCTGACTGGCCTTTTTGTAGCGTTCATAGGCCTCTGCAACAGGCATCAGCTCAGCCTGTTCCTTCATGAGACGCTGCAGCCTGTCTGAAGAAGCACCTGAAGCCGAAGCGTCAGAGAGCTCATTTAACAGCTCCTCATAGCGTATCATTATCTCATTAAGCTTGTCTAAAATAAGCATATATCTATATCCTCGCCGATACTACCCTGTCATGGCCGGCCATGTCTCTGTAGACAGCTATGGCCCTGTAACCTCTTTCCTGGAAGATATGAGATACCTCAGCTCCCTGGTCACTGCCGATCTCCACATAGATACTTCCGCAGGGAGCCAGAAAACCTGCGGCTCTGTCAGCTATGCTCCTGTAAAAGCTAAGGCCATCGCTTCCTCCGAATAAGGCGATATAGGGCTCGTGATCCCTCACCTCAGGCTCAAGTCCTTCTATGACCTCCGGCCTGATATATGGAGGATTAGACACTATCACATCAAGAGCCTCGATATGCCTTTCCTTCAGGATATCAGGCAGGCTCTCGAACAGGTCTGACTGGTAAAATCCCACATTGCAGCTATCTATCCCAAGATCCTGCCTGTTATGTTCAGCAACCGACAGGGCCTGTTTTGATATATCCGTTCCCAGGACGGAAATATAGCCTCCAAGCCGGCAAAGGGACAGAGCGATGGCTCCTGATCCAGTACACAGGTCCAGTATCCTCTTTTCCCTGCCTTTCTCCTGCGAAAGGACCAACTCACATAAAAGCTCAGTATCCTGTCTTGGAATGAGTACGGAATCATTCACATGCAGCCTAAGCCCCATAAATTCCGTATAGCCTACTATATATTGCAGGGGGCATCTTTCTGCCCTTTGCTCTATCATCCTTAGATATGCTTCTAGAACTTCCTTCGGCACTTCCATATCAGGATATGCCAGATAGCGTGCGGTGTCGATGCCCATGGCCTCACAAAGGAGCAGTCTGGCATCTATCGCAGCATCCGGTACCGAAGCCCGGCACAGCTGCTCCCTGCCATATCTGCATAGCTCATGCAGCTTCATAGGCTGCATCCCTCCCTGTCTATGGACGCTTTATCCGCTGAAGCCACCGGGACCGGAGCTTGCTGCTTTGCTCCATACAACTCAGGAAAGGCTTCCTTTTCATAAGCCCTCCAGTCAAATACAGCCTCCACGGCTGCTATGGCTACCTCTGCCATGTCCCGGTCCGGTTCCTTTGTAGTAAGGCCCTGCATCCATAGACCCGGCTTTGAGATCAGGTTCATAAGGAAGTTGTCATGCTTGCCGGCTGCCATGAGCACCTCATAGCTTACTCCTGCTATCACAGGCACCAAAAGCACACGGGACAAAAGCCTCATCATGATCCCCTCCGGCCTTATGACCATAAAGAACAGTATGCTTATGATCATGACAAGGAAAATAAAACTGGTTCCGCAGCGCTTGTGCTCCTTGGAGGAGATCATGACATTGTCCACCGTCAGCGGCAGGCCATGCTCTATGCAGTTTATGCACTTATGCTCCGCTCCATGGTACATGAAGGTACGCCTTATATCCTCTGTCCTGGACACGAGCTTGACATAGGCAATGAAAATGCCTACCCGGATAAAGCCCTCGAAAAGGGCCAGCAGGGACTCATTTTCCATAAACGGACGCAAAAAAGAAGCGATGAAAAGAGGCAGCCACATGAAGATGACCAGGGCAAGGAGCATTGCCAGCACCATGGATCCGCTGATTATGATCTTATCCAGCTTGTCTCCAAAGGTCCTTTCCAGCCAAAGCTCAAACCTGGAAGGCTTTTCCTCCTCATCCTCCTCATAGAATGAGGCTGAGTACATGAGGGTCTTCAAACCAATTGCCATGGATTCCACAAAGGCCACGACTCCTCTGATGATGGGAAGCTTTCCTATAGGGTGTCTCTTTGCAAAGCTTACATAGGTATCCAGCTTTACTTCTATATCTCCGTCAGGCTTTCTGACGCCAACGGCATAGGTGTCGCCGTTTTTCATCATTATGCCCTCTATGACAGCCTGACCTCCGATTCCACTGTATTTCATTCACGCTCCATAATAGCATAAAGGACCGAGCAAGCTTGCCCGGTCCATCATAGATCATAATAAAATTACTTTGCTGCCGTTCCGTACTTTTTATTGAATGCTTCAATACGTCCGCGAGCAGCAGCTGCCTTCTCCTTACCTGTATAGAACGGGTGACACTTGGAGCAGACCTCCACAGATATGGTCGGCTTTGTTGAGCCGGTCACAAATGTATTTCCGCAATGGCAAGTAACCGTTGCCTGATAGTACTTAGGCTGAATATCCTGTTTCATCTATGTCTCCTCTCTTCCAAAGCTTATCTCTTGGAGAACTGCGGAGCCTTACGTGCCTTCTTGAGGCCGTACTTCTTACGCTCCTTCATGCGGGAATCTCTGGTCAGATAGCCTTCCTTCTTGAGAAGGGGCCTGTTTTCATCATCCTCCTGAAGGAGGGCTCTTGAAAGGCCGTGTCTGATGGCTCCTGCCTGTCCGCTGATTCCGCCTCCCTTAACTGTCACCTTTACATCGAATTTGCCTTCATTGCCTGTAGCGGCAAGGGGCTGACGAACGATGACCTTGAGGGTCTCAAGTCCAAAATACTCATCTATGGGCTTGCCGTTAACAGTGATGATACCGGTTCCGGGGGTAACAAAAACCCTGGCTATAGATTTCTTCCTGCGGCCTGTGCCGTAATATGTGATGGCTGCCATAAAACCTTATTCCTCCTTCCGATCAAAATTCCAACACTTCAGGCTTCTGAGCCGCGTGCTTATGCTCCGGTCCACAGTATACGAAAAGCTTTCTGTACATCTGATTGCCGAGAGCTCCCTTGGGAAGCATACCCTTTACTGCATGCTCTATGACTCTCTCGGGATGCTTCTGAGCCATCTCTCTGAGTGTCACGAGCTTTGTGCCTCCGATATAATCGGAATGACTGAAATAGGTCTTCTGGTCCATCTTCCTGCCTGTTACCGCATACTTTTCTGCGTTTACAACTATCACATAGTCTCCGCAGTCAAGGAAGGGAGTGTAGGTAGGCTTATGTTTTCCTCTTAAAACTTTAGCGATCTCGGATGCAAGACGTCCGAGGGTCTTGTCGGTCGCATCCACCACATACCACTTTCTCTCAATGGTAGAAGCCGTAGCAACATAACTTTTCATGTTGAAACTCCTGTAATATCAAATATGAAAATTTACAAATGATCTCACAAATGCGTCTACCGGGGCTGTGGTTTCTGCATTTAAAAAAGCGCTGCATCCATAAAACAGCTTTTATATTATAGATAAAGCCCTGAATATTGTCAAGACATTATAGTTATATCATTTCAGTCCTTTTTCGGATCATATCATTCCAGTCCTTTCAAGATGCTCCCTGAGCTCAAACAGATCCTCAAAACAGCCATCTGCATATAGCGAAAGCCTGTCCTCTGGTATGTAAGTGATATCCTTCACATAAAAGGAGGTGGCTCCGGAGGCTCTTGCAGCCATGATCCCGTTCAGTGAATCCTCACATACTGCAGCTTCAGTGACAGGTATGTCAAGGATATCCGCGCAGATCAGGAATATCTCCGGGTCAGGCTTGCTTTTCTTTACCATGTCCCCGGTGACCACACAGTCAAACATTTCCTCCATATGGCTCAGCTTCAGATATTTCTGAGCTATTTCTCCATAGGTAGAGGTAGCAAGTGCCGTCCTGCATCCCCGCTCCCTAAGAAAGCAGATCAGCTCCCTGGCTCCCGGCTTCAGCCTCAGTCCTTCCTCATCTATGATCCTGTCAGAAAGCCTTCTTCTGAGGTTCCTTATCTCCATATAATCATGCTGCCCATGAAAATACTCGTCAAAGATCCTCTTTCCTCTGCTTATGGCAGAGCCTCTCATGCTTTCTATAAGCTCCTCTGGCATATCATACCCAAGGCTTTCAGCTGCCAGATGCCAGGCTCTGAGATATATCCGTTCGGTATCAAATACCGTTCCGTCCATGTCAAATAAAAATGCCTTTATCATAAACATCCTGTCCTATATATCCATCCCATCCGTTTCATAGACAATGGACCTGAGCCAAAGGCCGCAGGCCGGAGCCGTCATCCCGGCTTTCCTCCTGTCTCCGGAAATAAGGATATCCTTTATGGATTCAGGCCTTCTTGCTCCTGTACCCACCTCTATCAGTGTTCCGGCAATTATCCTGACCATATGATACAGAAACCCGTTTCCCCTTAATTTCAGTATCATTTCTCCATGCCTGTCCTCCGCAAGCTCGCTTCCTTCACAGTAAAGCTCTGCATCAGAGATACGGCGTACAGGGCTTCCTCCCCTCATAAGTACCTGGGATGCCGGATTTGAAAAGGCCGTAAAATCGTGGCTGCCAATAAAAAACTCAAGGGCAGAGCTCATTGCATCCTTGTCCAGTCTGTATGGACAGTGAAGGCTGTATCTCCTCTTTAGGGGATCCATGATCCTGGAGTTGTAAATATGGTATTCATAGGTCTTTATACATTCCTGCCTCCTCGGATGCCAGGAGAGCTCGCAGCTCTCAGAGGACAGCAGCCTTATGTCCTCCGGCAGCTTCGTATTTGCAGCCAGGCAAAATCTGTCCTCGGGTATGGTGCTTTCCGTGTCGAAAACCGCTATGTTTCCAAGGGCGTGCACGCCGCTGTCCGTCCTGCTTGCGCCTATGACCGTTATGCTTTCACGACAGATCTCAGACAGAGCTCTGTTCAGTTCTTCCTCAACTGTACGCCTGCCGGGCAGCTTCTGAAATCCATAAAAATCCGTTCCGTCATATGCAATTTTAAGCCTTATCCGTCTCATTTATGATCCTGAGTATCTCTGCCTTTGCCTCCCCGACCGTACTGATCTCCTCGTCTACCATGATGCCTTCCTTTCTGAGCCCTGCTGCCAGATAGGTGATCTGCGGTGCGGAAAGCCCCATACGCTCAAGCTCCCTGTAATGGCTGAATACCTTCTTTGGCTCATCAAAGAATTTCAGTCTGCTTTTATCCAGCACCATAAGCTTGTCGGCATATCTGGCAACATCCTCCATGCTGTGCGACACTAGTATGATCGTTATCCCTCTTTCCCGATGAAGCCTGTCAATACTGTCAAGTATCTCGTCTCTGCCTCTGGGATCCAGTCCCGCCGTAGGCTCATCAAGTATCAGCACTCTGGGTTCCATGGAAAGGACACCGGCTATGGCAACTCTTCTTTTCTGCCCTCCGGAGATCTCAAAGGGGCTCCTTTTAAACAGCTCCTCAGATACTCCTACAAGCTTCAGAGCCTCCACCGCTCTCTTTTCCGCCTCTTCCTCCGAGGCTCCCATATTCTTAGGGCCGAATTTCACATCCGTGAGTACATCCTGCTCAAAAAGCTGATACTCCGGATATTGAAACACCAGTCCAACCTTTGCTCTTAATGATCTCAGATCATAGCCTTCCGAAAATATGTCCTCTCCCTCATAATATATGGTACCTTCGGTAGGCCTGATAAGCCCGTTCAAATGCTGGATAAGAGTGGATTTGCCCGAACCTGTATGGCCTATGAGCCCTACAAAGCTGCCGTCCTCTATCTCAAAGGATATGTCAGACAGCGCACAGGATTCCATGGCCGTCCCCTTTTGATATATATGCGTCAGATGCTCTGCTTTCAATGACATTTTTTGCTCCTAAAATGGGAGGAGATTGGTCGATCCCATCACAATAAAATATATGATGACTATCACATACGCAATACGATCATTTTTCCCATACCTGAGAGGCTTCATCTTTGTCCTGCCCTCACCTCCGTGATAGCACCTTGCCTCCATAGCCATGGACAGATCCAGCGCCCTCCTGAAGGCCGATATGAACAGGGGCACCAAAAGCGGCACCATGGCCCTGGCCTTTTTTATGAGTCCTCCGCTTTCAAAATCCGCTCCTCTGGCTGTCTGGGCCTTCATTATCTTGTCGGTCTCTTCCACCAGTATCGGTATGAACCTGAGAGCTATGGACATCATCATGGCTATCTCATGGACCGGCACGCCAAAGCGTTTCATAAAGCCAAGACTCTTTTCCAGCCCGTCCGTCAGGGCGTTTGGAGTCGTGGTCAGAGTCATTATGGAGGACCCCAGCACCAGATAAACAAGCCTTATGGCCATGAAAGCCGCCGTAAACAGTCCTTCATAGGTTATGGAGATGAAGCCAAGCCTGAAAAGCTCTCTTCCCGGTGTCAAAAACATATTGAAGGAAACGGAAAGAGCCAAAAGCAGGATAATGGCCTTGAGCCCCTTTACCATAAATCTGAAGGGGACCCTTGAAAGCCTTATGACCGTAAACAGAAAAACCGTGGCTATCAGATATCCTGTCAGCCTGTCCGTCATAAAAAGTGACAGCAGATACAGCATCGTGCCTGCCAGCTTTGTCCTGGGATCAAGTCTGTGAAGAGGTGAAGAAACAGGATAATACTGGCCTATGGTTATATCCCTAAGCATTCTTTCCTCCTCCTGTGCCTTTATTCTTCATCAGAGGGACCAGATACTGAAGCAGCTCCTCCATGGTCAGTATGCCCTCAGGAAGGGGAAGCCCCTCCTTCCTCAGCTCGTGTGCAAGCTCAGTAGCCTGAGGCACGCTGAGAGAAAGTTCCCTCAGCTCCTCTACTCTTGAAAAGATCTCTCTGGGAGTGCCATCCATGACTGCCTTTCCGTCGTCCATGACTACGATACGATCAGCATACACGGCTTCCTCCATGTAGTGGGTTATATGGACAATGGTTATACCTTCTTTTTTATTAAGCTCCCTGACAGTCCTTATGACATCTCTCCTGCCGCTGGGATCAAGCATGGCCGTAGGCTCATCCAGAACTATACATTCCGGCTTCATGGCCACTACTCCGGCTATGGCTACTCTTTGCTTCTGTCCTCCGGAAAGCATGTTGGGAGATTTCATCCTGAATGCACTCATTCCAACCTTTTCAAGGGCCTCATCCACCCGCCTTACTATCTCATCAGACTGCAGTCCCAGATTTTCCGGGCCAAAGGCCACATCCTCCTCGACCACATTTGCTATGATCTGATTGTCAGGATTTTGGAATACCATCCCGCAGCTTTTTCTTATGGCAAGCAGCGAAGAGTCCTCTCTGGTATCCATACCGGATATCAGCACCGTGCCCTCCTTAGGAAGCTGAAGCCCATTAAGGAGCTTTGCAAAGGTGGATTTTCCCGAGCCATTATGCCCGAGTATGCACACAAAGGAGCCCTTATCCACTGACAGGTTCAGATCTTTAAGGGCCATGCTCACTTCTTCTATATTATCATTTTCATCTCTCTGCACATATTCGTAGAAAACATGTGAGGCTTCGATCATTTTCATTTTTTGCAGGCATCCTCGATAAGTCCTGTAATAACATCAACGGCGTTTGATAAGGGAGAGGCTTCCATGGAGCTTACATACCTGCTGCGCTCATCCCAGAGCTCTCTAAGAGCAGAAAGGAAGCTTTCGTCATTCATATCCTCTTCCATCAAAAGCTTTGAAAAGCCCTGTTCCTCAAAGGAACGGGCATTCAGTATCTGATCTCCTCTGCTGGAAGCCTTTGGCAGAGGTATCAGCAGATTCGGTTTTCTGAGAGCCAGTATCTCGCATATGGCATTTGCTCCTGCCCTGGATACTATCATATCCGACGCAGCAAAAAGATCCTTGAGGGGTGCATCAACATACTCATACTGAACATAGCCTTTCCTGCCCTGGAGACTGGGCTCCAGATGTCCCTTTCCGCATATGTGTATGACGTCGAAGCTCTCAAGCAGCCTGTCCAGCACGGCTCTGACCTGATCATTTATGTGTACGGCTCCAAGGGAGCCTCCTATGATCATTATTACGGGCTTTTCTCCATCAAGGCCGGCATACAAAAGTCCCTGCTCCCTGTTTCCTGACAAAAGCTCTTCCCTTATGGGAGATCCCGTAAGCACTTCCTTTTCCTTTGGAAGATATTTAAGAGTCTCCGGAAAATTGCAGCAGATCTTTTTTGCTGAAGGCATGCTCAGCTTGTTTGCCAGGCCTGGGGTCATATCCGATTCATGGGATATGACAGGCACACCTTGCCTTTTTGCCGCAAAGGTCACCGGCACAGCTACAAAGCCGCCCTTTGAAAAGACCACGTCGGGCCTGAAGCTGCGTATTATCCTTCTTGCCTGGAAATAACCCTTTAGCACTCTGAAGGGATCGGTAAAGTTTTTGAGATCAAAATATCTCCTTAGCTTGCCGCTGGAAATAGCCCTGTATTCCACGCCAATATCAGTTATCAGCTTCTGCTCGATACCATTTACCGAGCCTATATATAATATCTCATATCCCTTTTCCTTCAGCCTGGGGATAAGAGCCATATTCGGTGTAACATGTCCGGCAGTCCCGCCGCCTGTCAGTATGATCCTCTTGTTCAAAGCCTTTCTTTGCTCCTTATTGAAAATGCTTTTATATTTTACATACAGGCTATCTATTTTTCAATGCCTTCTTTCTTCCTTTTTCTTAAAAGATAGCCAAAGCCTCCCCGGGCCATGTCCAGGCTTTTTACCGAGGCAAAAATGATCATCAGCGAAAAAAACAGTTCTGCGATCATGGCAGCCGGGATATAATGCCCGAGAAACACCTCTGATACATCCAGGTTAAGCCTGGCAAACAGCTCTGCCGGAAAAGATCCTCCTCCCACCTGCATCGACACAACAGAAAGCACGGTCACGGCAGGATTTAATATCAGCAGCAGTGCAAGCCAGTTATCCCTTCCGTAAACAGAAAAAGGCATGCCCATAAATGCCGGCAGGAAGGTGCCAAACAGCAGGACTACAAGAAATATATATGCCAAAGCAGTGCTTCTTTGTACTGAAAATCCAAGTGTACCTGCAAAAAGTCCCAGGCTCTGGGTCATGAGCGCTGCTGTCATAAGTGCCATCACAAGCTGAAGCATCTCTAAAAGGCTGACGCCCCCGTACACCAGAGGAAGCACTATGGAGGGTATGCAGGAGATCAGGAGCACGGCTACAGTATAAAGGGAAGCTGCAAGCTTCCCAAGGATTATGGACATATCGCTCATGCCTGTAGCCATCAGAAGCTCCAGTGTCTTTGACTGACGCTCACCTGAGATACTGCCGGAGGTAAGTGCAGGACATATCATGACCATGAACACAAACAGTGCCATTGCCACAAGTCCATATATATCCAGCAGGACTCCATAATCCGCAGCCAGGCTCTGCTCCGTCCTGGCAGCTGCTGCCAGGCATCCCAATACGCCTATCATGAACAGTATGGCATTTACACCGCATATGAGCACAAGCAGTCCATGTCCTCTGCTCTGGACTCTGAGCTCTCTTTTCAAAATAGGATTAATATTCAAAGCTGATCCTCATCCCTTCCATTTTCATAGGCATTTACGAGCTTTTCCTCACCGTGACCGGTCAGCTGCATGAATATGGATTCCAGCGACCCCTTCTGTCTCGAAAAGCTCCTTATCCCTATGCCCTCTTCTATAAGCTCCCTGAGAAGCTCAGCCTCTGCCCTCCTGTCACCTCCGAAGTTGATCAGTATGTCATTGCCCTTTATGCTCATGGATCTGACCATTTCCCTTTCCTTGAGTGACCTGATGGCCCTTGATAATCCCGTCTCTACTCCTATGACTATGGGATTTTCTGAGGTCACTATCTTCATCACCTCACTGAGCCTCCCCGACATGACCATGCTTCCGTGATCTATGATGCCTATGTCCGTACAAAGCTCTGAGATGTCATTCAGCATATGTGAGCTTATGACCATCGTCTTTCCCTCGTCGGAAAGTCTTGAAAGTATGCTTTTAAATTCATACCTGGATCTTGGATCAAGTCCTGAATTAGGCTCATCCAGTATAAGGATGGAGGGGTCATGTATCAGGGCTCTGGCCAGAGAAAGCTTCTGCTTCATCCCTCTGGATAAGGCTTCCACGAAAAAATCCGATCTTTCCGAAAGCCCTACGAATTCAAGCAGCTCTTCTATGCGCTTCCTGGCCGTAAGTCCGGTCATTCCATAGCAGGAAGCAAAAAAATCCATATACTCGTATACCTTGAGATCATTATAGATACCAAAGGAATCCGGAACATAGCCAATGAGCCTTCCCTGTTTCTGATCTCCGCTCCTTAGCTCCTTTCCGTCAATACTCACTTTTCCGGAGGTAGGTGCCAGTATTCCGCACATTATCCTCATGGCTGTGGACTTTCCTGCTCCATTGGGCCCGACAAAGCCGTAAAGAGCCCCATCCTCCACCTCCATACTCAATCCGTTCAATGCACAAAACTGCCCATAAAATTTAGTTATTCCCTCTAATCTGAGCATCATCCCACCCCCGTGACCGTAGGTACAGGCAGGAACATCTTGCTGTCCTCAGAGGTATTTTCATCAGGTATGTATCTGACCATGATGGCATTTTCCGGGGACATATAGGGCCTTATCTCCTCATCAGTAAAAGCTATGCGGTCAGAATCCATCAGGTCATAGCTGCCTGTACTGTAATTATATATGGACATTGCTCCGCTGAAGGGGACCAGTTTATCACCATTTTCATCCTGCCTCCCCCAGAATCTTTCTGAAAGCCTGTTAAACCTTACGGCCTCCACACTGATATCGGTTCCAAGCCTGTACTCTATGACGGCCGCAGAGCTTCCGCTGATGGTATTTGAAGCTATATCATAGCTTCCGCTTACTATCCTTGGCTCTGTGGCCAGAGCAGATCTGTATAAATTCCTTCCATCCGTAAAATCCACATCCAGATTAGCAACGATAAGGCCGATCCCCTCTGCTTCCATATCCTCCAGGGCCGTCACCGGCGACTCCGTATCCTCCACAAAGGCAACCAGTCTTATATCCTGATAATAATATCCCATCATATCCCTGAGATAATATGAAAGCAGCTGTGTTTCCCTGATCAGCCGGGATCTGTTATCCTCACTGGCATCCGGATCATCCATACCCGTAATGTAGGCTGAGGTCAGCTCTGCCGATCCGGTTGGCCCATAGACAGTCTCTATGCCTTCAAGCCTTACACTCTCTCCGGCACCGATGTCACCGACCTTTATGATGCGGCCGAACATGAGCAGACTTACATTCCTCAGATCCATATCAGTCTCATTGATCAGCTCACCACTCAGCTCATCCTCAAAATATCTGATCCCTACTGCAGAAGGCAGATTTGAGCCATTATTGTCTATATATCTCCTGGTCTCAAAGTAAAATTCAGAAAATGCCTCATCAGTGCCTATGGAGATCCTTGTCAGACTGTCATCTCCATGATAGAGCTCCATATACTCTCCGTAATCCGTGTCCCACAGGCTCTTTTCTCCGCGATCCGATCCTGAAGGAAGTATGGGCATCGCATCACTTCCACCCTGAAGCTCAAGACTGAGCTCTCCCTTTTTCACAGGCATGATCTTTATGAAATACGTCTCATTTATGCTGTCGTCACTTACATAGGTAATGGACGCATAATCTATCGCATCATTTTCAAATCTGGTCCCATATCCTGCGATCCATATGGCAATGACCGTGACAAATGACGCTATGGCTATGCCAAAGGGATAGTACATGGACAGCCCATGAAGCTTGAGAACAAAATACATGAGAGGTATGCACAGGCCTGCATAGGCTATGGCTATAAAAAGATATACTGCAACATTGGGTATGCGCTCATTGTCAGCTACATCCGTAAAGGCCCTGATCTGCTGCCATAACGAGCCCTTTTCATTTACTGATCTGTCCAGCTGACGTATCCTGGTGCTCCCCATAAGCGAGCCCACCAGCTCCTCGACATAGCCCAGCTGTTCAAAGCAGAATTCACTTATATCACAAAGGCTGTAGGCCGCTATGCCTATCACTCCGTTGCCCTCATTTATATTCGTAAGTACGGCCAGGCTGCCTGACTGCATGGCCTGTATCCCTCCGTCGGCATAGATCTCCCTTACAGCCAGATCCAAAAGGGCCCCATCGGGTCCATCAGTGCTGTAGCGTATCCCCATGTTTACTTCCATGGTCTCCGGCTCAGAGATCTCAAGTCCGGCTATACGGTCTTCAAAGCCCTTGAGAGGATCCCTTGCAGCTCCGGTCCCTATCAGAAGTACGCCTCCGTCCCTTACCCATTCATATATGGGCTCGATATGCTCTGAAAGCCTGTTCATGTCAAAATCAGATATGACTATCATATCCAGCTGTTCCAGGCCGGCACGGCTTACAGGCATGCTGGATGGATTTAATACCACCGTCCTTGTACTAAGTCCCGATTCGCTTAAGCTGATGCCCCTGAGATAGGAAAGGCTGTCGGCCTCATTAGACAGCAGCCCTATCAATATCTCACTGCCGCCCTGGGAAATATCCACTGCCTCCACATGTTCCGAAAGCAGCTCTCCATCCTCTGTTTCAACTCTTATCAACAGACTGTCCACATAATCCGGCACATTTATGGCAGTACTGAAGCTTTCTTTTGTTTTGCTGGGAATATTTATATCATAACCGTATTTTATATTATTCCCATATATATTTTCTATTTCAATATATAATTTATCGCAATTTTTAGGACTTTCATTTGTTATTTCTATCTCTATTGGCAGATAATCCCTGGATTTGGCAAGATTCTGAAAGCCATAGCTCACTGCCAGTTCTACCTTTCCCTCAGCCTCTGGAAGCTCCAACAGCACCGTGGATTCTCCGCTCTTTACTGTACCGGATACAGACTGGGCTCCATATACATTCCCAGGATCCTGGTACAGCAAAAAAAGCGCTGTTAAAATCAGCGCACAAAATAGTGATGTATATGATTTATGCTCTTTTAAAATTTTCAAGTTCTTTATTGAAATGTATCTTCAGCCTGACAGTAAATACAGTGCCTGAAAGCCCTGATGAAGCACTTATGCTCCCTCCATGCATCTCCACTATCTCTTTTGCTATGGCAAGGCCAAGTCCCGTGCCTCCGGTCTTTGTGGATCTGGACTGGTCCACTCTGTAAAACTTTTCAAAGATCAGGGGCAGATCCTTTTCAGGGATTATATAGCCAAAATTGATGACCTTTATCTCTACAAGATCATTCTCAGGCTCTCCATTGATCCTGACTATGACCCTTTTCCCCTCTGCTCCATATTTGATGGCATTTCCTATCAGATTTTCAAACACCCGGGCTATAAGGCTCCCGTCAGCCGCTATCTCCAGTGTGTCCATGTTGCTCCTGAGCTCATATGAAAGCCCTGCCTCGGAAAAATTCGGGTAAAACTCCTCCAAAAGCTGAGAAAGCAGCTTTACTATATCCACATAGCCCACCTTCATGGTTATCTTGCCATAGCTAAGCTTTGTAAAGCTGAACAGATCCGTGATAAGCTGTTCAAGCCTCCTGGACTTTGAATAGGCTATCCTGAGATACTTTTTTTTTTTTTTTTGGCTCATGCTTACCTTGCCATCTGTCAAAAGCTCAAGATAACCGATGATTGAAGTCAGCGGTGTTTTAAGATCATGGGCTATGTTCGTTATAAGGTCTGTTTTGCTCTGCTCTGCCTCCCTTTCTGAACGCAGCAGCTCCTTCAGATCCCCTGCCATCTTATTTATGTTTTCCGCCATTTCGGAAAACTCATCGTCTCCCTCCACGCTTATCCTGGAATCCAGATCACCTTCTGCTATGGCAGCTATACCCTCAGACAGCCTGTTTATATATCTCAGAGCCCTGCTCTGAAGCATATAGAAGATCACTGCAAATATGATGACAGCACTGAGTATATAAACAAATATGGCAGCCGATGAATGGGCATAGGCCTCTGCCTCATCAGCAGAAAAGCCCATTATAACTCCAATAAGCCTGCCCATATTCAATATGAGCAAGCCCTCTATAATGCATACGGCAAAGGCCGCGATCACGATATTCAGTATAAAGCGCGTACGATAGCGCTTGGTTATGTCATTATTTCTCAATCTTATAACCTACGCCCCATACCGTGGTTATGAGCTTGTCCTGGCGCTGGTCCTCCTTCATCTTTCCTCTGAGCCTTCTGATATGGACCATGACCGTATTGTTGGCTTCATAGACCTTTTCGTTCCATACACGCTCAAAGATCTCGTCCGTCGTAAATACCTTGCCCTGATTCGAGGACAAAAGATACAGTATATCAAATTCGATAGGAGTGAGCTTGATCTCCTCACCATCTATGGTGACCTTGTGATTGTCCTTGTTGATGGTCATGCCCCTGATGGTTATCTCATTTGTATCCTTTTCGCCAAGATTGTTGTTTGGATTGAGCTGGGTATAGCGTCTCAGCTGTGACTTGACCCTGGCAGTAAGCTCCAGAGGATTAAAGGGCTTTGTCACATAGTCATCAGCCCCTGTTCCAAGCCCCATGATCTTGTCGAGATCTGAGCTCTTTGCCGAAAGCATGATTATGGGGATATTGGATCTTTCTCTGATCTTTCTGCACATCTGTATGCCATCCATACCAGGCATCATAATGTCAAGCAGCACCAAATGTATATTCTCCTCCTCAAGTATCCTGAGGCCCTCCTCAGCATCCTGGGCCTTGAAAACCTTATATCCATCCGAGACCAGGTATATCTCCACCAGGTCAGCTATCTCCTTTTCATCATCTACCACGAGAATGTTTATATCCGCCATAGCATTCCCCTTTCTGAACGAAATCTGTCCATTTGATCTACATTATTATACATTATATACGACCTGTAAGGCAAATTTCTTTCATGCTTATTAAAAATAGATGAAATTTCACGGATAAACTACGGATCTATTTTTCAGCTTCCATCGGGATAAACACGCGCTTTCCCTCGCCGCTCTTTTCCTTGATGTATCTGCTTTCCCTTTCAGTCGCCTCTTCCATGAATATCTGCTGGGCACATATCTTCTTTTTGCCTCGCAGATCCGCCTTTTCATAGCTTCCGTCAGGCTGCATTATATGTGCTTTTAGATTGTCCGAAAGCTGGATGTCCAGTATATGCTGGGCTGCCACCTGGTTCTCCCTGGATATGAGGGGAAAGACTATCTCGACCCTGCGATCCAGATTTCTCGGCATCCAATCGGCAGATCCCATATAATAAAGAGGATCCCCTCCGTTTTCAAAGCGCAGTATCCTCGCATGCTCAAGATATCTGCCGACTATGGAATGAACGCTTATATTGTCCGAAAGGCCCGGCACTCCGGCCCTGAGGCAGCATATGCCTCTTATGATCAGCTCGATCTTTACTCCCGCTGCCGAAGCATCGTAAAGGGCGTCTATTATCTCCTTGTCACAAAGGGAATTCATCTTTGCAGTGATGGAGGCTGCTTTTCCCTCTCTTGCAAACTCCGCTTCCCTGGCTATCCTCTTTAAAAGCCATTTCCTGAGCCATATGGGAGCAAGCACCAGCTCATTCCAATGCTCAGGCTCTGAATAGCCTGAAAGCATGTTGAATACGGCCGTGGCATCCTCGCCTATACGTGGATCTGCCGTCATTATCCCGCAGTCCGTATAGAGCTTGGCCGTGGAATCGTTGTAATTTCCCGTGCCAAGATGGACATATCTTTTGATACCATCATCCTCCCTGCGCACGACAAGGGTGATCTTGGAATGTGTCTTTAATCCCTTCAGCCCATATATAACATGACAGCCTGCTTTTTCCAGTCTCTTTGCCCACAGGATATTGTTTTCCTCATCGAACCTGGCCTTGAGCTCCACCAGCACAGTGACCTGTTTCCCATTTGAGGCGGCAGTTTCCAGTGCGGCAATGATGGGCGAGGTAGAGCTTACCCTGTACAGTGTCTGCTTGATGGCCAGAACCCGCTCATCCTCTGCGGCTGATCTGACAAAATCCACCACCGGATCAAAGCTCTCATAAGGATGATGAAGGAATATGTCCCTGCGGCTGATATTTTCAAAAATATCATCGTCGTTCATAAGCTCAGGTATACGTGCCGGCCTGTAGCTCCTGTCCTTCAGATGTTCAAATCCCGGAAGTGAATATACAGCCATCAGAAAGGTCAGATCCAGGGGCCCATCAATATGATATATATCCTCTTCCTCTATCCAGAGCTCTCTTTTGAGCACGTCTATAAGACGCATATCCGCTTTGGAGCTGATCTCAAGCCTGATCACGTCTCCTCTGCGTCTTTTTTTCAGCTGCTTTGATATCTCCTCCATGAGATCATCGATCTCATCCTCATCCAGCTCAAAATCGGCATCCCTCATGATGCGGAAGGCTGCTGTGGTGACCACATCATAATTTGAGAAAAGCCTGTCTATGTTATACTCTATCAGATCCTCAAGCAGCACTGCCACCCTGAGTGTCTTGCCCTTTTCAGTCCTTCTTTCCGGAAGCTCGATGACTCTCTTCAGGACCTTGGGCACCTGGACCATTGCAAATTCCAGCTCCTCACGCTTTTTCTTTTTCTTTCCCTCTGCCTTTATACTGTCAGCGCCCGACTCCTCGGACTTCTTGCTTTTTAGCAGGGCAGCAATGTTAAGGCTTTTATTCAGTATGAGTGGAAAGGGCCTTGAGGAATCGAAGGCCATGGGAGTCAGCACCGGATATACGTTTTCATTGAAATATTTGTCTATGTATTCAAGCTCCGAGGCGCTCAGCTCTGACATGTCAGACACCAGCAGCAGTCCATCTGCTTTAAGATCACGAAGCAGGGAGCGCTTGTAGGTGCTGTACTGCTGCTCCACCATGCTGTGGGTCTTTTTCTGCACGGCATCGAACTGCTCAGAGGCGGTCATGCCTGCTATGTCCGTTTTTTTATAATCTCCATGGATCATGTCCTTCAGGGAGGCTACCCTTACCATGAAGAACTCATCCAGGTTGGAGGCCGTTATGCTGAGGAACTTCAGTCTTTCAAACAACAGATTTTGACGGTCCCTTGCCTCCTCCAATATCCTTGTATTGAATTGCAGCCAGCTGAGCTCTCTATTATAGTATCTTTCCATGATCAGATCCTCTTTTTCTGTCTGAATATGGGCCTGAGGCCGAAAACCTCTTCAAAAAGCCCTGCATTCTCATCCACTGAAAGCTTTTCAAGCGTCAGATCCCCATTATATGAGGCCAAAATGGACAGCTCCATGTTTTTCTCGTTTGCACTGACTTTGGTGTCCTTGAGCTTGTCCACATGCCCCCGATCAAGGGCATTTGCCAGACATAGTATGGCACTCAGCTTTGCAAGCCTGATTGGATCTCCCGATTTTGCCGCCAGCTCATAATCAAAGGCCGAGCTGCTCCTGAACCTTATGACACCTGCGATCATCTTTCGTTCGTCATGGGACAGCCCTATGATCTCAGTGGAGAGAACTATGAAATATCCGCACTCATCCACATTTTTTATGCTTACGAATTTACCGCAGTCGTGAAGTATCGCAGCTATCTGCAGCAGCAGCCTGTCACGCTTTGAAAGACCGCTGAATTTCTTTATCGCATCAAATATAAGCAGGGCATACTCCTCCACTGACTCGGAGTGGCTCGTGTTGCAGCGATACCGCCTTGCCATGTTTCTGGATTCAGATATGATGTCATTTTCGAAATTATGTCCGCCCTTATAGAGCTTGGCCTTTTCCGCATAGTCCACTGCCATGCCGTCAGTAAAGTCCGTACATGGAAAATACAGGTTCCTGGCCCCGGTGATCTCTATGATGCGTTTATAATATATGGCGGCAATGGGAAGCAGCCTTGAATATGTAAGAGTCCTGCCCAGGATCTCCGAGAGCTCTGAGCTCTTCATGGATATGATGGACTCACACTCTGCTATTATCCTGTCCGCAGGCACGGCTGTTTTCAACAGCTCCGGCCTTTCCTGAGCCCAGTATCGGTACAGCACGTTTTCTCCGATCCCGATTATGGACTCGATGTCATAGCCCTTCAAATAAAGCTTTTTATAATTTATGAGCTCGGAATTTATCATCTCCTCGGCTCTGTCTATCATCTGATTGTCAGCTATGCGGGCCCTGCTCAGATCCGCAAGGATCTTTGCTGCGCCAAGATTTATATTTTCGGTCGAGATAAGCGCATCCTTATCAAATATGGAAAACTGCAGGCTTCCATAGCCTGTGTCCAGTATAAGGGTCCCAGACTTTATGATCTCCGTAAAATCCCCTTCATTATAGGCCAGGGCCTTATAATTGAGGTATCTCTGCTCAGAATTGGATATGAGCTCTATATTCAGCCCCGTCCTTACCTTTATCCTGTCCAGGACTATGTCACAGTTTTCCGCCTCCCTTATGGCTACGGTGGCATAGGCCTTATAGGCATCGACCTTATAGGTTTTGAGGGCCCCGGCATACCTTGTCAGTATCCCGCAAAGAGCGTCCATGGATTCTATGGATATCCTCCCCCTGCCAAAGGTGTCCGAAGAAAGGGGCAGTACGGTGGTGGCCCGTTCCACAGGCCTGATGCTTCCGTTCTGTCTTATCTCGTATATGCTGAGCTCCTGCTCAACGCTTCCAAGACATATGGCTCCGAATAGTTTATAGCTCATGGTATTACCTCACGGCCTGTCATCTCCGGCCGTTATTTCTTCAAGCATGTCAATGATAAGCCCTCTGACATAGGCCCCCTGCTTTTTTTTACATTCCTCAGGTATGTCCTTTGAATAGAAAGGCTTGCCAAAGCTGATGATCACATGCTTTTTTCTTATGAATGGTACATGTCGTTCAAATATGTCATCCGTTCCGTATATGGCCACAGGCACGATGCGGCAGCCCGCCTTCTGGGCGATCTTCATGCTTCCCTCATGAAAATCCATCAGTAAAAGAGGATCCCCATTTTCATTTCTGGTACCCTCAGGATATATGAACATGGATGTTCCGCCCTTTATACGTTCTATGGCAGTAAGGATAGTCTTGAGGCCCTCCTTGGCATCGCTCCTGTCAAGCATAAGACATCCGATACGATACATCCAGGCTGACAGTATCGGTATCCTTTCCATCTCCTTCTTTGCTATAAAGCCTGCTGGCTGCCTGAGAAGGGTATAGGTGCTGACTATGTCAAAGTATGAGCGATGATTGCCAACATAAAGCACTGCTTCATCTGTCGGGAGCTCCTTTTCGCCCCTTGCTTCTATATCAGTGCCTGCCAGGAACAGTATGACACGGAAGGCCCACCTGACGATGGCAGTACTTTTTTTCAGGGCTGCTCCACTCTCCTTCTTTTCCTTATGGATGAGATAAATAAGCAGCGGTAAGGAAAGCAAAAGGAAAAGTACAAGAAATATCCCAATCAATAATAGCCTTATCATGTAAAATCTCTCTTATGTTTTATGTAAAATCTGATCCATGCTTACAGCACATCAGAAAAATGCGGCCTCAGCCTGACGAATATCTTGAGTCCAAGATAGAATACGGCAATGGTAAAGCACCAGAAATAAAGAGTATTCATGGGCCTCTGAAAGAAAGCCGCTCCTGTCAGCATGCTGTCCCTGTAGCCTGTAACGATATAATAAAAGGGGTTCAGCTTGAATAGTATCTCCATCCATGGATGGTCCACAGTAAACATCCCCTCCCAGTACATGATGGGAACGAGCCACATGCCGAATTGCAGGGCTATGCTGACTATCTGAGACATATCCTTGAAAAAGACATTCACGGAGCTGGTGAAATATCCCAGCCCGAGAGTCAGCATCCCTGCCGCAAAGGAATAGTATATGATCTGGATCCAGCTTGGCTGCGGAAGCTTTCCGCTGAACAAAAACACTGCCATCATGATGACAATAAAGCAAAGATGCACAAAAAGGCAGGACAAAAGCTTGATGGCAGGAAGCAGCTCCACAGGAAAGGCCATCTTTTTAACTAGATAGCTGTATTCCTGCATGCAGCCCGTTATCCCGGATATGGTATCAGTAAAAAAGAACCATGGGATTATTCCGGGTATCAGCCATATCACATAGGGCTCGGGTACCGGAGGCGTGGCCTTCATTCCCAGCTGAAAAACGAAAAAATAGACCAGGACCGTTGCCACTGGCTGTATGAACATCCAGATGATTCCAAAATAGGAACCTACAAAGCGCTTCCTGAAATCAGCCTTTGCAAGCTCCAATATAAGCTTCCTTCCTGATATGATCTCTCTTACGAGCTTCAAAGTAAGATGCATGATCGGCGCCTTCCTTTAAAATTCAAAGCTGAAGGTCTCTGAGAGCTTTCCCCACTTTTTATCCTTTTCGGACATTATGAGCTCCATCCCAGCCTCTATGGGCCACTCTACTCCGATCTCACTGTCATTATAGATAAGCCCTCCCTCATCACCGGGATGATAGAAATCGGTGCACTTATAAGAAAACTCAGCTACATCTGAAAGCACGAGGAAGCCGTGAGCAAAGCCCTCGGGAATATAGAACTGCTTTTTGTTTTCCTCACTCAGCTCCACGCCATACCACATTCCATAGGTCTGGGAATGACGCCTCAGGTCCACTGCCACATCAAAAACTCTCCCTTTAAGTGCCCTTACCAGCTTACCCTGGGGATACTGCTTTTGATAATGCAGGCCCCTCAGCACTCCCTTTACCGAACAGGACTGATTGTCCTGAACAAAATCCATGCAGAGACCGGCTTCTTCAAAATCCTTTTTGTTGTAGACCTCCATGAAGTAGCCTCTCTCGTCCGTAAAGACAGTGGGTTCAACTATATAAAGCCCGGAAATCACCTTTCCATCCTTTTTACAGGGAGTTACCTTTATCTTTCCCATTTTTCGCCTCCAAATTTTTATGTTAAACGGAACTTATCCGTATATCTGCATTTGATGCAAGCGCTTACAGGCAGCAACGTGCCGTGATCCCTGTCCATATGGAAGCTGACAGGAGCAGAAGCGACATGATCATCATAAAATAATACCATATGGCAATAGGCCTTTCAAGCTTTGCCGTTTTCTCAGTCATCCCTCCCTTGGCAGATGGATAAAAGAGCAGGTAAAGAGGAAACATAAGAGGTATGAAATACCTCCCCTGCACTCCGGCTATGCTGTCAGAGCCAGGGACCGTAAAGGCCACATACATGGATGTCCATATCAGAACGCTGCAGGCTCCGATCATAAGAAAGATCCATAGCTTTTGCCCGGGTCTCAGGGACTGCTTTCCCGGACTGAACCGCTGCTCCGTGACGCAAAGGAATATGATCAGCAGGAAATAAAATATGTAAAAGCCCCTGAAGTCAGATATGCCGCTCACCAGTGCTCCCATAAAGGTAGTACAGTCCGGACCGATAAAGCACTGAGGTATCCAGCTGATCATCTGCCGGATCAAAAGCCAGGCATAGCTCAGGGGTGCTCCCAGTATATAGTCCACCTGTGATACCTCTGAGGTCGCCCCGCCTCTTATATCGCCCGTGCTTGAAGGCGAGATCACCGTAGGCAGTATAAAGGATGCCAAGAGCCCGATAAAAAGCAGGGATGGAAGCAGCAGATAGATCCAGCTTCTGCTGTGCAAAAGCTTGTGAGGACCTCCAAGGCCCCCTTCATCCTGTCCCTTTGAGCCTGTTAAAAGCGCGGCCAGGCCAGCATAGGGCATCAATACCATGGGAGAATAAACAGCCTTTGGCAGGCAGCCCAGAAGGAAAAACAGACTCATCCAAAAAAATGACCAAAGAGCGGAGGTGCGAGGCTTGACATGATCCTCGATCCCTTCCGGATCCGGACCATGTAAACTGCTCTTATTTTCAATATCCATGAAGAAACACAGCATATATGAAGATCCAAGCAGCAGGCAGCCTGTCACAAAGGGGTCATAGGAAAGCGTGGATGCCATAAATATGTTCTGAGGGAAAAGGCCTATAAGAAGAAGCAGCCACTTTCCCATGGGAGCCTTTTTTATGGCCATATACATCAGGATCAGGAAGCTCAGCAGATTTGCCAGCCTGGTCATAATTATGACTGCCGGCCAGGAAAGGCTAAGGAGCATGCCAAGCTTCATCGAAAGCGCCATGGCAGCATATGCCGGAGCCCTGTTTTTCAGCATATCATACTCAAATACATGCGCTCCCGATACATAGTCTCCCTCTATGGACAAATATTCATCCAGTCCTCTGGTCTCTTCATAGCTTCCGGGAATCAGAGCAGAGCTGCTCTTTACGGAAACAGAGAGCTGGTCATATATGGCGTCAGAAAGGTAAAGCTTTCCCTCAGGATATGCAGCCATGTCGAGTATGGCCTTTAAGTGCTCTTCCTCATCATACCCCACCTTGTCCCTGGGTATGGAAAAGCACATAAGACAGCCCATGCAAAGGCCTATGATCAGAAAGACGAGCTGGGGCCTTCCATGCATCCTCTTTCCAAATAACAAAAGAGACATGAGTGCAAGGATGCTGAAAAAGCCGAATGCAAACACATAGGGATCGAACAGGAACTCATTTACCACTGTTACATAAAGCACGGAACAGTTATCAGCCTCAAGTGTAAAGCCATTCAGGCTGCGCCTGATATTCAGCACCTCTTCATCGAGATTATAGGGATTAGGATCCTCTGTCTGCGTTCCCTTTCCATCTGGTATGAATCTTATCACCGGGAACTGTCCTTCTTCTTTATCTATCCCTATATAAAGCTTTCTGATATAGAGCTCTTCTGACCCAAAGCTGAAGCCAAGACTTTCAATCCCGTCAAAAGCCTGCATGCTGTCTGCCTGAAGCTCTGTCCTGCCCCTGCTCTCGGGATGGATCAGCAGATCCGAGTTATATATACATACAGCAAACAGCCCTGAGATCAGGGCCGTGAAAAATATGATCAGAATCTTCTTTAACGTATCCACATGGTCAATTATATCAGATAACGTCAACCTTGACCATCCGGTATCCCACTCCTATATGGGTCTGTATATATTCCGGCGATCCGGGCCTTGATTCCAGCTTTTTCCTGAGGGAGGCCATAAACACCCTGAGGGAGGCTATGTCACTGTCCCAGCTGCTGCCCCAGATCTTTCCAGTGATATATGTATGTGTCAGTACCTTGCCCACATTCCGGGCCATAAGGCACAGAAGCTTATATTCGATGGGAGTCAGATGCAGCTCCTCTCCGGCAAGGTAGGCACAGCCGGCAGCATAGTCTATCCTGAGCTCACCATTTTCAAATACCGAGCCTCCGGCAAAGCCAGCATTTTCTGCCGCTGAAAGCCTCCTCAGCGTAGCCCTGAGCCTGGCCAGCAGCTCCTCTACCGAAAAGGGCTTGGTAAGATAATCGTCTGCCCCTGCGTCAAGGGCCTCGATCTTGTCGCTGTCCTCAGTCCTGGCACTTATGACTATGATGGGCATATTCGACCAGGTACGTATGCGTTTTATGACCTTTACCCCATCCATGTCAGGAAGCCCCAGATCCAGAAGGACTATGTCCGGATTGTGGGATGCTGCCTCGGCTATGGCTGTTTCTCCATTGGCAGCGGTTATATATCTGTAATCCTGGGTCTTTAATGTAGCCGTCACCAGATTACGTATGGCATAATCGTCCTCGACCACAAGTATCAGGGCCTTATCCATGTATATCCACCTCCCCGGCAGGCAGCTCAAAGGAAAATACCGAGCCCTGCGGAATATTGTCTGAAAGGATCAGCTTACTGCCATGGGCCTCAACGATAGAGCGGCAGAGATAAAGGCCAAGCCCTATGCTGCGTGTGCCATGTTCTGAGCTGTCTCCTGCGGTATAAAACCTTTCAAATACCTTTTCCTTATCCTCATCTGCTATACCAGGGCCGTCATCCGCCACACTCAGCCTGACGACATTTTCCTTTTTTTCCACGACCACCTCTATATGCGAACCAGCCGGCGTATACTTGATGGCATTTGAAATAAGATTTATAAGCACCTGTATGATAAGCTTTGCATCCATCCTGGCAAATATAAAGTCATCATTGCTTTTTATGGATATCTCGTGATCACCGCTGCTTCTGGAAAAGCGCCTTGTGGCCTCATGGATCACCTCGTCCACAAGCTCGTCCCTGATATTTAACCTCATCTCCTTGTCCTCTATACGGGTTATGCTAAGGAGATTTTCCACAAGCCCTGTAAGCCAGATGGCATCATCGTATATATCCTCATACATCTGATGCTTGATCTCCTGAGTCAGGGCTGCCTCGTTGTTGAGCAGGTTGCTGGCATTGCCATATATGGAAGTCAGCGGCGTACGAAGATCATGGGAAAGAGTACGCAGCAGGTTGGCTCTGAGCCTCTCGCTCCTTGCCATCACATCTGCGGCCTCCTTTGCCCTCTGGTTTTCCTGATTTTCCATGGCCAGGGCACACTCTCCCAGCATGGAGATCACTATGCTGCTGTCATCCACCCCGGAAAAAAGATCACATTCAGGCACCGAAGCTATTCCATATACCTTGTCATTTATGGCTATCGGCATGTTCAGACACAGGCTTTCGGGATAAATGGATGTTCCTCTCCCGGAAAAATCATTGTGTCTGTATGCCCAGTCAGCAGCGAGCCTTTCGTTATCCGACAGAGCTCCCGTGTCAGCAATGACCTTGTCGGATAAGGAAAAAATCCTGGAATCAGAAAGCCCGCCATCCCTTATCTGATAAATGATCACGGTATGCCTGAGCAGCCTCTTTAACTGATTTGCAAAGGCCTCCAGGATCTGCTGCTCATCCGATGCCTGCTGCATAAGCTGATTTGTTTCAAACAGCAGTCTCGAGGCTCTGGCCGAGCTTCCGGCCTCTCTGGCACTTGCCTTGAGTCTCTGGGTCAATGTACCCGTAAGGACTGAAACTATGCACATCAGAATAAAGATAAATGAGTATTCCCGTCCATAGGATACGAATATGAATCTTGGTTTTATAAATACAAAATCATATATCAGAAGGCAAAGCACCGAGGCTATGGGTGCCGTCAGCCTACATTCGGCTCCAAGGGCTATGAGCAGTACGGCCAGCATGTATACACTGATGACTGCTGCCTCTGAGGCTATAAGGTTATCCACCAGATAGCCCAGGGCAGTGGCCACCAAAAGGATAATAAATATGCGAAGCAGATCGGGTATGTCCGGCAGCCATCTGTCCTTTTGGCTCTTTTTGCCTGCCAGAGGCCTTTCCTCCCTGAACAGCTCTTCTCCGGAGACTCCGAAAAGTATCTTTATGATTTTTTTCATTATCGACTCTGTCTTTGCAGGAGCTAACCTGTCCTGTCTTGTGCCGGCCCTGCCGCTAAAGCCAACGGCTATGAACCTTATAATAAAATAGCACAAAGAAAAGGCTATGACAACGTCAACAAGTAAGAGAAGGCTCTTCATGACATTCCTTGAATATTATATATGGAAGCACTTGCGTACGTCCTGATAATGCCCGAGAACGAGCATGGTCTGGTCTGCTTTCAGTACGGTATTTGCGTTTATGGCCATCTCCAGGTTTCCATTTTCCCTGAGAGCCATGATATTTATATGATAGGTATTCCTTATATCCAGAGCACCCACCGTCTTTCCTACCCAGCCATCAGGTACATTCACCTCGAAAATGGCATAGTCATCCTCCAGCTCTACGTAATCAAGGATATGATCAGAGCTGTAGCGTATGGCCGTCCACTTTGCAAGCTGCCTTTCAGGATATACCACCTCATCGGCTCCGTTCCTGAGAAGGAATTTTGCCTGTACATCCCTTGCGGCCCTGGATACTACGAATTTAGCGCCAAGCTCCTTCAGCAGGGATGTGGTCTCAAGGGAGCTCTGGAAATTGGAGCTGATCGTGACTATGCAAAGATCAAAATTGCTTATTCCAAGGGTCTCCAGGAATTCCTGCTTTGTGCTGTCACCTATCTGGGCACTTGTCACATAGGACATGACGTCCTCTACTCTTTCCTCGTCCTTATCTATGGCCATGACCTCATGTCCAAGAGCATAAAGCTCCTCAGCCACATGTCTGCCAAACCTTCCAAGTCCTATCAAAAGTACTGATTTCATGATAAATATTACCTCCTTAGCCTACTGCTATCCTGTCCTGAGGAAGCTTAGAATATTTATTCTTAGTAGCAGGAAGAGCGGCAAATATGATGGTCAGTCCGCCGACCCTGCCCAAAAACATAAGCGCGATCAAAACTATCTTCGACGCTGCCTCAAGCCCCGGCGTGATGCCAAGGGTCAGACCTACCGTACCCACAGCCGATGCAGTCTCAAAAACCGCCTCCACAAAGGTACATGCCTCTACACGGCTTATGAACAGCGCACAGAAAACGCAGAGCACTATATACATCATGGCTATGGTGGCTGCATTCTTTATGGTATCGTCCGGTATCCTGCGCTTAAATACCTGGGCCTCCGTGCTGCGGGTAAAAACAGCCCTGGTATTTGCCACCAATACTGCCAGCGTGGTCGTTTTCATACCGCCTGCAGTACCTCCGGGAGATCCTCCTATCAGCATCAATATCGCCAAAAGCACCTGCCCAGCCTGGGACATGGCAGTCAGATCCACTGTATTGAAGCCTGCCGTCCTTGGCGTGGTGGACTGGAAAAAGGAAGCAAGCAGCCTGGTCCCAAGGTCCATATCCTGGAACTCAAAGAAGAAAAAGTAGACCGTAGGGAGCAGCAGCAGCAAAAAGGTGGTGAACAGTATGACCTTTGACTGAGTCCTGTACTTTTTGAAGCTGAGCTTGTTGGTCTTTATGTCATCCCAGGTCAGGAAGCCTATACCTCCTATGATGATCAGGAAGGATATGGTCAGACTGACAAAGGGATCTGATACATAGCCGGTCACTGATACGAACTGTTCATCAGCCGTACCAAGGATATCGAAGCCTGCATTACAGAAGGCTGATATCGAATGGAACACAGCCATCCAAAGGCCTTTAATGAGGCCATGATCCATACAGAAGGAGGGAGCCATGATAACAGCTCCAATAAGCTCTATAAGGAAGGTCCCCTTTATGATAAATCCGGTGAGCCTGACTATGCCTCCCACCTTTGGAGCAGATATGGTATCCTGCATCAGGCTGCGCTCTCTGAGTCCTATACGCTTTCCTGCCGCCAAGGCTATCATAAGGGCTATGGTCACAACTCCCATACCGCCTATCTGTATCAGCGTGATTATGACCACCTGTCCGAAAAGCGTCCAGTGGACTGCGGTGTCATAGGCTATCAGTCCAGTAACGCACACTGCCGATGTGGCAGTAAACAGAGTATCTATAAATGGGGTCACCTCGCCGCTGTTTGACGCGATCGGAAGCATCAGGAGCAATGCTCCAAGTAAAATGATGGAAGCAAATCCCAGTATTATGATACGAAAAGGCGTAAGTATGGTTTTAGGCCTTTTCTCCGCAGCCTTTCCCTGCTGCTCCAGGGTAAACATCGTCATAATATAACTACCTCTGTTCCTTGGCCCACAGGGCCTCTTTAGCATATGTCATTTTGCAGTATCGAGGGTTAAGATGACATTAAATTGAAGCGGCCAATATAAAGATTGCATAAAGACCGCATAAAAAATGCCCGAAGCCAAATCCTTGGCTCCGGGCATGATCAGCTCATTTCAGGTTCAGGCCCTGGGACCTGCCTCAGCTATGTTCTTTGGCATGTTGGGGTATTTCTTTGCAAAGTTATCTGCGAACATGCCGGCAAGCTTTTTAGCCTGTGCATCATATGCAGCCTTGTCTGCCCATGTATTCCTGGGGTTGAGGATCTCGGCAGGCACTGCAGGGCAGCTCTGAGGTATATCTACATTGAATACATCATCATGCTTGTATTCTACCTTTTCAAGCTCTCCATTAAGAGCAGCCGTGACCATGGCTCTGGTATAGGAAAGCTTCATACGTGAGCCTACTCCATAAGGGCCGCCTGTCCAGCCTGTGTTCACAAGGTATACCTTTGTACCGTATTTCTCGATCCTTTCTCCAAGCATATTTGCATATACTGAAGCATCCAGAGGCATGAAGGGCTCTCCGAAAAGTGTGGAGAAGGTGGGCTGAGGCTCAGTTATGCCTCTCTCTGTACCGGCAAGCTTTGAGGTAAAGCCCGTAACGAAGTGGTACATGGCTGCATCCTCTGAAAGCTTTGAGATAGGAGGAAGGACTCCAAAGGCATCGGCAGTAAGGAAGATGACGACCTTGGGTATTCCACCCTCACCGGGTATCTGCGCATTGTCTATATAATCTATGGGATAACCTACACGTGTATTCTCAGTAACTGAGCCATCATGATAATCAGGATGTCTGTCCTCATCCAGGACAACATTCTCCACGAGAGAACCGAACTTTATGGCATGGTAGATCTCGGGCTCCTTTTCCTCCTCAAGGTCGATGCACTTTGCGTAGCAGCCGCCCTCGAAGTTAAAGATACCGTGATCTGACCAACCATGCTCGTCATCACCTATCAGCTTGCGGTTGGGATCTGCTGAAAGAGTGGTCTTGCCGGTGCCTGAAAGTCCGAAGAATACAGCAGTCTCATGGGTCTCAGGATCCATGTTTGCAGAGCAGTGCATGGGAAGGACATTGTCCTCAACAGGCATCAGGTAGTTCATGATGGAAAATACGGACTTCTTGATCTCTCCGGAATACTGAGAGCCTGCGATAATGGCCTGCTTTGCCTCATAATCTATAACGATGGCAGCCTCGGAATTGATGCCGAACTTTGCAGGATCACACTTATAGCCGGGAGCTACGATGATCGTGAAATCTGCCTCTCCAAAGCTCTCAAGCTCTTCCTTTGTGGGCCTGATCAGAAGCTGATGGATGAACAGGTTCTGTGAGGGCATCTCATTTACTATCCTGAACTTTCTTGTGCACTTGGGATCTGCGCCTGCAAAGCCATCGAAGATATAAATATCCCTGCCGTTGAGATATTCTACCATCTCCTTCTTTATGGCCTCAAATACCTCTCTCTTTATGGGCATATTCACGCTGCCCCAGGCTATCTTGTCATGCACTCCCTCAGAATCCACAATGAATTTATCCTTGGGGGAACGTCCTGTGTATTTTCCGGTCATAACAGACAGTGCCCCGGTATCTGTAAGCCTGCCCTCACCTGTAATGATCGCCCTTTCTGTCAGATCTGCCGGACACAGATTGCGATATACAGCCTTGGGAGCCGTAATGCCTAATTTTTCTATTCCGTAGGTTACCATTTAAAAGCCTCCTTGAAAGATAAAATATTGTACCCAAATAAATACAATCTTAACCGAATACATTATAATTCCTTGTTAGAAAACAGTCAATCACTTAATAATCAACTTTGCTTTTTTCTTGTCCTACTTCACTGCTCCTGCCGGCAAGCATCTGTATGCCCGTCTCTGTACTGTTAAAACCAGCCCACTTTTTCGTCATTGAACTGTGGTGTGTCCCCGTATTGATAGGGATCATAGTTATTGATATTGCACCCGAACTCCTTGAGAAGCCTTATCCTGTCATCATCCGTCCATTCGATCAAGGAAACTCCGTCAAAGGCGTCTGTCCTCTCGTCCTCCATCTGACATTTAAAATACCATTCGACAACAGTCTGATCCCCTTTATGGAAGAACTGCCTGATATCCCATTGAAGGACGGACCCGCGAGTATTCCATTCTTCAAACCAAAGCCTGATCTTTGCAGTGCCATGATACTCAGGGCCCCAGCTTTCTGTATAGACCGCATCGTCAGAAAATATATCAGATATGCCAAGATCCTGCCTTTGAAGCCACATATCAAACCATAAACGGATGATCTTTTCTCTTTTATTCAGGATCGCTTCACTCATAATATCTCTCCCTCTCCTTCCTGAGCACATTCAAGGCTCTTTGCATACTCCAAGAAACAGCCAGACATCGTTTCTGTAATCATGGACCGCAAACAGGAATGGCCTGTCCAGATCCATCTCAATTACCTCCGGCTCCTCCATCATCAAGGCACTGCCCTCGGCCATGGCTATCATGGTATAGGCAGCTCCCTCTATGCCCTCTTCATCCACCCCTATATGAGCTTCCTGTATGGCTCTGTCCACATAAAGGGGATCCTTGGACATGTCATAAAAAACTGCAGTCATGCTGTCGAACATGCTTTCCATGCCCATGGACCTAAGGGCTTCCTTAAGATCGAAGCTTGAGCCAAAGGAAAACTTGGGTATCTTCCAGATCACCTCGCCAGTTTCCCATTTGCCCTCCGTTTCTGCAAGCAGCGCCTTTAATCCTCCGCTGTCCTCCATAAGCTTTCCTATGTCAGTCCCCTCATCCGGGAGCAGGAATAAGAGCTCACAGTTATTACTTGTGGAAAGGCCGGAAAGCTTATAGCCTTCACCCCTTATAAACCCGGCCATGGTATCGGTCCTGTGCATAAAAGGCACTCTTACCTCCGATCCATCCTCCAGAGTAAATGTATCTTCCTCAGTAAGCTCCTCGCTGAACCTGGTCTGCCAGCCGCCATAAAAGTATAAGGTATTGATGATGGCAAGGACAGTATCCGGAGAAAGCTCCAGCTCAGGCTCAAGCACGCCCTGAGTCTGATCGGAGATCCATTTTCCCATCTTCCCTGGGGTCTCCTCATCCTTGAAGTCAACATTGTAGGATGATGCATAAAAGTCCTCTGCACATATCTCCTGATACTCAGGCCTCAGGCTTATATCATCGGATATCCATAAGGAATTCGCAAGCCTTATGGAGCTGTCCGGGGCCTCCTCTCCATACTCCTCCCTGAGGAGCCTTTCTCTTTCCTCTGTATAGGCATACCTCAGGTAAAGCTTTGCACACTGCTTTGACAGCTCTGCCTTATCATCGATATGCAGAGCCTCAAGTATCTCTGTCTCAGTATCCCCTGCTGCACCCATGCCAAGTATGGACAGGGCATAATACAGGCTTAAAGGACTGTAGACAGCATTGCCCTCTTCCATTGGGAGTATTGCTTCTGCGCTTTCAAAGGCGAAATCCAAAAGGCTTTCCTTAAACTCAGTATCTGGATCATTTTCAGAAAGGAGTTCATTCCAGGCCTCATAGTCATCTATCGGGATATCAGGATCTTCAACTGCTGCGGCCTCCACACTATCTGCATTTTTGCTGTCGCCTGCTTCAGCGCATCCACATGCAAGTACCGAAAACACCGCCGCCGCACAGAATATCATATAATTTTTTTTCATATGCCACCTCCTCTGTTTCATATATCCTTCTAACATATATACGAATGCCATCGAGAAAGTTTTCATGTACTTTTAAGTTCTGGAATAAAATAAAAATAAGCGAATCATCCTGCTCATTCCGTTTTAATATTTTTTGGCAAGTATGCGGAACATGATCGTGTACAGTATGACCAGCAGGCATATGGATACAGCAGCTGTCATGCCCTCTCTTTCATATCCAAGTATCAGACATGCCATACAGATCACAGCTGCAATGATCAGATATATCGCAAATGCAGCTTCCTTTGCCTTCATGGATATAAATGCGTATCTCTCATCCTTTGACGCAGTCTCTACCCGCTTTTTAAGCTCGGGATCACGCTCTATCCGCATTGTCCTTAAAAGCTGTACAAGTCCTACAACAAGTATGCCAGAGCCTATACCGGTAAGTACGCTGGGATCTGACACAGTCCCGGAAAATGCCAGCATATTTATGAGCACTCCTGCCACCATCTCAATGATATATATGGTATATTTTTTATTTTTCATCATTTGCCTCCTCGTAAATAAATATATCTTCCACATTCATTTCAAAGTACCGTGCAAGCTTGATGGCCAGTATGACTGATGGATTGTAGCGTCCATTTTCCAGAGAGCTTATGGTCTGTCTGGAAACGCCCATTACATCTGCCAGCTCCTCCTGCTTTATCCCTCTCTGCTTTCGTATCTCTTCGAGTCTGTTTTTCAAGGCAGCTCCTTTCCTTTCCGACAAGTAATGTAAAGTTTATTTTACATATCTATGTTATACCTCATTACTCGCCGTATGTCAAGCGTACTTTACATAAATAAAAAACTGCTCTGATCTCTCAGAACAGTTCTGAAATGAATTTCATTTCCATAGCAGTCTGTTATCCGCAAACTCCACATCTATCCTTCCATTATCCCGCAGCCAGGAAAGGTAGGATCTGACCGTGCTTCCCACGAGCACATACTGCTCAAAATTCATGCTCAGGCCATATATGTTAAAAAGATGTCTGAGGATGTCCTCAAAGCACATCGGCTCTCGGCATATATCCCTTATACGCTCTGCGATCTCATGGACCTTGTCTATATTGCACTGGGCAAGCTCAGATATATCCTCTGCCGCCTTTGCATGTGCCGGCACGAACATCCGGGCGCTAAGACCCTTTACCATCTCAAGTGTCTCAAGATAAGCTCTCACATCATATATAAAGCTTATCTGGTATTTCTCAAGAGTCTCCCTGCTGGAAAGGCAGTCTGCAAGGAATACCACATCGTCAGGAGTCCTGAAGCCGACCATATCAAAGAAATGTCCCGGCAGCTCTATGAGACTAAAGCCCTCAGGCAGCGCGTCCTCTGTCAGCGGCTCCGCATCACTTTCCTGGGCCAGCAGGAACTTGTGTCTGAGATCCCTGGGAGGATAGCCACCATACAGGAATGCCGGCTCAAGTACAGGATATTTTGTAAAAGCACACTCGATTCCCGGCGCATATACCTTGCAGCCTGTCTGAGCCTGAAGATACTTGTTTCCGCCTATGTGGTCAGCATTTGAATGGGTATTATATATGGCCCTTAGGCTCCATCCATTTTTATCCAGCAGCTGGCGGACCTTTCTGCCCGCATCCTTGTCATTGCCGCTGTCTATGAGGCAGACATCCTTGTCATCAAGGCACACAAGGCCCATCTTTGCAGGGCTCTGGATATAATAGGTCCGATCAGTGATCTGTATAAGCTCGTACATTTTATCCTCCTTCACAGAACATATTCCAGCTGGCGATCAAAGGGCTCTGCCTCCACATGACGCCTGTCATGCCAAGCTGCATCCACACAGCCAAGGGATTCATAAAATCTCTGGCTCTCTATGGCTGAATGAGCCGAGATATACAGCTTTTTGGCTCCATGCCCTTTTGCCCAATCCGCTGCCGCAGAAAAAAGCCGCTGGCCTATGCCGCTCCTTCGCATATCCTCGGACACATGAATGGACGAAAGGTCCATATATCTGTTTTCCCCTCCATATATTTCCGGCTCTACTGACACAAAGCCCTTTAAATATCCTAAAGCAGTCTGTTCACCCGAGGCGACAAACTCAGCGGTTCCGGATTTTTCATCCAGATCTGATACAAATGCCCCATATACAAAACCGCCTGTGGCAGCCGTATGCCTGAGACATTTGATCAAAATACCGTATTCATCCTCACTCCAGTCATCTATAAATGGATCAGGCCTTTCCACCCATCTGTCTCCATCCCTTCTGAGGCAGATCTCGACCTTTTGATGACGTATGAAATGCCTGAAAAGCTCCCTGTCTATCTCATCCTCTCTGAGCTCTCTGTAGCCTATATTCATATCATTTGCCTGCCTTTGCCCAATCGATCTCTTTCTTCAATAATTCCCCTGATGTTTTTCTATTTAATTTTAATGCCAAATCTATATTTAAATTTATCTATGTATATACATTCTTGTCATATAAGGCTCATTATCTCCTTGAACCATGCACAAAAACTCCCAGCCATATTTTTCGTAAAAGCCTATATGATCTGTAATCAAATAGATAGGAGTAATTCCTTTTGACTTCATATCATTATAAACCATATCAAGCAAGTACCTTGCAATCCCCTGACAGCGATACTCCTCTTCCGTATACACTGCACATACATTTGGTGCAAGGTCTTTCCTATCATGAAAATCATTTTCGATCACGCCAAGACCGCCTATGATACGTCCGCTGTCTAAGCAAAGATACCAGCCATATTCTGTTTCATGATCTAGATAGGCCTCAATACTTTCAAGATAAGCCTCTTTGGGTACTTTCCATTTGTTGTGAAACCATGCGGCTGCTTCTTCTTTCAACTCAGGTTTTTGTCTTAAAGTAATATAAGTATATTTTTCATATCATCTGCTTAAATTGATAGCAGTTTTTCGTACAGATAATATTCGATCTGCGCTTTTTTTCTATTTGTATCATCTGAAACAGCTTCTTACAGATCATTAAGTATCTCTCTGCGTTTTTCCTCATACTCATCTTTTGTGATCGTTCCGGCCTTGTAAAGATCTTCAGCCACCTGAAGCCTTAGCTCTATATTGCCTTTGAGCCCCTTTAATGCTGTATCGGACATGTCTGAAGGCATATCTGCTCCCATACTGCAATTTGTCTTATTCGTATCAGGTCTTTCATCTATCACTATCTCATGGGATGCAACTCCCTTATCTGTAAAGGCATTCATGCCGTTTGTGATCGTAATGATAAATGCCATCAAGGTCCAAAATA
>CALWET010000094.1 GCA_944377385.1 uncultured Lachnospiraceae bacterium | reverse complement strand
ATAAGTCCGCAGAGAATGCGGCACGGGAAAAGTCGGCTTGCGGACAGACTGGAGGAGCCTCAGCCGCTGCAGCAAAAGAGCAGACCGATGTACCTTCCTCCGGGGCTAAGGCCTACAGTTCCTTCCTCCACAACAAGGATACCGTTTTTATATATCTGTCCCTTGCGGTCTGGGGAATCACGGAGAGCGGAACGGGTACCTTTCAGGCCATGCTTGTGGATGACTGCGGCTATCCTGCTGCGCTTACTTCTGTGTATGTGGTCATGGCCATGATAGGAGAATTCATAGGTTTCCAGCTTATATCCAGGGGTATAAGGAGGGACGCATATAAAAAGGCGCTGGCACTGTCCTTTATATTGCAGCTTTTCCGTATATTCAGCATGGCCCTGCTCGGCATACTGCCCCTTCCCCTGATCATATTTTTCCAGTTTACGGGAGGCGGAAGCTTTGCGATCATGTATTCCGTCACGACCTTCCTTGTGGACGAGACCTATCCCGGCAATGTGCTCTACATGGCCCACTCCCTGAAAAGGGTGGCGTCGAACGGGATCGGCAACATGCTTGGGCTTGTTTTCCTTGGCAACATGTTTGACCGTGGCCTTGGGAGACAGGGCTATATGATCATAGCCGCTCTTTCAGTGGTCATGCTGCTTTGGTACGGCATGAAAAAAAGACCCGGCGCAGGATCATGATAAATGATCTTTATCAGCTTTAATTAAAAGGGATCTGCACTGCCTTTGGCATCGTCGGATCCCTTTATAAGCAGCCTTCTTTTAGCAGTTCTTTATTTCCAAAACATTTTCTGAAAACATATCTGAAACATTCTCTGAAAATATCCGGTAAAATATCTCATGCATCTGTGTTATACTAAAATAGATTGAAATATGGAGTATGACACGATGGAAGAAAAGACCCTTCATATACTTGAATTCGACAAGATCATAGAGAGGCTTTCGGATTTTGCCACATCCAGGGCAGGAAAGGAGCTCTGTCTCAGGCTCAGGCCCTCCTCAGATCCTTCCAGGATAAGGGAGTGGCAGAAAAATACCTCAGATGCAAAGGACAGGATACGGCTTTCAGGCCAGTCTCCTAATTTTTCCGGAGTCAGGGAGCTTTCGGACAGCCTGAAAAGGCTCAAGGTATCAGGTACTCTTGGCATACATGAGCTCATAGGCATAAGCTCCCTGCTTACCGCCGCAGCCCGGATAAAGCAGTACGGACGCAGGGCCGGAGAGGGAGAGGATGAACAGAGGCAGGACAGCCTGTCCGAGCTTTTTGAGCTTCTGGAGCCACTGACGAATATAAACAATGAGCTTAAACGATGCATACTTTCCGAGGATGAGATAGCTGACGATGCCTCGCCGGAGCTGTTTTCAGTAAGAAAAAGGATGAGGCAGGTATCTGACAGGATACATGGAAGCATAAATGGACTGTTGAACAGCTACAGGGATTATCTGACCGACTCGGTGGTGACTCAGAGAGACGGCAGGTACTGCCTGCCCGTAAAGGCAGAGTACAAATCCAAGGTCCCTGGCATGGTCCATGATGCCTCCTCCACAGGCATGACCCTTTTTATAGAGCCCATGCTGATAGTAAACCTGAACAATGAGCTCAGCGAGCTTTCTGCAGCAGAGAAAAAGGAGATAGAAAAGGTCCTTGAGAGCCTGAGCCTTGAGCTTGCTCCCTATACTCAGGAGCTGTCAGAGGACATAAAGCTGCTTCGCAAGCTGGACATGATATTTGCAAAGGCCAAATATTCCTACGAGCTTTCCGCAAGCGAGCCTGTGCTGGGTCCTGAGCTCATCATAGAGCTAAAGTCCGCCAGACATCCCCTCATACCAGGGGACAGGGTGGTGCCCATAGATCTGAGCATAGGCAGGGAGTATGATCTGCTGATCATTACCGGTCCCAATACGGGAGGCAAAACGGTTTCACTGAAGACAGCAGGACTGCTTACGCTGATGGGACAGGCAGGGCTCCATATACCGGCAAACGAAGGCTCTGTCATAGGCATCTTTGACAGTGTGTACGCCGACATAGGAGATGAGCAGAGCATTGAGCAGAGCCTGTCCACCTTTTCTGCTCATATGAAAAACATTGTGGATATATTGAAAAAAGCTGATTCTCGTTCCCTATGCCTGTTTGATGAGCTTGGTTCGGGGACGGACCCCACGGAGGGAGCGGCGCTTGCCATGGCCGTACTGGATTTTTTCAGAAGGATGCAGACAAGGACCATAGCCACTACCCACTATAGCGAGATAAAGATATATGCTCTTCAGACGGAAAGAGTGCAGAATGCCTGCTGTGAGTTTGATGTGGATACACTGAGCCCCACCTACAGACTGCTGACAGGCATCCCGGGAAAGTCAAATGCCTTTGCCATATCCAGGAAGCTGGGGCTTTCGGAATACATCCTGCAGGATGCGGAAAAATATATCGCAGCCGAGGATGCGGGCTTTGAGGATGTCATAGAAAAGCTCAATGCGGACAGAGCCGCAGCTGAAAAGGCCAGAGAGGATGCCGAGAGCTATAAACGCGAGATAGAGATCCTGAGAGACAGACTCAGAAAAAAAGAGGCCCGCAGTGAGGAAAGCAGGGACAAGATACTCAGGGAGGCCAGGGCAGAGGCCCAGAGGATACTCAAGTCGGCAAAGGATACAGCTGATGAGGCCATCAAAAATATAGACAAGCTGAAATACACGGGAGCATTTTCCGAAGCAGAGGCAGAAAGGGAAAAGCTGAGAGCAGGCATAAAGCAGAATGAAGCAGTGTCCAGCCTCAGGTCAAAGGGGCCCTCAAAGCCGGTATCACCCCGCAGACTGAGCGTAGGAGACAGCATCAGCCTGCCCAGGATGGGAGGCATGAAGGGCACGGTGTCCACACTGCCCGACAAGGACGGCAATCTGTATGTCCAGCTTGGCATCATGAGATCAAAGGTCAATATAAAGGACATAGAGCTTTCAGAAGGATCAGGAGAACCCCCTCAGAAAAAGGCCTCATTTGTCGGACAGAAGGGACTTACCGGAGGAAGGTCATCGGGAGGCGGCGGAGACTTTATGCCAAAGGCCATGTCGGTGGGCTCCGAGGTAAATCTCATAGGCATGACTACCGACGAGGCCATACCGGAGATGGAAAAGTTTCTGGATGATGCTTATCTGGCTCACCTTGAAAGCGTGCGTGTAGTACATGGGCGCGGTACAGGTGCGCTCAGAGAGGCTGTGCACCGCAGGCTCAGGAAGCTCCCCTATGTCAAGAGCTTCAGACTTGGAGAATACGGCGAGGGAGACAGCGGAGTGACCATAGTCACATTCAAATAAGAGATACGGAGAGGGACAGAGATGGCTGAAAAGCAAAGGATCATGATAGTGGATGACGACCCGTCCATATCGGAGCTGATAGCCTTATATTTGAATAAGGAACGTTATGATACGAAATGTGTGGAGGACGGAGAGGAGGCTCTGAGGGTATTTGATGCCTACAGGCCCGATCTTGTGCTGCTGGATCTGATGCTGCCCGGAATGGATGGCTATCAGGTATGCAGGGAGATAAGGAGCAGGGCAGATACTCCCATCATCATGCTTTCTGCAAAAGGCGAGGTCTTTGACAAGGTCCTGGGACTTGAGCTGGGAGCAGATGATTATATGATAAAGCCCTTTGATTCAAAGGAGCTCGTGGCCAGAGTCAAGGCTGTGCTCAGGAGGTACGGGTCAAAGCCTCAAAAGCAGTCAAGACATGACCAGACAGGGGATTATGTGGAGTATGAGGATCTGATCGTAAATCTGACAAATTATTCCGTCATATTCAAGGGGCACAGCGTGGACATGCCTCCAAAGGAGCTGGAGCTTCTGTATTTTCTGGCTTCGTCTCCCAACCAGGTCTTTACCAGGGAGCAGCTTTTGGATCATATATGGGGCTATGAGTATCTTGGAGATACAAGGACAGTGGACGTGCATATAAAGCGCCTGAGAGAAAAGCTTCAGGACAACGAGCACTGGGCCATATCCACGGTATGGGGGATAGGCTATAAATTTGAAGTAAAAAGATGATCTGATATCATAAAGCTCCGGCCAGCAGCCGGAGCTTATCAGATATTGATCTATTTTGATCCTGCTTTATTTAAGTCTTTTAAACACTGGCAGTAAGGAGCTGGCCTCAATGAGCCTGTCATCCTTGTCGTAGCAAAGCTTGAGAGAAAATATCTCAGTCCTATCATCAAGGAGCATGTGCAGCATATAGCGGTCTCCCTCCCAGAGCTCGAGTCCCTGTATGGAATCCTTTGGTATCCACTGAAGCTCGCCCTCATCACAGTCGGTCATTTCGCCGGTAAAATCATCAGAGGTATAGGTAAAAATGTATTCCGGCTCCTGCTCATCATATATGAAGCTGAGCATGCCCCTGAAGCGACAGGAGCCAAGGCTCAGTCCTGTCTCCTCAAGGACCTCCCTGAACAGACATTCCTCCGGGGCTTCTCCAGGTTCTAATTTGCCGCCCACACCTATCCATTTATTCTTATTCACATCCTCCTGCTTTTTTGTACGATGGAGCATGAGATAGCATCCGTTTTTTTCAAGATAGCAAAGTGTAGACAGCTTCATTTTTCCTCCTGTTTTTCTTCGGCCTGCATCTGTAGTCCGTTTATTATGCTGATAAAGTCAGTTGACGGCTTATGTAAGGATTATACTACAAATATTATTGTATGGATGCATGTATGGATGCGCATATATTAAATCGTCAAAAATATGTAAGGAAATATCTGAGACAGAGGTTGGTCTTTGTGGTATGCTTAGACTGATCGAGGATCGAATCTGTACAGACTTAAAGGGCATGAAGGGAGAGGACATGATGTTCCTAAAAAGCAGACTCATAGGTACGGCAGCATGTATGACAGGCCTTTTGCTGGCCTTTTCAACAGGCTCTTTGTGTGTGTTTTCGGCCGTGCCGGTGGCCAGTGCTCCGGGGACCGTGGAGCTTCGTGCCCAGGGAATTTACGAGATAAGCTCTGCCCCTATAATGCTCCAGGAGGAGCAGACAGAAGCTGCTGAGACGTCCCAGGGACTTGAGCCTTTGGACATTTCTCCGGTAAGCACGCCTGGAAATGATAGTACAGGCAGCACATCTGCAAATGCTGAAACCAATAGCACGCTTGTAAGTGCAGGGACTGAGACAGGCCCCGGCATCGGGCTTGGCAGCGGCAGTGAGGTAGGCCCCGGTGTTGGGCTTGGCAGCAGCACAGGAGGACCTGGCGCAAGCGGCCCGGGAGCCACGGCTCAGACATCCGCAGGCTCAGGCAGGGTCGGTATCAATCATGCATCAGATGCTTCGATCTCTGTGGAGCTTGGGTTCAAGCTGGTATCCCCCAGGGTTCAGAGGGGCAGCCTGAATGTGGCAGAAGGCAGTGTACAGCTTTCGGACGGAAGCTGGGCATACATAGGACATGACAAAAATATACGAAGCCCATATTACAGAGTCCTCAGGGAGGTCACGGATACCCAGGGCGTGGACTGGTACGTGTGTGCAGCCCATGCTTCAAAGATAGGGGACTATTATACGGCTGACGGAAGCGAGGCCACGGAGCTCTGGCTCAAAAAGTCTGATTGCACCGAGCAGACCTCTATCACGTTGAATACTACAAATCAGACCCGTATAAACATAGTAAAGACAGCACTTTCAAATCTTGGAGATGAGTATACCTATGGTATGAATGGGCCGGATGAATTTGACTGCTCAGGCTTCGTGAATTATGTTTTTTCTCAGGCAGGTATATCCGTGCCCAGGCAGTCAGGTGCCATATGTGCCATGGCGGGACAGATAAGCATAGAGGACCTTCGCCCCGGTGATATAGTCGGGCGGAACGGCCATGTGGGCGTATACATAGGAGGGGGCATATTCGTACATTCCTCAGAGACCTCTACGGGAGTCGTTTCAGAGTATGTGGATGTTTATAACGCCCAAAATGGATTTACAAATTATATAAACGCAGTCGGAGACTGATGAGTATGTGGGGAGATAAGCGTTATCACAGTCTTGATCACGAGATGAAGCGTATTTATGGAGGGAAGGTCTACAGGCTTTCCCTTTCTTCCTTTTGCGGATGTCCAAATCGGGACGGGTGTATAAGCAGAGGCGGATGTATATTCTGCTCTGCTGCAGGCTCAGGAGATTTTGCCCAGGCTCCCTCTGAGGACATAGACAGGCAGATCGAAAAGGCAAAGGAACTCGTGTCTGGAAAGCTCAGCAGCCCGCCTGCGGGGTATATTGCATATTTTCAGTCCTTTACAAATACCTATGGAGATCCAAAACGGCTCAGGGAGCTTTTTGAAAGGGCAGCCATAAGGGATGACATACTCATACTGTCCATAGCCACAAGGCCGGACTGCCTGCCGGATGAGATCATGGACATGCTCAGGTACCTCAGGAGCATAAAGCCTGTCTGGGTAGAGCTTGGCCTGCAGACAGCAGATGACAGGGTTGCAGAGTTTATAAACAGGGGCTACAGGCTTGAGGTGTTTGAAAAGGCCTTTCATATGCTGAAGGCTGCCGATATAGGCGTTATCACTCATGTCATAGCCGGGCTTCCCTACGAGGACGAGGAAGCCACCAAGGCGACGGTGAGGTATCTTGCCGGCCTCAGCCATGAAGGGCAGCATATGGATGGGATCAAGCTTCAGCTCCTGCATGTGCTTAAAGATACAAGGCTTCATGAGCTTTATCTTGAAGGAAGGGCCCACATCAGGGAATACAGCCTTGAGGAATATGCCGGTCTTATAACTGAGCTTTTGGAGCTTTTGCCTGGGGACATGGTGGTCCACAGGCTGACAGGAGATGCCCCCAAACGCCTGCTGGTCGCTCCCCTCTGGAGCGCTGACAAGAAAAGGGTGCTCAATACGATCATGAAATATATGAAAGAAAGAGACACCTGGCAGGGCCGGTGTTTTACATAAACTTTACAAACCTGCTTATAAGGCTTTACAATATATCTGTATATTTAGCTCAGAATATCATTTCGGAGTAGGATATGAAAAAAATATATGTGATAGAGGACGATGAAAATATCCGCAATCTGCTCAAGATAGCTTTAAGCGGATTTCTTTATGAGCCGGTGGCCTTTGAGACTGCAGAGGAAGCCCTGGAAAAGATAGAGGAGGATGAGCCTGATCTTGCGATATTTGATCCGATGCTCCCTGGTATGGATGGAATATCTGCCATAAAGCTGGTCAGGGACATGCCAAAGGTAAAGGACATACCCATCCTCATACTTACGGCCAAGGACAAGGAGCTGGACAAGGTCATAGGCCTTGACGGTGGAGCCGATGATTACATGGTCAAGCCCTTTGGCATACTTGAGCTGGGGGCCAGGGTCAGAAGCCTGCTGCGCCGCAGCGGGACAAGCAGACAGGCTGTGCTTGATGAAGAAAAGATACCCGATGATCACTGGCCTGAGGATAAAAAGCCAAAGCGCAGGATACTCAGATACAATGATATAGAGGTGGACGAGCGCAAGCATGAGGCGCACATAGGTGACCGGCCTCTGGAGCTGACCAACAAGGAATATGGGCTTTTATGCTATCTGATGGAAAGGCCCTCTTTCGTAGCCACCAGGGATGAGCTTTTGAATGCAGTATGGGGCTATGATTATGACGGGGAATCCCGTACAGTGGACATGCATATAAAATCTCTCAGGCAGAAGATCGGAGACGAGGCCGGAGAGCTGATACAGACAGTAAGGGGAGTAGGCTACAAGCTCAGATGACAGGGGCCTGCTGAGACCTGCAAAGGCCTGTATCCGTCAAAATATGGGTAACGATAGATAGGTAATGATCAAAGGCTATTTAAAAAATAAATATTTAAGGTATCTTAACATAAAAAAGACTCTCAAAGAGATGGACGCTCTTAACGAAAGACTGATCAAGGAAAAGGAGATACGCCAGGAGTTTTTTGCAAATGCCAGTCATGAGCTGAAAACTCCGATAACCTCCATCAGAGGCTATGCAGAGCTCCTTGAAAGTGACATGATCAAGGACGAGGCTACAAAAAAGGATATGATCAGCCGCATCAAAAAAGAAGCAGATCATATGAACATGCTCATAGCTGACATACTGGAGGTATCCAAGCTGGAGACAAAGGAGATCCGGCCCGAGGTCATGAAGGTGGACATAGGCCTGCTTGTCGGGGAGACCATAGAGACCTTTAAGCCAAGGGCAGATGAGGCCCAGGTATCCATATATGATTATTCAAAGCCGGGGACCTTTGTATATGCGGATTACAGCCATATGGACGAGATCATTTCAAACCTGGTCAGCAATGCCATACGCTATAACAGAAAAAACGGCAAGGTCTGGATATATGCGGCAAATGAAGGAGGCTTTCTGGAGCTCAGGGTCAGGGACACAGGCATAGGCATACCAAGCTCGGAATGCTCCAGGATATTTGAGCGGTTTTACAGAGTCGATAAAGGACGCAGCAGGAGCAGTGGAGGTACAGGGCTTGGGCTTTCCATAGTAAAGCACATCCTGAGCTATTATAAGGGAACGATAGATGTCAGATCCAAGCTTGGCTCAGGAAGCGAGTTCACAGTCAGGATCCCGGAAAGATATGAGGCCTGATGATAAACTCTTATACCCAAACTGCAATTTTTATGTAAATGGTAATCCTATTTTATTCCGAACAAAATGCCATGTGAGACTGGGGAGAGGGATATAAAGCGCAAAAAGGTTAAAAAACTGCCTTCAGCATGTTGTATAAGCATGCTTGAAGGCTTTTTTGAAGTTTTTTTTGAAAGCTTTTCGCTTCATCTTACGTATAATATGCAGATAAAGTTTTATACCCTGCTTAAAACAGGAGGTATGGATATGAAAAACCTGGGAGGAAATAAAGGAAAGCATCGTACATCGGGCTTTGGAGCAAAGCGAAGGCTCGCAGGTCTTTTGGCAGGTACATTTGCTCTGCTGATCATCCTTTGCGGATGTGGCGCCAAAAGCGGGAGCGATTCTGTCGCAGTGGTAGAGGAAACAGCTGCAGCCATGGACATGGGCACTGCAGCTCCAGCATATGCTGAAAGGAATGTCGCAGCTTTTCCCCAGCTTGGGTCTGATGCTTTGCTTGAGCAGTCTGGCTCAACAGGAAGTCCGGCTGAGACAGCCGAGACAGGCGCCGGGGCTTCAGAAGGTGTGGAACGAAAGCTGATACGTACCATAGAACTGAACGTACAGACCAGAGAATTTGATGAACTGCTTTCAGCAATAGCAGACAGGGCTGAAAGGCTGGGAGGCTATGTGGAAAGCTCCTACCAGGATGGAGCCGCAGGCCACAACAGCTACAGGACGGCACATTTCACCGTACGCATACCTGCTGAAAGCACGGATGAATACCTGGAAACCGCTCTTAGCGGAGCTTTGGTGACCTATCGGTCTGAAAGCACCGAGGATGTGACTCTCAGGTATACGGACATGGAATCCCGCATGAAGGCCCTGAGAGTAGAACAGGAGAGACTGACTGAGCTTCTTTCGAAGGCGGACAGCATAGAAAGCGTCATAGCCATAGAAAGCAGGCTTTCAGAGGTACGCTACGAGGTGGAGAGCATAGAGTCACAGCTCAGGAGCTATGATGACCGGATCAGCTTTGATACTATCAATATAAGCATATCCGAGGTCCAGGTCATGGACAGCGGAGCAGAGGCTGGATTTTCAGAGAGGATAAGGACGGGCTTTGAAAAGAATCTGGCAGGGCTCAGGGCTGGCCTGGAGGATCTGATCATATTCCTTGTCATCAATCTGCCCTTTATAATGGTCGTTGCGGTCTTTGCCTTTTTGATATATATTATCGTAAGGAAGATACGGAGACTTGGACATATATCCAAGTCCATGGGATCCGAGAAAACAGACAGGGATATAAAGGCAGCGGCTTCAGATGCAGATGACCAGGGAGGAAAAGCTTAATTATATAGCTTCACACTATATGCAGCCCATGTGGCAAAAGGCATATAGTGTGCTTTCCGATGCTCATGAAGCAGAGGATGCCTGCCAGGAGGCCTTTATAAAGCTTATGAAGCTTTGTGACAGCATAGAGGATGTGACGGAGCTCAGAGCCAGAGCCCTCTGTCTGGTGGTCGTCAGGAATACAGCCATAGACATGGCCAGAAAAAACGGCAGAGCCAGTCCCACAGAGGATATATACATGGATCTGGAAGCCGATGCTGAGCCAGCCTCCTCACCAGAGACAAGGCTTGAGGAAGCTGAGGCCATGGAAAGGCTCAGTCAGGAGATAGAAAGGCTGCCGGAGGATTACAGGGATGTGCTCAGGCTCAGATGCCTGAATGAGCTCAGCGCAGAGCAGACAGCAGAGATACTCATGTGTACACCAAATACAGTCAATATCAGGCTGACCAGGGCCAGGAAGCTGCTGAGGGAGCGGCTTGGCAGATAAGCATAAGCCCTTACGTAAGCAGGGCACAGTTTATAACTAAAAGAAAGGAGGTGCGTTCCGTGAAGGAAGAGGAAAGGGATATAATAAAAATACATTCCAAGGAAGAGAACTTTGACGAGCTTTTGCGGAAGGCCCTTCTTAGTCTTGAGGAAAAGGATATGGAGGCTGAGGCCCAGGACCTGCCGCCCATGCCAGCCTCTCTTTCAGACCGTATCTCCAGGCTCATAGCCGAGGATGCGGAAGTAAACGGCACCTCAAAAGATGAGATCAAGGATGATGCTCCTGCTGAGACAGGCTTTGGCGGAGCTCAGAAGGATCCGGGCAATATCATCAGTATCTTTGGACGGAGGATCAGGAAAAAGAGCCTTGCAAACGCACCAGCACTTGTTGCCGTGGCTGGAATCGCTCTTTACGGTGCGGGCGTGCTCAGGGAAGGAAGCACCTCAG
>CALWET010000093.1 GCA_944377385.1 uncultured Lachnospiraceae bacterium | reverse complement strand
TGAAGGCCTTATAAAGGACAAGCTCATACGACAGGTCTCTGGCAGTGTACGCTGGCAGCAGACGGTGGAGGCCATGATAGGAGAAAACGTGGACATCTGGATAGAGCTTGGCCCGGGCAGGACCCTTACGGGCTTTGTACAGAAGATATTACGGAGCTATTCAAAGGCAACCGGTGCTGATATCAGCGGCATGAAGCTGATAAATATAGAAAAGCCCGAGGATATGTTAAAGCTCAGGGAGCTTTTGGAGGAAAAATGAGCGAGCATAGGATAGCCCTGGTCACGGGAGCTTCAAGGGGGATCGGCAGAGCCATTGCCCTGGAGCTTGCAAACGAGGGCTTTGATATAGGGATAAATTACAATGGCTCCGAGGCTGCGGCCCTGGAGCTTGCAGCAGAGATAAAGAAAACAGGCGCAAGAGCAATATGCTTAAAATGTGATGTATCAGATAGCACTGCCTGTGGGGAGATGTTCAAAAGGCTTGCAGAGGAGCTGGGAGCCCCGTCTGTGCTTGTAAATAATGCCGGTATAACCAGGGACGGTCTGATGGTATCCATGAGCGATGAGGATTTTGAAGCCGTCCTGGATACGAATCTCAAAGGCAGCTTCAACTGTATGAAGCTTGCTTCAAAGTACATGATAAAGCAGAGATACGGACGTATCGTAAACATATCCTCCGTATCCGGGATCATGGGAAATGCTGGACAGACAAATTATTCCGCAGCCAAGGCAGGCATCATAGGGCTTACAAAGGCAGCAGCCAGGGAGCTTGCCGGGCGGGATATCACTGTCAATGCCGTAGCTCCAGGCTTTGTGGTCTCAGATATGACGGACGCTCTTTCCGATAAGGTCAAGGAGGCTGTTACTGCCCAGATCCCCAAAAAGAGATTTGGCCGTCCCGAGGAGATAGCCAAGGCAGTGGCTTTTCTCTGCAGGGAAAGCTCAGCCTATATAACAGGGCAGGTGCTTTGTGTGGACGGAGGCATGTCCATGTAAGCAGGGACCGGCATGCGTCAGCGGACAGCCGGAGATGAAAAGGGAGATTTCAGGAGACAGATATGAGACGAGTAGTTATTACAGGCCTTGGAGCCATCACTCCCCTTGGAAATAATGTTGAGTCCTTTTGGCAGGGGCTCAGGGAGGGTCGTTCAGGCATAGGCATGATCACAAAATTTGACACTGAAGGCTTCAAAGTCAGGATCGCTGGAGAGGTCAGGGATTTTGATGACAGCCTCTGCGGAGATCCAAAGAGCGTAAAGAGGATGGAGCTTTTTTCACGCTATGCTGTAGCGGCTTCCAGGGAGGCCTTTTCAGATTCCGGCCTGGATATGGAAAAGGAGGATCCCTACAGGGTAGGAGTATCCATAGGCTCCGGCATAGGTTCTCTTCAGGCAGTGGAAACAGGAGTACACAGACTTGCTGAAAAGGGACCTGGAAGGGTCGATCCTCTGCTGGTGCCCAGGATGATCTCAAATATGGCTGCCGGAAACGTGGCCATAGCCTTGGGACTCAAGGGCAAGAATATAAATGTGGTGACGGCCTGCGCCTCAGGCACCCACAGTATAGGCGAGGCTCTCAGGTCCATACAGCACGGAGAGGCAGAGGTAATGCTTGCAGGAGGTACGGAGGCTGCGGTAACGCCCATTTCCATAGCTGGCTTTACTCAGCTTACGGCACTGACTACTGATACGGACCCGGATACAGCCTCCAGGCCCTTTGACAAGGACAGGCATGGCTTTGTCCTGGGTGAGGGAGCCGGAGTACTGGTCCTTGAAGAGCTGGAGCACGCAAGGCGCAGGGGTGCCAGGATATATGCTGAGCTCCTGGGCTATGGGGCCACCTGTGATGCCTATCATATCACTTCACCTGCCGAGGACGGCTCAGGAGCAGCCATGGCCATGAGCTATGCCATAAAGGATGCTGGACTTGAGCCAGAGGACATAGACTATGTCAATGCCCACGGTACCGGAACGCCTCTCAATGATCTTTTTGAGACCAGGGCCATAAAGCTCTGCTTCGGGGATAACGCATCAAAGCTGAAGATAAATTCCACGAAGTCCATGACAGGACATCTTCTTGGAGCAGCAGGAGGCATAGAGGCAGTTGCGCTTACAAAGACCGTGCAGGAGGATTTCGTGCATGTGACCAGAAATCTGACTGAGTCAGAGGAGGAGCTTGATCTGGATTACTGCAAGGGAGCCGGAGTACATATGACGGTAAATGCGGGAATCAGCAATTCTCTGGGCTTTGGAGGGCACAATGCCACCATAGTCATCGGAAAATATCAGGAGCGTTGAGATCATGAAGATAGATGAGATAAGAGAGCTTATAAGGGCTCTGGATGAAAGCAGCCTTGACAGCCTTGAATACAGTGAGGAGGGCATGAGCCTCAGACTGAGAAGGAGCGCAGCCTCCGAGCTGGAGTATGCGCCTGCCCTGACAAGGGCGACAGAGCAGCATGCAGCAGGAACTGAAGATCAGGCAGGCGTGCAAAATGGCAGTGTTGGTACACAGACTGTGGGCAGCGGTAGCGTGCAGGCAGGCGCCGGGGATGAGGGAGCTTCAGGAGAGGATGAGAGCAGCCCTGACGAGGTCATCACATCTCCCCTTGTTGGCACCTTCTATTCTGCTCCTTCACCTGACGAGGCGCCCTATGTCAGCCTTGGAGACAGCGTAAAAAAAGGACAGGTCCTGGGGATCATAGAGGCCATGAAGCTTATGAATGAGGTGGAATCCGAATTCAGCGGCAGGATAGCAGCCATTCTGGTAGAAAACGGCCAGACCGTGGAATACGGTCAGCCTCTTTTCAGGATAAGCAGATAAGGCAAGGCAGCCTTTACAGGGGACTGACACGCCCTTTGCAGGCTGAGCAGATAAAACGGTCTTTGACCGTATAAGAACTAAATTGATAAGGACTGTATAGGAAATGCTCGATATAAATGAAATAAAGAAGATCATACCACACAGGCATCCCTTCCTTCTTGTGGACAGGATAGAGGAGCTGGAGCCTGGAAAGCGTGCAGTAGGCTATAAGTGCGTAAGCTTTGATGAGCCGTATTTTGCAGGTCATTTTCCTGAAGAACCTGTCATGCCTGGAGTTCTGATCATAGAGGCCCTGGCTCAGACCGGAGCCGTGGCCATACTGTCAGAGGAAGGCTTTAAGGGAAAAACAGCTTATTTCGGAGCCATAAACTCGGCTCGCTTCAAGCGCAAGGTAGTCCCCGGCGACAAACTCAGGCTGGAATGCGAGATCATAAAGCGTAAGGGGCCCGTGGGCGTGGGCAGCGCCAGAGCCTATGTAGATGATGAGCTTTGCTGTCGTGCAGAGCTGACATTTATGGTGGGATGAGCTTATGTTTGACAAGGTACTTGTAGCAAACAGGGGAGAGATAGCCGTCAGGGTCATCAGGGCTCTCAGGGAGATGGGCATAGGCTCTGTAGCCGTATATTCCGAGGCAGACAGAGACAGCCTGCATGTCATGCTGGCAGATGAGGCCATATGTATAGGCCCTGCCCCTTCCACGGAAAGCTATCTGAATATGGAAGCGGTCATTTCAGCTGCCGTGGCTGTAAAGGCCCAGGCCATACATCCCGGTTATGGATTTTTATCGGAAAATGAAAGCTTTGCAAGGCTTTGCGAGACCTGCGGCATCAGATTCATAGGCCCCTCAGCCGATGTGATCGCAAAGATGGGAAATAAATCCGAGGCAAGGAACACGATGCAGAGGGCAGGAGTCCCTGTCATACCCGGGACCAAGGCTCCGATAAGGACGGCAAAGGAGGGCCTTTCCGCAGCAAAAAGGATAGGCTATCCGGTAATGATAAAGGCAGCCCTTGGCGGAGGCGGAAAGGGCATGCGAGTGGCAGAAAGCCCGGAACGCTTTGAAGAGATGTTCATGGCAGCGCAGCTTGAAACGAAAAAGGCCTTTCTGGATGATACCATGTATATAGAAAGATATGTGGAGGACCCAAAGCATATAGAGGTGCAGATACTGGCGGACAGCTTTGGGAACGTGGTCCATCTTGGAGAGAGGGACTGCTCCATACAGAGGCGTCATCAGAAGGTCATAGAGGAATCTCCCTGTGCTTCCATAAGCCCCCAGCTGCGTTCAAAGCTCGGCAGGACAGCGGTAAAGGCAGCAAAGGCCGTTGGCTATGAAAATGCCGGCACCATCGAATTTTTGCTGGACCGCTCCGGCAGATTTTATTTTATGGAAATGAACACAAGGGTGCAGGTGGAGCATCCGGTGACTGAGCTTGTCAGTGGTACGGACATCATAAAGGAGCAGATCCGTATAGCCGCTGGAGAAAAGCTTGGTTATGCCCAAAAGGATATCAGGCTTTCAGGACATGCCATAGAATGTCGTATAAATGCCGAGGATCCTGACAGAGGCTTCATGCCCTGTCCGGGAGTTATCGAGAACCTGCATTTTCCCGGTGGAAACGGCGTCAGGGTGGACAGCCACGTATATCAGGGCTTCAGGCTTTCGCCAAACTATGATTCCATGATCGCAAAGCTGATAGTCCATGGCAGGGACAGAGAAGAAGCGGTGAGGAAGATGAGGTCAGCCCTTGGGGAGACTTTGGTAGAGGGCATAAGCACCAATATAGATTTTGATTATGAGCTTGTGAACAGTCCTGCCTTTGAAAGAGGGGAGACGGACACAGGCTTCATACAGAAGCATTTCCCTAAATATATCAGGAAGTAGGCCAGGAACACGTCGGGAGCTAGGCCAGGTATACATCAGGAAACAAGCAAGGTACACGTCAGGAAGTAAGCCATGTTAAAGGATCTGATCACAGCAAAAAAAATGGAGACGGCAGCCAGGATGCCGGACCTTACAAAGATAAAGACCGGGGTCAACAAGCAGAGGCGCGGAAGGCCAAAAAAGGCTCAGAAGGAGCCGGAGGTGCCGGAGGATGTATACAGGAAATGCACCTTTTGCGGAAAGCCCATACTTAATCGGGACGTGCGCAGCAATCTGTATCGCTGTCCCCGGTGCGGAGGCTATTTCCGAGTGCATGCAAGAAGGCGAATAGAGCTGATAGCTGACAGCGGAAGCTTTCAGGAGCTTGATGAGCACATGCCCACGGTAAATCCCCTTTCCTTTCCGGATTATGAGGAAAAGCTTGACGAGCAGCGCAGAAGGACCGGGCTTGACGAGGCCGTGGTAACAGGCATCTGTACCATAGACGGAGAAAAAGCGGTGCTATGCGTGATGGACAACCGTTTTATCATGAGCTCCATGGGCTACAATGTGGGAGAAAAGCTTGTGAGGGCCATAGAAAGGGCTGACAAGGATGGCTTGCCTGTGATCATATACTGCGCTTCGGGAGGAGCCAGGATGCAGGAGGGCATAGTGAGCCTCATGCAGATGGCAAAGACCTCTGCCGCCGTCAGGCATCACAGAGAGCTGGGGCTTTTATATATAAGCGTGCTGACAAATCCTACCATGGGAGGTGTTACTGCAAGCTTTGCCATGCTTGGAGATGTCATACTTGCGGAGCCGGCTGCTCAGAT
>CALWET010000092.1 GCA_944377385.1 uncultured Lachnospiraceae bacterium | reverse complement strand
GGAAGCTCCGCAGAGGAGACCACTGCAGCAGCAACAGAGGCAGCAGCAGAGACTGAGGCTGCAGCTGAGGAAGAGGCAGAGGCCGTTACCGAGGCAGTAGAGGAGGCAGCAGCAGATCTTTCAGATCTTAACGTTGCAGTATTCTATTATACCTACGCTGATACCTACATTTCGTCTGTCCGCAGTGCTCTTGACGCAGCCTTCGATGCAGCAGGAGTTACATATCAGAACTTCGATTCCAACTCCAGCCAGACGACTCAGAACGAGCAGATCAACACAGCTCTTACTACAGGCGCTAACGTACTTGTTGTAAACGTAGTTACTTCAGGTGCATCAGATGTATCTTCAGCCATCATCGACATGGCTAAGGCACAGGATGCTTACGTTATCTTCTTCAACAGAGCTATGGAGACCGAGGGCGAGGAGGGAACTCTCCTTGGCAGCTATGACAAGTGTGCATTCGTAGGAACCGATGCTCCCGAGGCTGGACACCTTCAGGGCCAGATGATCGGTGAGTACCTTGTTGAGAACTACGACACAGTTGACCTCAACGGTGACGGAGTTATCTCCTACGCTATGTTCATGGGCCAGCTCGGAAACGCAGAGGCTATATATCGTACCCAGTACTCTGTAGAGGATGCAAATGCTATCCTTGAGGAGAATGGACATGAGCCTCTTCAGTACTTCGATGCTTCCAACACTGATATGTATCAGGTTGATGCAAACGGAAACTGGTCTGCACAGGCAGCTAACGAGTACATGGTTACCAACCTCACTCAGTACAATGAGGCAAACGGCAACATGATCGAGCTCATCATCTGCAACAACGATGGTATGGCAGAGGGCGCTATATCTGCTCTTAATGATCAGGGCTACAACCTTGGCGATGGATCCAGCACCACCATTCCTGTATTTGGTGTAGACGCTACAGATGCTGCTAAGCAGCTCATAGCTGACGGCAAGATGACAGGTACAGTTATGCAGGATGCACAGGGCATGGCTGATTGCATAGCAAAGCTTGCTCAGAACTGCGCAGCAGGAGACCTTCTTGCAGGTACTGATGACTACAACAAGGCAGAGGGTATCGACAACAAGATCTATATCCCTTACAGCCCTTACAACGGCTAAATCAGCTACAGCAGGCGATATAGGACCTGATAACTTTATAGCTGCTGCGTAAGCAGCAGCTATATTTTTAAGTAAAGGGGGAAACGTATGGCAAAAGATGATGTGTTATTGAAAATGGTAGACATCACAAAAGAGTTTCCCGGCGTTAAGGCCTTGGATGGTGTACACCTTGAGGTAAAGAGAGGTACGGTCCATGCTCTGATGGGAGAAAACGGAGCCGGAAAATCCACTCTCATGAAATGCCTCTTTGGTATGTACAGAAAAGATAGTGGGCATATCTATTTGGAAGGCAAGGAAGTTAATTTCGGATCCTCTAAGGAAGCGCTGGAAAACGGAGTTGCAATGGTGCATCAGGAGCTGAATCAGGCCCTGAAGCGTAATGTCATGGATAATCTGTGGCTTGGGCGCTTCCCGAAAAAAGCACTTTTGATCGATGAACATAAGATGTATGAAGATACCAAGGCTCTGTTTGCTCAGCTTGGCATGGACATAGACCCGAGACGTACAATGAGCACTCTGCCTGTATCTCAGAGACAGATGCTGGAGATAGCCAAGGCAGTCTCCTACAATGCAAAGGTCATAGTCTTTGACGAGCCTACCTCATCCCTGACTGAGAGGGAGGTAGAGCATCTCTTTGAGATCATAAACAACCTCAAGGCTCAGGGCTGTGGTATCATATACATTTCACATAAGATGGCTGAGATACTTCGTATCTCAGATGAGGTCACCGTCATGCGTGACGGCCAGTGGATAGCAACGGAGCCTGCTTCGGAGCTGACCACTGAAAAGATCATCAAGCTCATGGTAGGACGTGAGCTTGGCAATCAGTTCCCTCCCAAGGACAATGAACCCGGAGAGGTCTCGCTGGAGGTCGATAACCTGACAGCTCAGTATTCTCTCCTGAAGGATGTGTCCTTCAAGGTAAGGAAGGGAGAGATACTTGGCATAGCAGGACTGGACGGCTCCGGAAGGACTGAGACTCTGGAAAATATTTTCGGCGTAGCTACACGAAAGTCCGGTTCCATAAAGCTGAATGGCAAGGAATGTAAAAACAGAAACGCAGGAGAGTCCATAAAGAACGGATTTGCCCTGCTTACAGAGGAGAGACGTGCGACAGGTATATTCGGTATACTGAATATCCGTGAAAATACAGTCATTTCGAGTCTTGGCAAATACAAGGGAGCCATACGCCTCCTCAATGATGCCAAGATGAAGAAGGATACTCAGGACTATATCGAGAGGCTTCGCACAAAAACTCCGACTCAGGAGACTCAGATCAGGTCCCTGTCAGGAGGCAACCAGCAGAAGGTCATACTCAGCCGCTGGCTGCTGACAGAGCCGGAAGTGCTCCTTTTGGATGAGCCTACACGAGGCATAGACGTAGGAGCAAAGTATGAGATCTATCAGCTTATCATAGATCTTGCAAAACAGGGCAAGGTAGTTATCATGGTATCTTCGGAGATGCCGGAGCTCCTCGGTGTATGCGACAGGATAATCGTTATGTCAGGAGGACGGCTGGCAGGTGAGGTGGATGCAAAGAATACCACCCAGGAAGAGATAATGACGCTTGCCGCCAAGTATGTATAAGGGGGACTTGATATGAATGGAATTCAATCAAAAATAGCACATTATAAGTCTCTTGATGCAGCCGAGAAAAAGGCATATATCAAGGATAGTCTTATAAATAATGCGCTGTACATATTGCTTATAATCGCAGTTATTTATACCTACACCCAGAATCACAGATTCCTGTCATCGGGCTCTCTGATAAACATAGTTACGCTGTCGGCAGCTAACCTGCCCATAGCCCTTGGTATAGCAGGATGTATCGTACTTACCGGTACGGACCTTTCCGCAGGTAGGGTAGTTGGCATCACAGCCTGTATCACGGCAGCTCTGGAGCAGTCAACCAGCTATGCATCAAAAATGTTCCCGGAGATAGGACCTGTGCCTGTGCCCATAGTCATACTCATTGTGCTGCTGGTAGGTGCTGTAGTAGGCTTTGTAAACGGATTCTTTGTAGCAAAGTTCAGCCTGCACCCCTTCATCGTTACCCTGGCTACCCAGCTCATAGTATATGGACTGCTGCTGATATTCCTGACCATCAACGGCAATAACGGACAGCCGCTTTCAGGACTTGACGAGGGCTTTAACGGCTTTGTAAAGGGCAACATCATACCCACCATAGGAAATGTCACGATACCAAACTATGTCATCATAGCTGCTGTAGTTGCAGTCATCATGTGGATAGTGTGGAACAAGACCTCCTTTGGAAAGAACATGTTTGCAGTAGGATCTAACCCCGATGCAGCAAACGTATCCGGTGTAAATGTCATGAAGACCATCATCGGCGTACATACACTGGCCGGAGCTCTCTATGGACTGACAGGCTTTATCGAGTCCTCACGTATAGGCTCCAACTCAGCTACTACCGGACAGAACTACGAGTCCGATGCCATAGCTGCCTGCGTTATCGGCGGTGTATCCTTCGTAGGTGGTACCGGAAAGATCTCCGGCATAATACTTGGAGTATTCCTGCTGAGGATCATATTCGTTGCATTTACCTTCCTGTCAATAGACCAGAACATGCAGTATATCATAAAGGGCTGTATCATACTTATTGCCTGCTCCATAGATATGCGTAAGTATCTGGTACGTAAGTAAGACATAGTCTCTGAAATGAATTTTGAAAAGGGACCCAATAATACAATAAGATCGGTGGGAGGCTTTTTGCTTCCCACCATTTCATGAGAGGCGGATTTGAAGGACGAAGAGCTCAAAACAAAAGACGAAAGGCAAGAGCCAAGGACTGACGAAGAGATACAGAAAAGTAAACGTGACTACGGACTTGGTATATATGGGTCGAAGAAGCGCATAAGTGTAAAGCTGCTGGATGCCTTTATAGTGCTCCTGCTCCTAGTGATCATTTTGCTTATGCTGTTTTATTCAAGGTCCGAGGGCTTTACAGTGAGCTTTGATACGGGCATACCTGGGATAGAGCTTGAGGACCAAAGCGTAAGATACGGTGAGAAGGTTGCAGAGCCTGAGGAGCCCCTGCTTCCAGGCTACAGCTTTGATGGCTGGTATCTGGAAAACGGCTATCACTGGGATTTTGAGACAGATACGGTGGGCAGCGATACTGTGCTGTATGCCAGGTTCAGCCTGGATCCTGAGAGCAGCAGCGGAGCCTGAATCCCTGCGGAAAGCCGGAAATATAAATTTTTTATCAATAATAGGGTTTAAGCAAAGGGAGTGGCTTGCATGCCTCTCCCTTTTGTGATAGAATTACAAGCGATTGCGACCAGACAGGAAAAAATTTGATTCCAGGAGTGTTCACTATGAATGTACAGGTAGAAAAGCTTGAAAAGAATATGGCTAAAATGACGGTCACAGTGCCTGCCGAGGATTTTGAAAAGGCAACCGTTGAGGCCTATAACAAACAGAAAAACAGGATAACCATACCGGGCTTCCGTAAGGGACATGCTCCCAAGGCCATGATAGAGCAGATGTACGGAGCAGGTATTTTCTATGAAGAGGCTGTAGACATCATCCTTGACCGCACCTATCCTGAAGCCTGCAAGGAGTCAGGCCTTGAGATAGCCAGTCGTCCCGAGATATCCGTTGACAAGATAGAAAAGGGACAGGACCTTGTATATACTGCTACTGTGGCAGTAAAGCCTGAGGTAGAGCTTGGACAGTACAAGGGACTTGAGGTGGTAAAGGCCGATGCCGAGGTAACAGATTCTGAGGTAGAGGACGAGATAAAGAGAGCTCAGGAAAAGAATGCCCGTATAGTTACAATGGATGATCCTGAAAGGGAGATCAAGGAGGGAGACATAGTCAATATAGACTTTGACGGCTCCATAGACGGTGTTCCCTTTGCAGGAGGCAAGGGCGAGGATTATCCCCTGACCATAGGCTCCCATTCCTTCATAGATAATTTTGAGGATCAGCTCATAGGCCATAAGCTTGGGGACAAGGTAGATGTACATGTGACATTCCCTGACAACTACCATGCCGAGGAGCTCAAGGGCAAGGCTGCTGTATTTGCAGTAGAGATCAAGACCATAAAGGAAAAGCAGCTGCCTGAGATAGATGATGACTTTGCAAGCGAGGTATCCGAGTATGATACCCTGGCTGAATATAAGGATTCCGTGCGCAGGGAGATAAAGGAGCGCAAGGAAAAGTGGGCAGCTCAGGAGAATGAAAATAATGTAGTTGCAGCTGCGGTAGCCAATGCCACCATCGAGGTGCCTGATGCCATGATAGACACCGAGGCAGAGCAGATGATGAGCAACTTCCGCAGAAGGATAGAATCCCAGGGCATGAAGTTCGATCAGTACATGCAGTATACCGGCATGACTGCTGATGCCCTCAAGAGCACCATGAAGCCCCAGGCTGAGACCACCATCAGGACCAGGCTGACACTGGAGGCCATCGTTGACAAGGAAGGCATTGAGGCACCTGAGGACAGGGTCAATGCTGAGATAGAGCGTTCTGCAAAGCAGTATGGAATGGAGGCCGATGCCTTTAAGGAGGCCATTGGAGATCAGATCGAACAGCTCAAGAGAGATCTGGCAGTGCAGGAGGCCATAGACTTCCTTGTAGCCGAAGCAAAGCTTACTGATGCTCCCAAGGAGGAGGAAAAGAAGGCTGAGGCAAAGCCCGAAAAGAAAAAGAGGACAACAAAGAAGGCTGCTGAGGCAAAGGAAGCAGCGGAGGCTGAGGGCTCAAAGGAGCAGTAATAACATAGTATGAATGGGTGCTGCCACGATGAGGGCAGCACTTATTGGATTTTTAAAGCTATCGAAAGGGGCGATCATATATGCCGTTCACCATACCCTATGTCATAGAGCAGACCTCCAGAGGAGAACGCTCCTATGATATATTTTCAAGATTATTAAAGGAAAGGATCATTTTTCTGGGCGAGGAGGTCACTGATACCTCGGCCTCGCTTACCGTGGCCCAGCTTTTGTTTCTGGAGTCCGAGGATCCCGGAAAGGATATAAGCCTTTACATAAACAGCCCCGGAGGATCCGTTACGGCAGGCATGGCCATTTATGATACCATGAGATACATAAAGTGCGATGTATCTACCATATGCATAGGCATGGCTGCCAGCATGGGCGCCTTTTTACTGGCAGGAGGCACAAAGGGAAAGCGTATAGCTCTGCCAAATGCCGAGATCATGATACATCAGCCCAGCGGTGGAGCCCAGGGACAGGCCACTGAGATACAGATAGTTGCCGAGCAGATATTAAAGACCAAGGAAAAGCTGAACCGTATGCTGGCTGAAAATACCGGCCGCAGCTACGATGAGGTGTGTCGTGATACGGAAAGAGACAACTGGCTGACAGCACAGGAGGCTCTGGACTACGGTATCATAGACAAGATACTTGACAAGCATTGAACGAGAGGTAGGAATTATGCCATCCAATGTACCCGGTAAGGTAAGATGCAGCTTCTGCGGCAAGACCCAGGGTCAGGTCAGGAAGCTGATAGCCGGATCTAACAATACATATATCTGTGACGAGTGTGTCGAGCTTTGCAGTGAGATCCTGGAGGAGGAATTTGCCCAGGACAGGCAGGGAGCAGAGGACAGGCTCAGTCCTGTAAATCTGTCAAAGCCCAGGGAGATCAAGGAATTCCTGGATACCTATGTCATTGGCCAGGAAGAGGCAAAGAAGGTCCTTTCCGTTGCCGTATACAATCATTACAAGAGGATCACGGGCAAGGTCCAGGACATAGAGGTCCAGAAATCAAATATCCTTATGATAGGACCCACAGGCTCAGGTAAGACCTATCTGGCTCAGTCCCTTGCAAAGATGCTGGGAGTGCCCTTTGCCATAGCAGATGCCACCTCCCTTACGGAGGCAGGCTATGTGGGCGAGGATGTGGAGAACATACTGCTCAAGCTGATACAGGCTGCGGATATGGACATAAGACGGGCTGAGCTTGGTATCATCTACATAGATGAGATCGATAAGATCACAAAGAAGTCTGAAAATGTATCCATAACCAGGGACGTATCAGGAGAGGGTGTACAGCAGGCTCTGCTGAAGATCATGGAGGGTACCCTGGCTTCAGTGCCTCCTCAGGGCGGAAGGAAGCATCCCCATCAGGAGATGATGGAGATAGATACCACAAACATACTCTTTATCTGCGGAGGTGCCTTTGACGGGCTGGAAAAGATCGTGGATCAGCGACTTTCCAGCGGCAGCATGGGCTTTGGAGCAAAGCTTGTTGAAAAGAACGACAGAGACATAGATGAGCTTTTGAGCCTTGTGGAGCCTCAGGATCTTATAAAGTATGGCCTGATACCGGAGTTCATCGGCCGTGTGCCAATAAATGTGACACTCAGATCCCTGGATGAGGATTCCCTGGTCCGTATACTTACGGAGCCCAAGAATGCCCTGATAAAGCAGTATCAGAAGCTTTTTGAGATCGACGACGTACAGCTCAGCTTTACCGAGGATGCCATCAGAGAGGTAGCGCACCAGGCCGTCATGAGAAAGACGGGTGCCAGGGGCCTCAGGAGCATACTGGAATCTGTGATGAACGACATCATGTATGAGATACCCTCTCATCCTGAGATCGAGGGAGTCAATATCACAAAGGACTGTGTGGACGGAAAGTCAGAGCCGGAGCTCAGGCTCAAGGAAAATATCATAGCCAAGGTGGGCGCAGACACGGAGCTAAGGAAGGTCAAGGGAGAGATAGCCTGATATGCCGCAGAAAAAAACAGCTGAGACACCAGGCCTCAGGGTAAAAAAGGCGGAGCTGGAGACCGTATGCGGTATAAGCTCTGTATTTCCGGAAAATGAGCATCCTGAGTTTGCCTTTGCAGGAAAATCAAACGTGGGAAAATCCTCGCTCATAAATGCCCTTATGCAGCGAAAATCACTGGCGCGGACCTCCCAGACCCCGGGCAAGACCCAGACCGTGAATTTTTATAACATAAATGATGAATTCTATCTTGTGGATCTGCCGGGCTATGGCTTTACAAAGGTGGCCGAGACCGTAAAGGCCAGATGGGGGCAGATGGTAGAGAGATACCTCAAGCATTCAGCAATGCTTAGGGCAGTATTTCTGCTGGTGGACATGCGCCACAAGCCCACGGCGGATGATGTGCTGATGTATGAATGGATAAATTCCCAGGGCTTTCATCCCATCGTTATTGCCACAAAAAAGGACAAGCTCAAAAAAAATGAGATCCCAAAGGCTGTGAAGCTTATTAGAGAAACACTGAGCATGGGCTCAGATGACATGCTCATACAGTTTTCCTCTGAGACCAAGGAGGGCAGGGAGGAGATATATGAGCTTATGAGGGAGCTGCGGCCTTGACAAAGCCCTTTGTTTTGCTATAATTATCAACATATAAAGCGTTGATGAGGACAGTAGCCCCGTGGAAGGCAGGAGAGAGAGGCGTCATCGGCTGGAAGCGCCTTGCCGGAAGCGGAAGTGAAGACCACCTCGGAGCGTCCCTTAATCGGGAACGGTGATTCCGTTATAATCATTAAATGAGAGGCAGGGCCCAGGGGCTTTGCAATAAGGGTGGAACCGCGATAATATCGTCCCTTACTACTTTACCGTAGTAGGGGATTTTTATATGGAGACGGCGCAAGACAGCATTTCCAATAAAGATCCCTAAAGCAGAAAATGGAGGATATAAAGATGGACAGTATCAAGATCACGATGCATGACGGGAGCATCAAGGAGATTCAAAAGAGCGATCCCGAATATCTGAGCACGCTGCGTCACAGCTGCTCCCATGTGCTGGCACAGGCCATAAAGAGGCTTTACCCCGAGGCAAAGCTGGCCATAGGTCCCAGCATAGCAGATGGCTTTTACTATGATATAGACTTTGCGGAGCCTGTTTCTGAGTCGGATTTTGAAAAGATCGAGACCGAGATGAGAAAGATCATCAAGGAGGATCTCAGGATAGAGTATTTCACACTCAGCAGGGACGAGGCCATAAAGCTCATGAAGGAAAAGGATGAGCCCTACAAGGTGGAGCTGATAGAGGATCTGCCGGAGGGAGAGCTGATCTCCTTCTTCAGGCAGGGCGAATTCACGGACCTTTGCGCAGGACCGCATCTCCAGAGCACCAGGGCCGTGGGAAAGGCCTTTAAGCTCCAGAGTATAGCCGGCGCCTACTGGAGAGGCTCTGAAAAGAACAAGATGCTGACCCGTATCTATGGTACTGCTTTTGATACGAAGGAGGCACTTGAGGAATATCTCCATATGATGGAGGAGGCAAAAAAGAGGGACCACAGAAAGCTTGGCAGGGAGCTCAAGCTCTTTATGTTCAATGAGGCCGGCCCCGGATTTCCCTTCTTCCTGCCAAACGGCATGATCGTTAAAAATACACTGATAGATTACTGGAGACAGATACATCACAGGGACGGATATGTGGAGGTCAGCACTCCCATCATACTGAACCGTAAGCTCTGGGAGACCTCAGGACACTGGGATCACTATAAGGAAAATATGTATACTACGGTCATAGATGACGAGGACTATGCCGTAAAGCCCATGAACTGCCCCGGCGGCGTGCTGGTATATCAGTCGGAGCCCCGTTCCTATCGTGACCTGCCCCTTCGTATAGGTGAGCTGGGCATAGTGCACAGGCATGAAAAATCAGGACAGCTCCACGGGCTCTTCAGGGTACGCTGCTTTACCCAGGATGATGCCCATATCTTCATGACTCCTGATCAGATCACGGATGAGATCCTGGGCGTCATCAGGATGATAGACGAGGTCTACTCACTGTTTGGCTTCAAGTATTTCGTAGAGCTTTCCACAAGGCCTGAAAATTCCATGGGCTCTGACGAGGATTGGGAGATGGCTGAGAACGGACTCAAGGCAGCTCTTGAAAAGGCCGGCATTGATTATATCCTGAATGAGGGAGATGGAGCCTTCTATGGCCCCAAGATAGATTTCCATCTGATAGATGCCATTGGCCGTGACTGGCAGTGCGGCACCATACAGCTGGATTTTCAGCTGCCTCAGCGCTTTGAGCTTGAGTATATGGGAGCAGACGGAGAAAAGCACAGGCCCATCATGATACACAGAGTGCTCTTTGGCTCCATAGAGCGTTTCATAGGAATACTGACAGAGCACTTTGCAGGAGCCTTCCCCACCTGGGTAGCTCCAGTGCAGGTAAAGCTGCTGCCTGTATCTGATAAATTCATGGGCTATGCTGAGGAGGTAGCTTCTGAGCTTGATCGTGCCGGTATCAGGGTAGAGGTGGACAAGCGTTCAGAAAAGCTTGGCTGGAAGATCAGAGAGGCCCAGAAGGAAAAGGTTCCCTACATGCTGGTTGTAGGAGAAAAGGACATGAACGACAGGACCGTTTCCGTCCGCTCAAGGAAGCAGGGAGATGAGGGTGCCTGCGCTCTGCCTGAATTTATGGACAGAATCAAAAAGGAGATAGCCGAAAAGAAAAACTGATATTTCCGGCAGTAATACCTACGAGGGGAGGAAGAGCTGTGGCTTTTCCTCTCCTTTACTTTTTATTGACATTCAAGGCCTTTTTTTGATGGAACTTGAGTCTGATTGATGGTATCATAGGAGCTGACTTATGAAAAAAGGAGAGATCTATGCGCATACTGATTGCAAATGATGATGGTATCGAGAGCCCGGGCATAATAGAGCTGGCCCGCATTGCAAAGGAGCTGGGAGAGGTATATGTGGTAGCGCCGATGGGGCAGCAGAGCGCCATGTCCCATCGTGTCACTGTCCATGGCGGGCTCAGCTTCAGAAGGGAGGAGGCCTTTCCCGTGGAGGGCGTACAGGCTGTGGCTGTTTCCGGAAGCCCTGCCGACTGTGTCAAGGCAGGTATAAACAGTATACTCGGCTTTAAGCCTGATCTTTTGCTCTCCGGCATAAATCAGGGCTATAACGCAGGCTATGATGCCATATATTCCGGGACTGTGGGAGCTGCCATGGAGGGGCTTTTGAACGGAGTGCCGTCCATAGCCTTTTCCGTAGAGCATCTAAGGGACATGAGAGCCTGTGGTGCTTATCTGCCGGGAATCATGATGGAGCTTTTGAAAAAGGACATAGAGAGCTATGAGATATGGAACATAAATGTGCCATCCCTTGCTCCGGAGGACATAAGGGGAGTGTTGTACGACCGCAGGATATCCGGAAAGCAGTATTATCAATGCAGCTACATAAAGGAAACGGAGTTTGAAGGCGAGGGAAGCCTGAGCTTTCATTTCGATCTGGCCACCGAGGATGAGGAGGGCACGGATATAGATGCTCTGCTCAGGGGATACATATCCGTGGGCAGGCTTACAGAGGGCATGATCAGGGCTTCAAGGCATTTCTAAGGATCATAGACTCAAGGCTGAATCAAGAATCAGAACTTCAAGGCATATTTAAGGATCAGGGCCTTGAGGCACAGGTGATAGGAGGATATAAGCATGGCATTTATCAGGATGGATCTATATTCAAGGTGCCTTTTGCGCACCGTATCCGTGACGGCCGTGGTGCCGGTGGACAAGGCAAAGCATCCGGGGGACAGTATAAGGGAAAAGGACAGGCCCTATAAGACACTTTACCTGTTGAACGGGCTTTATGGAAATGACAGTGACTGGTTCCTGGAGACCAGCATAGCTCCTCTTGCCAGAGCCCTTGATCTGGCCGTTGTGATGCCCTCCGGAGAAAATCATTTTTATACAGACTGTGCAGCCACAGGCGAGGAATATGGCAGGTTCATAGGCAAGGAGCTGGTGGACAGGACAAGGGCACTGTTCCCGCTTTCTGAAAAGCGTGAGGATACCTTTATAGCAGGTCTTTCCATGGGTGGCTATGGTGCAATGAGGAACGGGCTCAGGTATGCCGAGACCTTTGGCTATGCGGCAGCCCTGTCAGGGGCCTTTATCGCTGACAGGGTCATGGATCCCGGCCTGGATGACAGTGATCCTGAATTTGCCAGACGAAGGAGGTTTTATCAGGCCATACTTGGAGATCCGGCCAAGTTCAGAGGCAGTGACAACGACTATGAGGCGCTGTATCTGAGGCTCAAGGCAGAAAAAAGGCCGGAGCCCAGGCTTTATATGGCCTGCGGAACTGAGGACAGCCTGATAGGGGCTAACCGACACTTCAGGGATTTCCTGCTTGAGCATGGGGCTGATCTGACCTATGAGGAGGGCCCGGGGAGACACAAGTTTACCTTTTGGGGAGAGTATATCAAGCATGTGCTGAACTGGCTGCCCCTTGAGAGGAAGATAGATGAAAAGCTCCTGGAGGAGATATACTGATCATCAAACTGCTGGAGGAGACATGCTGATCATCAGGCTTAGGACAGGAGCTGAAATATAGCTTTGGTTATATTTATGCAAATAATAGTGAGTTAGATAAGGCGGAGGATACATGTCCTCCGCCTTGTTTATTTGGTTAAAAATGATGCAATGATCTTATCAAAAACTATCTGACAACCTGTTGACATTTATAGGTTGTCAGATATAAAATACTAATAAATTTCAAATTTTAAATTTTAAATTTTAAACTGATACCGTATCAGAGCGTGGCATGATTTAAGAACGGTTTGATCAAAGGAAGGAAGCAGAAGCATATGGCAGAGGAATTATTGCCCCAATATGAGCGTATAGCATTGGATGTGGCATCCAGGATAGCAGCAGATGAATACCAGGAGGGAAGGAAGCTGCCCGGCAGGACTCTGCTTTCATCGGAATATCATGTTTCACCGGAGACGGTACGCAAGGCTATGTCCCTGCTTGCAGACATGAGAGCAGTTGAGATCAAAGAAAAAAGCGGGGCTGTGGTCATTTCCCGGGACAATGCAAGGCGATATATTGAGCTGTCCAGAAATCGTTATCATGAACGAAATCTGAGAGAGGAGCTTAAAAAGGTCATGCGGGACATAGCGGACAATGGAAGGCTGATGGGAGAGCTTTGCGAACAGCTGCTTGATATGAAGCCCTCGCCGCTTCCATATGAAAAATGCCTGCCTAATTACGAGATAAGGGTAAATGCACATTCAGACAAGATAGGCATGAGCATAGGCGAGCTCAGGTTCTGGCAGGCCACGGGAGCCACCATTATTGCCATCAGCAGGGGGAGCAATATGATACTTTCTCCTGGGCCCTATGCCGAGATATATGAAGGGGATGTAATAATATTTGTCGGAGACAGAGGCTGCCAGGGAGCGGTGGAAACATTCATAAACGGTTCTTAAATTCAGAGTATTGGGAAAGGAGTTCTATGATTCAATTTGAGAAGGTAAGCAAAAAGTACCGGGGCATGGACGAAGAGGTGGTCAGGGATATAAGCCTGACCATACCCACAGGGCAGATAGTCGTGTTGATAGGGCCTTCGGGATGCGGGAAAACTACCTGCCTGAAGATGATAAACAGGCTTGTAAAGCTCAGCTCAGGCAGGATACTGATAGATGGCCAGGACATCATGGAGCAGGATCCCATCAGGCTGAGACGAAATATGGGATATGTCATACAGCAGACAGGCCTGTTTCCACATATGACTGTCAGAGAAAACATAGAGGTCATACCACGTCTTGAAAAAAGAAAGGCTGAGGACATAGAAAGACGCACCGAGGAACTGATGAAGATGGTTGGCCTTGACGGAGATCAGTATCTTGATCGCTATCCCACCCAGCTTTCCGGAGGCCAGCTCCAGCGTGTGGGTGTTGCCAGAGCCTTTGCCACGGATCCGGACATCATACTGATGGATGAGCCCTTTTCAGCTTTGGATCCCATAACCAGGTCACAGCTGCAGGATGAGCTTATATTCCTTCAATCAAGACTGAAAAAGACCATAGTATTCGTAACCCACGATATGGATGAGGCTGTAAAGATCGCAGACCGTATATGCATCATCAACGGAGGAAGGATAGTACAGTACGATACTCCTGAGGAGATCATGAAAAATCCTGCCAATGAATATGTGGCAGACTTTGTGGGAAGAAAACGAATCTGGGCAAATCCTGAATATATCAGGGCGAGAGATATAATGCTTGCTGATCCGCTGGCAGTGCCGGAGAGCCTGTCTGCCCTGCATGCCATGGAGCAGATGAGGGAAAAGCATGTGACCAGCGCCATGGTGCTGGATGGAGAAGAAAGATTTGCAGGATATGTAAGGGCACTGGATATTCAGAGAGCCTCTGACATGACAGCCCCTGTATCTGAGCTGATCATGGAGCCAAAGGCTGTTGCCAGGCCAGAGGATGATCTGGTAAAGCTTTTGGGTCTCATAAAGAAAAATGAGGTCCAGGCTCTGCCGGTGGTAAATCAGTGGGGCTATCTGGAAGGACTTATAACAAACAGCAGTCTGGTCACCACCATGAGCCAGCAGTATCTGGATATGGAAAAGGAGGTATCGGCATGAGCGGATTTTTTGAGTATGTAGCATCCAATTACGATATACTTCTTCAATATACGGTACAGCATCTGCGCATAGGCATGCTGGCTGTTGCAGGGGCCATAGTCATTGGTGTTCCTCTGGGACTGATCATATCCAGGCTGCCCTTTGCGAGGAAGCCTGTGCTTGGCTGTGCCAGTATCATGCAGGCCATACCGAGCCTGGCTCTGATGGGTTTTTTCATACCCATAATAGGCATAGGCGATAAAACTGCCATCATTATCATAGCTCTTTATGCCATATTGCCGATACTGCGAAATACCTATACCGGGCTGGTCAATACGGATCAGATGACCATAGAAGCTGCCAGAGGCATAGGCATGACCAACAGGCAGATATTGTTTAAGGTACAGCTGCCCCTTGCGCTGCCCGTGATCATGGCGGGCATAAGAGTTGCGGCAGTAAACTCCATAGGTACGGCAACGATCGCCGCCTTTATAGGAGGCGGCGGCCTGGGCAAGCAGATATATGCCGGAATACAGATCATAAACACCAATATGATACTTTCAGGTGCCATACCTGCCTGTGCCCTGGCCCTGCTTATAGATTATATTTTCGGACTTGTGGAAAAAGCCGTGGTGCCGGTGAGCCTGAGGCTCTCATCAGCAGCCATAGATGCTGCAACGGTGCATCGGATGAAAAACCATCAGCGCCGTGTGCTGAGCGTAGTGGCAGCAGCTTTGGCAGTGCTCTTTGGCAGCATCGTATACGACAGCCTGAGGATGAGTCAGAGAGAAAGCATTACGATAGGGACTACGGAATACATCGAGGAGCGTATCGTTTCTCAGCTTTATGCCCAGGTCATAGAGGACAGGACTGGTATAGAGGTGGATCTGAACAATGCAATGGGCAGTACCTTAGTCACCTGGGAAGCTCTTTTGAATGGTGAGATAGATATGGTGCCTGGATATACAGGTACTTATTATGCATCCGTGCTTGGCCTTGAGATATATCCCGGCATGGAGAGAGATCAGACATACCAGGATGTGTCAGAGGCTCTTGAAAATTATGGGGTGACTGCATCAGGACAGCTCGGACCAAATAATCAGTATGTATTTGCGGTAAAGCCTGAGCTTGCTGAAAAGTATGATCTAAAGACAGTAGGAGATCTGGCTCCATTGGCTCCAGACATGATCGTGGGCTGTTCCCAGAGCTTTTATGCCAGAGAAAATGACGGCTTGTTCCCTGCCTGTGAGGAATATGGACTGACCTTTAAGGATGCTTTGACCTTTGGGGCTGCTCCCATGTACATAGCATTGGAAAATGATGAGGTGGACGTGATCGTGACCTACAGGACGGACGGGCTTTTGCAGAAATATGATCTGGTCTTTCTTGAGGATGATCATAGCTTTTTCCCGCCTTATGTGCTCTTTTCCATGCTCGGCGAGGAGGTCATGACGGAGCATCCTGAGGTCTATGATGCTTGTATGGAGCTTAATCTGGCTGTCAGTGATGAGGAGATGCAGGATATGAATTACAGAGGAGCTCAGGATGGTGAGGATCCCTATGTCATAGCCCGTGAATTCCTGCTGGAAAAAGGATTGATTGAGGAATAGTATCATTGTTTAAAAAAGCTTGACAAATCCCCTGTCATACCGTATCATTACATAGGTTAAAAAAGAAGAAGGCTGTCCGCCTCACCTCGTGTATGACAGATACGCAGGTATGATATCACAGTATACAGCAGAGCTGCCATATATTTTCTTCAGTTTTTCGGTGGCGGCACTGAGTATGGGATATTAAGCGGATGCCTTGGAGCGTCCGCTTTTTTAGTCTCAGGACAGCGGACAAAATGCAGGGGAGGTGTATTGATATCAGCGATAATAATGTCCAGATAAACGGACAGATAAGAGACAAAGAGGTACGCGTCATCGGAGAGGACGGAGAGCAGCTTGGCATCATGAGCGCTGAGGAAGCCCAGCGTATAGCCGATGAAGCGGAGCTTGACCTTGTCAAGATCGCGCCTAACGCCGTTCCTCCTGTGGTAAAGATCATAGACTACTCCAAGTATCGCTATGAGCAGAAGCGCAGGGAAAAGGAACAGAAAAAGAAACAAAAGGTGATCGAGGTCAAGGAAGTGCGTCTGTCGCCGAATATCGACACCAATGATCTCAACACCAAGATCAATGCCGCCAGGAAGTTCCTGGAAAAGGGAAACAAGATCAAGGTCAATCTGAGGTTCAGGGGACGTGAGCTCTCAAGGATGATGCAGTCCACACATATACTGGAGGACTTTGCGGAAAAGCTTTCGGATGTGGCAGTGGTAGACCGCCAGCCCAAGGCCGAGGGCAGGAGCCTCGTGCTCATCCTGGGACCTAAAAAAAGCTGAATAACAGACTCAAGGAGGATATAGAAATGGCAGTAAAGTTCAAGACCAAGAGAGCGGCTGCAAAGCGCTTCAAAAAGACCGGTACCGGCAAGCTCATGAGAAATCATGCCAACAAGAGACATATACTTACCAAGAAGGACAGAAAGAGGAAAAGGCACCTTGGAAAGAGCGTGGAGATGGATTCCACAAATGTAAAGACGATGAAGAAGATACTTCCGTATCTGTAACCTGAAGGAGGAAAAGTAGATGGCAAGGATAAAAGGCGGACTTAACGCAAAAAGAAAACATAACAGAGTACTCAAGATGGCAAAGGGTTACAGAGGCGCTCGTTCAAAGCAGTACCGTGTAGCCAAGCAGTCAGTGATGAGGGCCCTTGCGACCTCCTACAGAGGACGTAAGGAGAGAAAGAGACAGTTCAGAGCTCTCTGGATAACCAGGATAAATGCAGGAGCAAGGCTTAACGGCCTCAGCTATTCAAAGCTCATGCACGGCCTCAAGGCAGCAGGAGTTGACATGAACAGAAAGATGCTTTCCGAGCTGGCCATAAGCGACGCAGCAGGCTTTGCAAAGCTTTGCGAGCTTGCAAAGGAGCACATCTAAACAAAAGCACAGGGATCCGAGGGGCCCGGAGGGACCTTTCGGATCTTATATTTTAAACAGCTTTGCGGAAATAGAGATTTAAACAGCTTTGCGGACCCGGATATCAGGGCCTCTGAAGCTCAGTTTTGCTTTATAAGTATATGGATACCACAAACAAAGGGAAAAAGCCTGTCAACAAAAGGATAGACGATGCCTACGCCAATTATGCTGCGGCGCGGAACAACCATCGGATCGAGGCAAATGCAAAGACGATCATCGTGATCATCCTGGCCTCAATGATCATGGCGATCAACCTGAAAAGCTTTGTAAATCAGGGAGATCTGGTGCCGGGAGGCGTAAACGGAATAGTGGTACTGCTGCAGAGGATAGGCAGGAAGTTTTTTGGAGCAGAGATACCTTTTACTCCGCTGTCTGTGATCTTTAACGCAGTACCTGCATACCTAGCCTATAAGACAGTGGGCAAAAAATTCACGATACTGAGCTGTCTTTGTATCTTTCTGTATTCGACCTTTACGGATATGATACCGGCTCTGCCCATCACCTATGATCCGCTTTTGATCTCAGTTTTCGGTGGAATCATAAATGGCTGTGCTCTGGCCCTGATCTTAAATGCGGGGGCAAGCTCCGGAGGCTCGGATTTTGTGGCCATGTATTTTTCAGTAAAAAAGGGCATAAGCACCTGGAACTATGTGATGGCCTTCAACGTGAGCATGATATTCATATCCGGCGTGCTGTTTGGAATGGACAGTGCCCTCTATACAGTCATATATCAGTTCTGCCAGACCCAGATACTGAATACCCTTTATAAGCGCTATGCCAGAAAGACCCTTTTTATAGTTACGGACTGGCCCCAGGCGGTATCTGACCGCATCATGGGAGTGACCCATCACAGCACCACCATGTTCAAGGCTGAGGGAGCATATACTCATAAGCCCAGGTATATCATCTATACCATCATAGATGCGGATCAGCTGCCCCTTGTGCTGAGAGTGGTCAGAGAGGTGGACAGCCATGCCTTTATAAATGTAGTCGGATCTCAGAGCATACACGGGAATTACCATATGGAGCCCATAGAATAAGCTTACGGGACCTGCGTCAAAGATATACTTTATTACATCAGGAGATGACAGCTTTTGCATCTCTTTATGGATGCAAAAAGTGATAAAAAGTGCTTGCCAAATCCCGTGACTTGTGATAATATTAAGTGCGTTGCGGAAGTGTCGGAATTGGCAGACGAGCAAGACTAAGGATCTTGTGCCCGCTTAGGGCGTGTGAGTTCAAGTCTCATCTTCCGCATTTTTTATACCAGCAGGTATAAAGGATGCAGGACTTTATCTCTGACAGGTATAAATGATACCAGGCCATTTGCCTGATAAAACAAAATATGTATTGCGCGGAAGTGTCGGAATTGGCAGACGAGCAAGATTCAGGTTCTTGTGCCCGTTTAGGGCGTGTGAGTTCAAGTCTCATCTTCCGCATTGAGGACATCGGCTGAGGCCGGTGTCTTTTTATTAACTGCACCAGAGAACAATTTGTCTTTTTATGTTCAGCTCATGGATGAAGGCCCATGGGCTTTTTTGTGTGTGATGGGGGATTTGACAGCAATCCTTTTTAGAAAGGAGCAATAAAATGATAAAAGAATTATAAAGTCATATACTGTATAAAGGCTGGTATGATATAATATCTGCATCTATTGGAGGTAGACCTGTATGTGTCAGATAGCTATAGATATACCTGAAGAGGTAATGTATGATACAAAAATGAATAAAACTCAGGCAAGTGCTTTCGCAAGGGCAGCAGTAGCTTTGGGATATTACACACAAAGCGGTGTCTCTATAGGATATTGCGCTCAGATAGCGGGAATGTCAGAGGAAGATTTTATAAAGTATCTAGGTGCTAACGGGGTATCTATATTTAAGTATGAGTCGATAGATGATCTTCAGACAGAGGTTCAGGATGCGTAAGGTAATAGTCAATTCGACTCCTCTTATAGTTCTTTGCAATATTGGCGAGCCTGATATCCTTAGATCCATGTATGGAGAAATAACCATTCCAAAGGCTGTTTATGGTGAAGTAACTGTAAAGGAAGATTCAGCATGCAGCATTTTAAAAGACAGTCCCGATTGGATCCATATCGAAGAGCTACCTGACAAAAGCAAGAAGCGTATGTACAAGGTTCGGCTTCATGAAGGCGAAGTGGAGGTCATGATACTTGCTCAGGAATGTGATGATGACGCACTTGTGATAATCGATGACGATGCAGCAAAAAAGACTGCAAGATTTCTTGATATAACAGCGATTGGTACACTTGGAGTATTGATCAAGGCCAAACAGAGAGGTATCATCAGCGAGATCAAGCCAGTGCTTGATAGGTTACAGAAAAAAGGTTTTTATATCAGTGAAAAGTTATATAAAGATATCCTTTTATTGCTGGGGAATAATCTCTAAATGGGAGAAACTAAGATAAGGCGTTGTTCAATTTCCAAATAAATATTCAGTCGGGCCCTTGTGTCCGTTTACGCCAACGATAGAGAAGGAGCAGAGGGTTCCCCTGCTCCTTTTAACTTTATATTATAGCATGGTCTTTACCGATTGTAATACAGATTCTGCAAGACCGTAATAATGTCAAAGATATGTGTAGACAAGGAATATTTTTTGTAAATTATGTCTTATTGACAGAAAACTTTAACTGTCTGTATACTTTTAAGCATGAAGGGCACGGAAAGACAAATTTTTGTTTTCCGGGCCCTTTGTAACATTTTATCTGTAATTGTAATAGCTTTTACTATTCAAAGGAGGAAATGTTGTGAAAAAGAAAAAATTGCTGTGGTTGATCGCTTTGACGGTCATAGGCGCCTCTCTTGCAGGCTGTGGTAGTAAATCCGGCGGCAGTACAGGGGCAGAGACTGAGGCAAACTCTGAGGCAGAAGCCATAACAGGGGCGGATGCGGGAGAGACCGAGGGAACTGCACTATCTGAACTGAAAGCCGGATTTATTTTTTTACACGATGAGAATTCCACCTATGACCTGAACTTCATGAATGCGGCCCAGGAAGCCTGCGACAAGCTTGGGGTGGAGATGGTTGCAAAGACCAATATCCCTGAGGGCCAGGAAGCCTACGAGGCGGCCTGTGAGCTCGCTGACGCCGGCTGTGATTTTGTATTTGCGGACAGCTTTGGACATGAGGATTACATCATAGAGGCTGCCAAGGAGTATCCTGAGGTACAGTTCAGCCACGCCACCGGCACCAAGGCACATACTGAAAACCTTGACAATTTTCACAATGCATTTGCCTCCATTTACGACGGACGTTATCTGGCAGGCATCGTAGCCGGCCTGAAGCTTAATGAGATGATCGAAAACGGCGACATCACTGAGAATCAGGCAAAGATAGGCTATGTTGGGGCATATACATATGCAGAGGTCATCTCAGGTTATACTTCATTCTTCCTGGGAGCTCGCTCCGTATGTCCCTCAGCTACCATGGAGGTCACCTTTACAGGATCCTGGTATGATGAGACAGCAGAAAAGGAAGGTGCAAACAAGCTTATTGAAAATGGATGCGTGATCATCAGCCAGCATGCAGATTCCATGGGAGCTCCCACAGCCTGTGAGACAGCCGGTGTACCCAATGTTTCATACAACGGAAGCACAGCCGAGGCCTGCCCCAATACCTTCCTGGTATCCTCAAGGGTCAACTGGGAGCCTTACTTTGAGCTCTGCCTGAACTCCATCGCAGAGGGTGTGGCCATACCCACTGACTGGTGCGGTACTCTGGAGACCGGTTCAGTCGAGCTCAGCGAGCTTGGAAGCTGTGTTGCAGAGGGCACGGCTGAAGCCATTGAGGCAGCAAAAGAATCCCTGATATCCGGTGAGACACATGTATTTGACATTTCCACCTTTACTGTTGACGGCGCAGAGCTTACCAGCTATATGGCTGACGTTGACACTGATGCAGACTATACACCGGATCATGAAGCCATAAAGGATGGTTATTTCAATGAGTCGGCAGAAGGACTGAGGTCGGCACCATATTTCGATGTACAGATAGACGGCATCGACCTGCTGGATACGGCCTTCTGATGAACTGAATAATGATTGCCTTTAAGCAGGAAACTTAGTGATCATTGCAGGGGCGGCACAGCGTATATCGCCGCGCCGCCCTTTTGCATTTTTGGATGACAGGAAAAGGGGGATGATGGATGAAGGCTGAAAATGCCGCAGTTTCGATCAGAGGGGTCTCAAAGGCCTTTGGCTCGGTCCGGGCCAATCACAAGGTCGATCTCGACATATACAGAGGGGAGATACTGGCTCTTTTAGGTGAGAATGGGAGCGGAAAGACCACACTCATGAACATGCTTTCCGGCATCTATTTTCCTGACGAGGGACAGATATTCATAAATGGAGTAGAGAGGGTGATCAGGTCACCAAGAGATGCCCATGCCCTGGGTATAGGCATGGTGCATCAGCATTTCAAGCTGGTGGATGTGCTTTCCGCCGCAGAAAACATAAGCCTGGGACTTCATGAAAGGCTGAATATCCGGGAAGCGACAGAGCGGATCAATGAGATCTGTGAGAAATATGGCTTTGACGTGGATCCCAGGCAGAAGGTATATGACATGTCCGTTTCCCAGAAGCAGACCGTGGAGATAGTAAAGGTGCTTTATCGTGGGGCGGATATACTTATCCTGGATGAGCCGACGGCAGTACTTACTCCTCAGGAGACGGAAAAGCTCTTTGACGTGCTGCGCAGGATGAAGAAGGACGGCAAGGCCATAGTCATCATCACCCACAAAATGCATGAGGTGGAGGAGATCTCAGATCGGGTGGCAGTGCTCAGGGCCGGAGAATATATTGGCAGTGTAGATACCAGGGATATGGATGTGGAGCAGATGACAAGCATGATGGTGGGCCATTCCGTATCTCTTAATATAAAAAGGGAGGACCCTGTGGGAGTCAGGCCAAGGATAGAGGTAAAGGGCCTGACGGTAAGGAATGATGAGGGCGTACTTAAACTAAGGGATGTGTCCTTTACGGCAAATACAGGAGAGATCCTGGGCGTGGCCGGTATTTCAGGCTGCGGACAAAAGGAGCTTTTGGAGGCTATAGCCGGGCTTCAGCCGGTGGAATCAGGTGAGGTAAACTATATCAGGGACGACGGCTCCAGGGAGCCCCTGCTCGGCAAGGATCCCCTTTCGATCTCCGAAATGGGAGTCTCCATGTCCTTTGTGCCTGAGGACAGGCTTGGCATGGGCTTGGTAGCCAACATGGACATAGCCGACAATATGATGCTCAGGACCTGCAGAAAGGGCAAGGGACCATTTACAGACAGGAAGCCCTCGAAAAAGCTTGCAAAAGAGGTGGTAAAAAAGCTTGATATCGTGACTCCTGGTATAACCACACCGGTTAGAAGGCTGTCGGGAGGAAACGTGCAGAAGGTACTGGTGGGCAGGGAGATTGCCTCTGATCCGAAGGTGCTTCTGACTGCCTACGCAGTGCGGGGCCTGGACATCAATTCCTCTTATACCATATACAATCTGATAAACGAACAAAAGGAAAGAGGCGTGGCAGTCATATTTGTGGGAGAGGATCTGGATGTGCTTTTGGAGCTTTCCGACAGGATCATGGTGCTGTGCGGAGGCAGGGTCAGCGGGATACTGGATGCCAGGACTGCTGACAAAAATCATATCGGCAGGCTGATGACCACGGCAGGAGGGAGAGAAGGCCATGAATAAAAGGACCAGGGAGCCGCTTTTTCATATAGTAAAGAGGGATACTCACAGTCTTAAAAGGATAATCGGAGTAAGAGCTCTGGCAATATTGCTGGCCCTTGTGCTTTGCGGGATCGTGACGATGGTCACCACGGGCCTGGATCCGATAAGCGTATTTGAATCCATCTTTACGGGAGCCTTTGGCAGCAAAAGGAAGATATGGATAACCTTGCAGAACACGGCCATACTGCTGCTCATATCAGTGGCTCTGACTCCGGCCTTTCGCATGAGGTTCTGGAATGTAGGCGGAGAGGGCCAGATACTGATGGGAGGATTGGCGGCAGCCGCCTGCATGATCTGCCTTGCAGACAAGCTTCCGAACGGCCTGGTCATGATCTGCATGGTGGCAGGAAGCCTTGCAGCCGGAGCCCTGTGGGGCTTTATCCCGGCATTTTTCAAAAGCAAATGGAATACAAATGAGACCCTGTCCACCCTTATGATGAACTATATAGCCACCCAGCTTGTGGCATTTTTCACCATTGTCTGGGAGGTGCCAAAGGGCTCAGGAAAGATAGGTATCATAAATCAGGATTCCAACATAGGATGGCTGCCGGAGCTGTTTGGATCCAAGTATGTCCTGGCCATCCTTGTAGCTTTGCTGGTCACGGCATTCATGTATGTCTACCTTAATTATTTCAAGCAGGGGTATGAGATATCAGTAGTTGGAGAAAGTGACAAGACTGCCAGATATGTGGGTATAAAGGTGGAAAAGGTGATAGTCAGGACCATGCTCCTTTCCGGGGCTCTCTGCGGACTTGTGGGACTTTTGCTGGTTGGAAGCATCAATCATACGGTGACCACCACCATAGCAGGGGGCCAGGGCTTTACAGGAGTGCTTGTGGCCTGGATGTGCAAGTTTGATCCTCTGACCATGGTCTTTGCCAGCCTTTTGATCATATTCATGAACAGAGGAGCCGGCGAGATCTCTACAAATTTCGGGCTCAATCATTCATATGCCGATATAATCACGGGAATAATACTGTTTTTCCTTATAGGCTGTGAATTCTTTATAAATTACAGGATACAGTTTCGTAAAAAAGCAGCAGAGGAGGGGAAGTAAATATGTTGAATTTTTTACTGGCATTCATTCCAAGGGCCGTTGTGCAGGGAATCCCCCTTCTTTACGGCTGTACCGGAGAGATAATCACTGAGAAATCCGGAAATCTCAACCTGGGAATACCAGGAGTCATGTATGTCGGAGCCATATCCGGGGTCATCGGAGCCTTCTTTTATGAGAGATCCTTTGCGGATACTGCTGCCATGAATCCTGCTCTGGCGATACTGATTCCTCTTTTATGCTGCCTTTTGGGGTCTCTTTTGATGGGGCTTTTGTATTCCTTCCTGACCGTGACCCTCAGGGCGAATCAAAATGTGGTGGGTCTGGCCATGACTACCTTTGGTGTTGGCTTTGGAAACTTTTTCGGAGGCTCCCTCATAAAGCTTGTGGATAGTGATGTTCCTTCCATTGCCCTGACGGCTACCAGTGCCTTTTTCAGTAAAAAGCTGCCCTTTGCCGGGAGCCTAGGAGCCATTGGCGATCTGTTCCTTTCATACGGCTTTATGGCATATCTGAGTGTTGCCATAGCCCTGATAGCCTCCTATGTGCTGAATCACACCAGGACAGGACTGCATCTGAGAGCAGTGGGCGAGGATCCCTATACCGCCGACGCAGTAGGTATCAGCGTATCCCGATATAAATATGCGGCCACCTGTATAGGCTGCATGATAGCCGGCCTTGGAGGGCTTTATTATGTCATGGACTATGCCACGGGAGTATGGTCAAACAATGCCTTTGGAGACAGGGGGTGGCTGGCCATTGCACTGGTCATATTTACTGTATGGCGCCCCAAGCTCAGCATTTTTGCCTCCTTCCTCTTTGGAGGACTGTATATACTTTATCTGTACATCCCTACAGGCATGGATCACATGGAGCTCCAGGAGCTTTACAAAATGATACCCTATGTGGTCACGCTGCTGGTGCTGGTCGTAACAAGCATACGAAGCAAAAAGGAGGATCAGCCCCCGGCAAGCCTTGGAAAAGCATATTTCAGGGAGGAGAGATAAAACTGCGAGGATACAGGAACTGATATAAGGGCAAGGCTTTAATATTAGGACAAAGTATTAGATCAAAAAACACGTATTTCATGAAAGTCCATGGGCAGAAGCCCATGGGCTTTTTTGATGCCAGTACGGTGATGAGAGGTCATTGGCATGCATGTGCTTTAACGATCGGATCCTTAATAAAATATGGAATAAAATCCATAATATTTTTAAAATCATAAAAAAATGGATTCTAATCCATAAAATATTGAAAATATAAAAAAAATGGATTAAAATTAACAAAAATGATCGGAGAAAAAACATGAAATATATAGAAAGAGAGGGATACCTTGATTGGTTATCGAAATGGAAGGACAGACATATCATAAAGGTAGTCACAGGAGTGAGACGTTGCGGAAAGTCCACATTGTTTAAGATATTTCAGGACAAGCTGCGGGCAAGCGGAATCGATGATGAACAGATAATAGCACTAAACTTTGAGGACATAGAGCTGGAAGCGTTGACTGACTATAAAGAGCTTTATAAATATATAAAAAGCAGATCTGTAGCTGGCAAGAAAAGCTATGTGTTTCTTGATGAGATACAGCATGTAGGCAGTTATGAAAAGGCGGTGGATAGTCTTTTTCTTGATGCAGGATATGACATTTATCTGACCGGGTCAAATGGATATAT